>DJUI01000085.1 GCA_002438305.1 Staphylococcaceae bacterium UBA6286 | reverse complement strand
GAGGGGTTTACCGCGTTCCACCTTTTTTATTTCTAAAAAAGCTACGTCACTGTGGCACTTTCAAACTACTTAAACCATATCCAAAGACTTAGGTCTGTTCGTTGCCGTCAAATTAATGCCCTGGCTTATGATTTCGCCAGGCACGATCACTACAGCCATCTCAGGTCTGTGTGAGCATGGACTTTCCTCTATATACAACGTATATAGCGATTATCCGAGATATCTTCACAATTGTTTCTTATTATAGCACAACATTTAAAAAAATACTATTTCCCGAAGACTGCTTTTTCAAGATTAGAAATTCTTTTCAGCAGATCATAGTTGTTCTGTTGACCCCCACTATCCTGTCTACCAGTAGCCACTCGTACTCTCAAATCTTCTACTTCTCGTTTTAATTTTTTGTTTTCGTCCATCACTTTGATCAACTGGTTGTTTAAATCTCCCATTTTTTGATAGTCTGCAATGATATCATCAAGAAAACTGTCGACATCTTCAGGTTTGAATCCACGAATCATCGTTCTTTCAAATTCTTTTTCGTAAATATCTTTAGCAGATAATTTCAATGTTAAATCATCCATAATTACACCTCATCCATTCTCCCATTGATTACTTAAATAATCGTTGATGAACACTGAAATATCATCAAGCGAAATGATATCCATAGTATAGTCATTTTCATCCGCAAAATCAACGACGGCTCTCACCGTATACTTTGGGCTGCCCTCTCTGTCATCATCATAAATAATCACAGCACCTTCCGTGTTATTCAAGATAAAATCTGTAGCAGCCTTAAACATATAGCCGCCTTGATACGGTTGTTCGAATACAGTTGAAACAAAGTCAGCACCACTCATGATTTTATCATAGTATCGTTGATTGTCTTCATTCCATTTAGATGTATGGTCTAAAAACGGAGTGATAACTGCAAGTTTCAAACCGTAGTTCTTCTTTAAGCGGATCGCCGCTTCACCGGCCCACAGTTCCATCCCTAACTGACCGCTGATAATAACCCATTCTAGACCTTCTTCAGCATACTGCCTCAGTCGTTCTTGAAGAAATAATTTTAAATATTTGACTTCCGGCTGTGCATTGTTGTAGATATTGAGCTCAAAGGGCTTATAGCCCGTGACATAGAGCGTCTTCATCCAGCCGACTGCCTTTCGATATAGTGAAGATCATGCTGCACTGCTTTGAACTGATCAATAAATACTTTTTTACTCGTCTTCTCGAAGAAACAGGAGACGGACAACTCTCTTAAGTGAGATATCATTAAATCCAGCTTCAGAGGATTCATCAACTTCATGTCAATGATATCGTCTTTATATTTTAGAACATCGTTAATATGTGCATCGATTCGTTCTGTGAACGGCTGAATATCAATAACAAAATTAAATGACTGCCCTTGTTTTGCTGATACAAATACTTCCTCTATCTCTTCCAGATCTTTAATTAAAAAAACAATACATTCATGTAACATTAGGCGTCACCTCTCTTAAGATATGGTAGAATCGACTATATGTCTATAATACTAGAAAATCGGGATGATATGGAATGGTAAACTATCCGAACGGAAAAAAACATACAACTAAAGACTTAGTTACAACACGTCAGAAAAATAGTAAGATTGAATATGGTAAACGCGGTATGTCGTTTGAAGAAGCGATAGATAAAACGAATCAATATTATATCACTCACCAAATCGCAGTCATCCATAAGAAGCCGACACCTGTACAGATTGTTAAAGTCGATTACCCGATGCGCAGCAAAGCAGTGATAAAGGAAGCTTACTTTAAAACGCCTTCCACTACTGACTATAATGGCATCTATAGCGGTCACCATATTGATTTTGAAGCAAAGGAAACACATAATAAGACAAGTTTTCCACTTCAGAATCTGCATCCGCATCAAATTGACCATATGAATCAAGTGGCTGCTCAAGGAGGCATTTGTTTCCTACTGATTCATTTTTCTCATTGGGATGATGTCTATCTACTCCCTTTCAATCAGCTGATAGTGTACTGGGACCGTTATATGAAAGGCGGTAGAAAATCAATTACTTTAACTGAAATTAAGAACGATGGTATATTGATACCGTATGAGTATCTACCTAGGCTCGATTATTTGGCAGCCTTGAACTTGAAACGTGAGAGTGAGGATTAATTAATGGCAACTAACAAAAAGAAGAAAAGAAATACAAAGAAGCTGATCNNATCCTTCAAATCATAGGAGGATTAGTCATAGCAGCTGCCCTCATGTTGATTCTTGGGCTCGGCATGTTCATCTATTATGCGTGGAAAGCCCCTTCCTTCAACGAAAGCAGTTTAAGAGACCAGCTGCCTACTAAAATCTATGATAAAAATGATAACTTGGCGACTGTGCTCTATATGGGTCAGAAACGCGAAAGTGTCAAGTTCGCAGATATCCCTGATGAGATGCGCGACGCTGTTCTGGCGACTGAAGATAATCGTTTCTACGAACACGGTGCACTTGATTTCAAACGTCTGACAGGTGCTGTATTTAAAAACGTCACTAAAGGATTCGGCTCCCAAGGGGCTTCTACTCTGACGCAACAAGTGGTTAAACGGTCATTTCTGACGGATAAGAAGTCCATCGAACGTAAAGCACAGGAAGCATACTTATCCTATCGCTTAGAGCAGGAATACAGCAAGAATGATATTTTTGAAATGTACATGAACAAAATTTATTATTCTGACGGAATTTATGGTGTCAAAACAGCAGCTCAGTATTATTTCAACAAAGATCTGAGTGATTTGACTCTTGCAGAATCAGCCTATTTAGCTGGTCTTCCTCAGATTCCTAACAGCTATAATATTTACGATCATCCAGAAGCTGCTGAAAAAAGAAAAGACACGGTTCTCTATTTGATGAACCGTCATAACCGCATTACAAAAGAAGAAATGGAAAAAGCACAAAGTGAAGATTTGTCTGCTAATTTAGTAGAACGAACGACGGCTGATCGCCAAAATATTGAGCAGAATGACCCTCAGTATGCATCTTACGTCAATATCATCAAAGAAGAAATTAAGAACAATAAAGAATTTAAAGGTGAGTCAATCAATGACATATTAACGAGCGGACTGGATATCTATACCAATATGGATATGAATGCACAGCAGACGCTGCAGAATAACGTTGATAATTTGACTGCCTACAAAAATAAATACAATCAAACAGGTGTCACTATTCTAGATACAAAAACCGGTGGTCTTGCCGCAATTTCCGGCGGACGTAATTATCAGGATGTGGTTGACCGCAATCAGGCAACCGATCCTCACGCAGTCGGTTCAACCATCAAACCGATATTAAGCTACGGTCCTATCATTGAAAAAGAACAATGGCCGACTGACCATAAAATCGAAGATGAGAGTGAATACGATATTAACGGCAATACGTTCAAAAACTACGATACACAGAATCATGGTATTGTGACGATGCGTGATGCACTGAGAAAAAGTTATAATATCCCGGCCTTAAAAGCATTTGAAGTAGCTAAAAACGAAGCTGGCAGTGACGCGCCTTATAACTTTGCGAAAGATCTCGGTCTTAAGTACCCTTCTAAAACACTGGGCCCTGCTGAAGCACTGGGCGGCGGTGCATCAGAATTTTCAACAAAACAAATGGCGGCTGCCTTCTCTGCTTTTGGCAACGGTGGGCAGTACAATGAAGCTCATGCGATCAGAAAAATTGTGACACAGGATGATGAAACAATTAAATTTTCACATCGGTCTGAAAAAGTAATGGAAGATTATACCGCATACATGATCACTGATATGCTGAAAGATGTTTTTGAGCCTTATGGCACTGCTTATGGAACTGGCATTCCAGGACTCAATATGGCTGCTAAAACAGGTACTTCAACTTATGCCGATGAAACTTATAAAGAATATAATCTGCCGACAGATGCTGCAAAAGATGTCTGGATTACGGGCTATACCCCACAATATACAATGTCCGTCTGGATGGGCTTCACTAAGCTCGCTGAGAACGGGGAAAATTCATTTATCGGCCATAATGAACAAGTACTACCGCAAATTCTATACAAAAATGTCATGACTGCTATCAGCCCGATTGACGGCACAGATTTCGAGAAACCTGCTTCCGTGACAGATGTAGGTTCAGAATTAAAAGTAACAGGAACAAATCCTGCTAACACTATTACAACTGATACAGATAAATCATCAACTGAATATCCGACACCAACGACAGAAGCTGCACGATCAACCAATGAACGTGCAGCCTCTTCTGCAAATGAGCCAGTGACGACAGAGAAAGCAACAACGGAACAGCCGACGACGGAAAAAGCAACCACAGAGAAAGCAACCACAGAGAAACCGACGACGGAACAGCCGACGACAGAACAGCCGACGACCGAAAAAGCAACGACAGAGAAACCAACGACAGAGAAACCAACGACAGAGACACCTTCAAGCGAGCTGACTCCTAGTGAACAAGCAGCAAAAGATTTAAAAGCGGCGAGCGATAAAGCAGCAGCTGAACTCAAGGCAGCCAATGAAAAAGCAGCGGCAGAGCTGAAGGCCGCAGCTGAAAAAGCGGCTAATGGACAGTAGCTGAAAACAAAGAAAGCACATCGAATCGATGTGCTTTCTTTTATTTGTTTCTATTTTTTCTTATTTCCATGACTGCCTTGAGTTTTTTCAGTTCTTGTCGCATCGTCTTCATCTGCTGATATCTCATAAAATGAAACTTATCCTGGGAGAAATAATCAACCCGTTCCACGACATTCAATGGTTTATATTCAAGCGCTTCAAGCTCGGACAGCTCTACTCTGTCACGGTCGTTGATTTCAAACATCAT
>DJUI01000036.1 GCA_002438305.1 Staphylococcaceae bacterium UBA6286 | reverse complement strand
CACTTTCAGATTTAACCGCTTGTTCACCTGTATGCATCAGCATAAAGCAGCCTGTACCATAAGTATTCTTAGCTTGGCCTTCCTCAAAACATGCTTGACCGAATAATGCTGCCTGCTGGTCACCAGCGATACCGGCAACAGGAACTTCCTGACCGAAGAAATGATGCTGCACAGTTGTGCCATATACTTCACTTGAAGGTTTAACTTCAGGCAGCATTGTCGATGGGACAGTTAAATATTCAAGCAGCTGTTCGTCCCATTTAAGGTCATAAATATTATACATCAATGTACGGCTCGCATTAGTATAGTCAGTAACGTGCACTGAACCACCTGTTAATTTCCATACTAACCAGGAGTCAATCGTACCGAATAATAAATCTCCGTTTTCAGCTTTTTCTCTCGCTCCTTCTACATTGTCTAAAATCCATTTGACTTTAGTACCTGAGAAATAAGGGTCGAGTAATAATCCTGTTTTATCACGGAATTCTTGTTCAAGACCTTGTTCTTTTAAGTCGTTACAAATTTCTTGAGTTTGACGGGACTGCCAGACAATCGCGTTATACACTGGACGATCTGTTGTTTTATCCCAGACGACAGCAGTTTCACGCTGATTGGTAATTCCGATACTTGCAATTTGGCTGGCACTGATATTAGCTTCAGTCAACACTGAAGCCATTACAGCGAGTGTAGTAGACCAGATTTCATTCGCATCATGCTCAACCCAGCCGGATTGAGGAAAGTACTGTTTAAATTCACGTTGTGACACGCCGACTACTTGTCCATCTTTGTCAAAAATCATCGCACGTGTACTTGTTGTCCCCTGGTCAATCGATAAAATATATTTCTCCATCAAATATCTCCTCTTTCCTACATTAATTTAGCTTCTTCACCTTTAAGAACTGATTTGTTCATAACGACGCCTAGTACTAACGTCAGAACGACGACTAATAATGAAACCCAGCCGATCATATTGATTTGGCCTTTGAAAAATAGATGGTATAGCGTCGCACCAAGCATACCGCCGGCAATCGGTCCTAAAACAGGGACGATCGCATATTTCCAGTTTNNAGTTTGAACCACCTTTATTTGGAATCGGCAGGAACGCATGCGCAATACGTGGACCAAGGTCACGTGCCGGATTAATCGCATAACCTGTTGTACCACCTAAACTTAAACCAATCGCAATAATCAATGCACCAACAATGATAGGATTCAGTCCATCAGTAAATTTGTTGGCACCAATAAATAATAACCCCATCACTAAAATCATTGTACCAATAATCTCAGAGATAAAGTTAGCCACAAAGTTTGGATAGACAGGACCAGTTGCAAATACGCCTAACTTAGCTCCTTGATCTTCTTCATCAGCAAAATGCGGCATGTAATGAATCCATACTAAAACAGCACCAACTATTGCACCAATCATTTGTGCAAGGATATACATTGGTACTTTCGCCCAGTCAAATGAACCATCGACAGCAAGTCCAATAGTCACCGCTGGATTTAAATGCGCTCCTGTAATCTGGCCTACTGCGTAGACACCCATTACTACTGCCAGCCCCCAGCCAACAGCTACAACGATCCAGTCACTGCCTTTACCCAGAGCCCCTTTTAAACTGACGTTTGCTACAACGCCGCCACCAAACAAAATAAGAATGGCTGTACCGATTAACTCAGCTAAAAACTCACTCACATAATCCACTCCTCTTTAAAATTGTGCCAATAAACAGGAAAAACCATTATTAATAATCACATGATCAAAAATAATGGTCTCAAATCTCGTCCGATTTATTAACTTAATAATATGTTAACCGTTAATGTAAACGCTGTCAAATAAATTTTTTGGATTGCTCGTAATGTTTCCATAAATCCTTATTACTTGTCGTAATAAGCTCAGCTCCGTGCGCTATCGCTGCCTCTACTTCTGCTACGGTTTCAATCAATCCGCCAGCAATAATCGGCTTATGAGAGTTGGCTTTCACTTCATTGATGACTTTTGAGGCAATACCTGGCAGAACTTCAACATAGTCGGGATCTGCCTGCTGAATTAAAGTGAAGCTGCGTTTAAGTGCCATTGTTTCTAATATAAAGACACTCAGAATGGTCTTGACTCCTAGCTGGCTGCCTCTTTTTATCAGTTTCGGCTTAGTGGAGACGATGCCTTCTGGTTTGTACTTCTGAACGATGAATTCTACTGCTGCTTCATCACCTGATAATCCTTTAATCAGATCAATATGAATATAAGCTTTTTTCCCCGATGCCTTTAATAAATCAAGGATATTCGTCAAGTGTCCGATATGTGTATCAAGCACCACACATGTCGAATAATCGAGTTTATTAAAACGTTCAATATCTTTGAATTCGCGTATGGCCGGTAAAATCATTACATCACCCGCTTAAATAGTTTTTCTAGATCATAGCTGGTCAGTTGAATGGTAATCGGTCTGCCATGTGGACATGTATAAGGTTCAGACGTCTGACTTAATTCTTTAATAAGTCGTGTCATATCTTCATGTGTTAAATAATGATTGGCTTTAATAGACTTTTTGCAGCTCATCATGATCGCTGTTTCTTCTCTGAATTTATTCAAATCAATGGATTGATGGGTCCAACAGTAATTAATAATATCTTTAATTGTTTCTTCTGCATCTTTTGGAAACCATGTAGGAACTTCCTGAACGATATAATCATTGCCACCAAAGTTTTCCAACGTGAGACCGACTGCATTCAGTTCATCGAGATGATGATTAATGCGCAGCACTTCATCATTAGTGAAGCTCAAAGTCAATGGAAACAATAAGGGCTGATTATCATGAGAGACGTTTCCAATCCGCTTCTTGAAAAATTCATATTTAATGCGTTCCTGAGCCGCATGCTGATCAATCATAAACATGCCTTCTTCATTTTGAGCCACAATATAAGTACCGTGTACTTGTCCGACTACTTCCATATAGGGCAGACGTTCAATAGTCTCTGGCTCAACTCTACTCTCTGTCGTTAATGAATCAGATTGCGCTGAATAATGAGCAGTATCCTGTAACAGCTCATCCAGTGGTACTTCCCTTACAACAGGAGGGATGTCTTTTTGTCCGTCGCTTACTCTGTCTGACACCGAGTGGTCATCGATCGCGGAAGTTAACTGATGCTGATCATAATTAAATTTCTGCTGTTCGAATGTCTCAAGTACTTTACTTTTCTTCGTTTCAATCTTCGGAATTAACGACTCTCCTAGCAGTGCCTGCTTAATCAACTGTTCAATCAATGCCATTAAGTCAGCCTCTTTGGATAATCTGACTTCCTGCTTCGTCGGATGTACGTTGACGTCAACTAATGCGGGATCCATCGTCATATGGATGGCCGCTATTGGATAGCGCCCGATAGGAAGCAGCGTATGATAAGCAGCCATCACCGCTTTTGTCAGCATGAAATTACGGATATAGCGCCCGTTGATAAAAAGTGACATGTAATGACGATTGGCTCTTGTATGTTCTGGTTTTGCGACGAGACCTGTCACTTCATAATCACCAGTTTGACCTGCTATTTGAACGAGATCCTTTGCGATTTTCATACCGTACACTGATGCCATCACTTCAGCCAATCTTCCACTCCCGGTGGTCTGCAACAGCATCTTGTCATCAGAATAAAGCGAAAATCTAATATGAGGATGGCTCAAGGCAAAGCGGTTCATAATATCGATGATTTTCCCTAATTCTGTATGAAGGCTTTTGACATACTTCAGCCGGGCTGGAGTATTATAAAATAGTTCGTTGACCGTAATTTCTGTACCTTGTCTTGCCCGGGTCAACGATTGCTCCATTTGACTACCTTCAACAGTCAGCATATGTCCTACTGCGCCGTCTGCACATGTTTTCAGTATCACTTTGCTGACTGCAGCAATACTTGCTAGAGCTTCACCGCGAAAGCCAAGCGTTCGAATATGAAATAAATCATGATGGTCCTTGATTTTACTTGTCGCATGTCTGCCGAACGCCAGCGGCAGATCATCTTCCGCTATACCTGTGCCGTTATCTGTCACCGTAATGCTTTGAAGTCCTGCTTCTATCACTTTCACAGTAATCTGACTGCTGTCAGCGTCTATTGCGTTTTCTACCAGTTCTTTGACAACTGATGCCGGCCGTTCCACCACTTCACCTGCCGCGATTTTGTTAGCCAGTTGAATATCAAGTTCCTGTATTACACCCATTTAATTCACCTACTTCACTTGATTCTGTAATTCCTGCAATTTAACGATGGCTTCAATCGGTGTCATCTGAGCAATATCGAGCTTTTTAAGTTGTTCTTCAACAGCCGAACCAAACAAATTAAAAGAGGGCTGTTCATAAGCTGTTACCGATTCATTCAGAATCGGTTGATGTTCTGCCTGTTCGAACNNTGAAGAATATCGCGAGCTCGGTCAATCACTGTGTCCGGCAGCTCTGCCAGTTGAGCGACATGAATACCATAACTGTTTTCTACGGCACCGTTCATCACTTTGTGAAGGAAAATAAGTTCACCGTTATATTCTTTTGCTGCTACATGAATGTTATTCAGCCCTGACAATGTCTGATCAAGCTGCACCAGTTCATGATAATGCGTTGAAAACAATGTTTTCGCTTGAATGTGATCATGGACGTATTCGATCATCGCCTGTGCAAGACTTAATCCGTCATAAGTAGAAGTGCCCCGCCCAATCTCATCAAATATAATCAAGCTGTTGTTCGTCGCGTGATTCAGTGCATTTTTTGCTTCCAGCATTTCCACCATAAACGTACTCTGACCAGACACTAAATCATCCGCTGCTCCGATACGTGTAAAGATTTGATCGAATATTGGTAGTTCTGCTCTACTGCAAGGTACAAATGATCCCATCTGAGCCATGATACTGATTAATGCCACTTGACGCATATATGTACTCTTCCCTGACATATTCGGCCCGGTAATCAAATAAATAAATGCATCATCATTCAGTGCACAGTCATTAGGAACATAGTCTTCTCTGTTCATGACCTGTTCAACGACAGGATGTCTTGCATCGCTTAAGTCAAGGACGCGGTCATCTGAGAATATCGGCTGGACATAATCATTTTTTTGAGCCACTTGGCTAAAATTTTGCAGTACATCCAAAACAGCGATTCGCTTTGCTGCAGACTTAAGTACTGCTAAATAAGATTTCAACGTATCACGTAATGCTAAAAATAAGTCATATTCAAGGTCGATCGCTTTTTCTTCTGATCCTAAAATCAGCGCTTCTTTCTCTTTCAATGGTTCAGTGATAAATCGTTCAGCATTAGATAATGTCTGTTTTCTTGTATAACCAAACTGTTCAGCATCAAACTGATGAAGATTAGCCTTTGAAATTTCAATGTAGTAGCCGAATACTTTGTTATAAGCCACTTTCAGTGACCGTATGCCGGTTCTTGTCCGTTCCTGCTGCTGCAGGTCGTTCAGCCAGAGCTTGCCATCCTTCGTCGCGGCACGGTACTGATCTAGTTCTTCGTTGAAACCTGTTTTGAAGATATGGCCTTCTTTGATGGATTGCGGCGGTTCATCATTCAATCCATCAAGCAACTCAACAAGGTGACACAATTCTTCATCTGGTATCGGCATGATATCAATACTTGTCAATATTTGGTTAAGTACCGGCAGCTGCTCCAATGAATATTTCAACTGTACTAAGTCTTTTGCGTTCGCATTACCAAAACTGATACGACCGACAAGCCGCTCAATATCGTACACTTCATTAAGTGCCTTACGCAGCTCATCCCGTTCTATAAAATGGTCATTAAACAAAGCGACGTGAGCCAACCGTTGTTCAATCTCCCACTTGTTGATCAGCGGGCGTTCTATCCATTCTTTTAACAGACGGTGGCCCATCGGTGTTTTTGTTTCATTGAATATAGATAATAACGTTCCTTTTCGTGTTTTCAGACGGATGCTTTCAGTTAATTCCAGATTGCGCTTCGCGTACAAATCAAGTCGCATAAAATCCACAGCATTATAATAAAGTGCTGTTTCAATATGTGATAAATCACGCTTTTGAGTCTCTGTCACATAATTGAATAACAACTGCACTGCCGGCTGCAGCTCCCGGGCCAGTAACACCGCCTGTTCAGGCAGATCATTATGCGGCATATCATGAACTGATAAGACAGGAACAATGGTCTTAATTTTTGTTTCCAGTTGATGACTGAATGCTTCTGAAGTAATCATTTCACTAGGTTTGATGGATGCCAGTTCATTGATGAATGTTTCTTCGTCACATAGCGTTACTTTGAGTTCACCTGTTGAGATATCACAGTATGCGAGATTGAACTGCTCGGTCTTATGAACAGCCATTAAATAATTATTGCTGCTTTCATCTAGTGATGTGTCCATGACAGTACCCGGTGTAATGATTTGGACAACTTCGCGTTTCACCATACCTTTTACTTCTTTTGGATTTTCCATCTGCTCACAGATGGCGACTTTGTACCCTTTATCGATCAATCGTTCAATATAGCCTCTGGCAGAATGATGTGGCACACCACACATCGGTATCGGATTTTTCTTGTCACGCCGCGTCAATGTAATCTCAAGTTCGCGTGCAGCGGTGACCGCATCATCATAAAACATCTCATAAAAATCGCCAAGTCTGAAAAATAAAATACTGTCCTGATGCTGTTCTTTCATTGATAAATATTGAGCCATCATCGGCGTTGGTTTCATACACTTCAATCCTTTATCACTTAATAATACCTCGCTTTGAAATGACTATCATTAGAACACCGGCAATGATACTTCCTGTTACACTGCTCACAATAAATGCCGGCATGATAACTTTAAGAACCACGATGTCAAGATTCATCATCCATATGAGTGGTAGACACATCAAACTCCCCACTAAACCTGTACCAACTGCCTCGCCGATTACTGCAAAACTAATTTTTTTATAACGTTGATATAATAATCCTGCAAGCAATGCACCTATCATACTACCTGGAAATGCAAAAAGCGTACCTGTGCCTGCCATGTTGCGAATCAATGAACTCATTAAAGCTTGAACAAAACTAAACCAAGGCCCCACAATTACAGCACAGATGACATTAATCAAATGCTGTACTGGAAAAGCTTTGACTGGACCAAGCGGAATGTAAATCAATTNNTGACTAAGGAAAACATTCATTGCAGTCAAAATAGCAGTGAGTGTCATCTTTCTCGTATGAACTCTATCCATATGCCCTCCTGATGTAAAAAATAGCCGATTCATTAAGAACCGGCTAATGATTTAATTTTCGCAACCTGGAGCTGAATGGGCACGCTGTGCACCTGTTTCTCCAGCAAGATAATCTCCACCAGTTGAAATAACAATTTCATCTGTGACTGTCTGACTGATGGCGTGAGACACCATTTGCAGCAGTGAATTCACTTCTCCCTGTGCATCTTTGAACTGATCGACAAGCGGCATTTCGTCTAATTCTTTTTCAACATTCTCGATTTTTGTTTCTACCATAGCCAATGCTTTTTCTTTGCCGTAGTTTTCAAAGTTGACAGCTTGTTTCTGTAATGACTTCAGTGATGCCATCTTTTCTCTCACTGTTTGATTTTCATGAATTTGTGCTTCTGCCCGCTTGAAGAATTCAACTGCTTCTGTATTTGCCATCATATGGCCAAGTTCTTTAGCTTTCGCTAATATTTCATCATTAGTATACATTAATTTGCCACCTCTATTGGTTGTAATATTTCAAGTAATTCACCGTTCATTGAATAGCGTTTTGTTTCTGTTACGCGCACTCTGACAATTTTGCCGATTGCTTCAGCAGGCCCAGCAAAGTTAATCAGCTTACTCTTGTCAGTGTAGCCTGCAAGAATCTCTTCATTCTTTTTGGAAGGCCCTTCACAGAGTACAAGAACTTCCTGGCCTAAATAACCCGCTAATTTGTGCTCAGTATAGTGTTCTACCACTTTGTTCAACCGCTGAAGCCGGTCTTTCTTATCACGCATCGGTACATTGTCCTGCATTTTGGCCGCTGGTGTTCCTTCGCGCGGAGAATATAAATACGTATAAGCATGTTCAAAGCCCACTCGCTCATACAAATCGATAGTATCTAAAAACTGTTCCTCGGTTTCGTTCGGGTATCCGACAATGATATCAGTCGTTAATGCGACATCTGGAATGGCCTGACGGATATCATCGACCAGTTGAAGATAGCTTTCACGCGTATATTTACGTCCCATAATTTTTAATACATCATTATTTCCGGACTGTACCGGCAGATGAATATGCGGCATAATATTGCCCCCGCG
>DJUI01000062.1 GCA_002438305.1 Staphylococcaceae bacterium UBA6286 | reverse complement strand
TCGGTGTTATGATAAGACGTGCTATGCGTTACATCCATAATGAAAATTCCAAGCATTATACCCCTCCTATATTCGTTTAAATAAGCGAATTATCAGAAATTCCTCTATATAAACGAATTATAGCATGTTTTATAGTAAGAGCGAAGTAATAGGTTAATATATGGTGAGACACTCGTGTATAATTAATTAAATCAACCGACTAACAAGGAGTTAACAATGAAATTTATAACTTTAACAAGAGCACAATTCGGCGAGTTTTGTGATCAACAGCCGTACAGCCACTTCACACAGATGGCAGTCAATTACGATTTAAAATCCTCTGAAGGAACAGAAACTCATTTAGTAGGTGTAACAGAAGGTGACAAAATTATCGCTGCTTGTTTGCTGACTGCAGTTCCTGTTCTGAAAATTTTCAAATACTTCTATTCCAATAGAGGACCGGTCATGGATTACAGCGATACAAAGCTCGTTCAATTCTTTTTCACTGAGCTGAAACGCTACGCGAAAAATCATAGAGCACTTATGGTCAGAGTCGATCCGTACGTACCTTATCAACGCTGGAATCACGATGGCGACAAGCTGGAAACGTATCCTGCCGCTTCACTGCTTGAAACAATGCCGAAACTCGGCTATCAACACCAAGGATTTACGACCGGATTTGATCCGATACACCAAATACGCTGGCATTCTATTCTCGACTTAACAGACAAAGATGACAATGCTGTACTACAGAATATGGACAGTCTTCGCAAAAGAAACACTAAAAAAGTCTTAAAAAATGGAGTTAAAGTCAGATTCCTTAAAGAAGATGAAATACATCTTTTCCGTCAGTTCATGAAAGATACTAGTGGAAAAAAAGCCTTTCTCGATAGAGATGATCAATTTTATAGTGACCGGATGAAATACTTTGGTGATAGAGTACTCGTACCACTGGCATATATTGATTTCAATACTTATATTCCTGAACTGGAAACTGAACGTGACAAATTGGACAAAGAAATCACTAAAGCTGAACAGGATCTCATCAAAAAACCAGATAATAAAAAAGCATTGAATAAAAAATCATCAGCCGAACAGCAGATGACTTCTGTAGCAGAAAAGCTGAAGGAGGCAGAAGAACTTCAAGCTATCCATGGTGAAACACTACCGATAGCAGCCTCTTATTTTCTGATTAATCCGTATGAAGTGGTCTATCTGGCAGGAGGATCATCTAATGAATTCCGCCATTTTGCAGGCTCTTACGCCATCCAGTGGAAAATGATCAACTATGCGCTGGAACACGGCATCAATCGCTATAATTTTTACGGGATCAGTGGTGATTTCAGCGACGAGGCAGAAGATGCAGGAGTTATTAAATTCAAAAAAGGCTTCGGGGCAGACGTAATAGAATATATCGGTGATTTTGTAGCACCTATTAATAAGCCGGTCTATCGAGCTTACAGCGCACTCAAACGCATCAAAGGATAGTTAAAGGTAGAAAGAGAGGTATGAACATGCAATTTACAGAACTGACCGTTAAGGAATACAGTACCTTTATGTCAACAACTCCATTGATGAGTCATTATTTCCAGGTCAAAGAGAACATTAAAAATAGAGAACAAGAGGGGTCAACTGTTGTGCTGCTCGGCGTAAAGCAGGGGAACGAGGTCATCGCAGCCAGTCTGTTCTCAAAAATACCGATGTTCGGCAGCTACATGTATTATTCCAATAGAGGTCCTGTCCTTGATTTTCATAACAAAGAACTCGTCACTTACTACTTTAAATCCTTGGATCAATACTTGAAACGCAACCAATGTCTATTGGTCAAAGTGGACCCGTACTGGATTTATAAAACATATGATAAAGATGTTAATTATAAGGCTGAGAACGGTACTAACCAAGCAATCGTCGACCTGCTGGAATCGTTAGGCTACAGTCATGGTGGTTTTACGAGAGGTTATACGACGGATACACAAGTAAGATGGATGAGTGTTCTGTATTTGGATAATCAAACACCTGCGATGATTATGAAGCAGTTTGACAGTCAACGTAAAAGGAATGTGAAAAAATCACAAAAATATGGTGTCAAAATCAGAATGCTGGCACCAGAAGAGCTGAATGTATTCCTGGAACTCTATAAGGAAACAGAAGAACGTACGGGAATGCTTGGTCGTGACGATGATTATTTCCGTCAGTTTGCTGAAAACTATGACAATAAAGTCATTATGCCGCTTGCATATATCGACCTTGATGAACATATCGGCAGCTTAACAGAAGAACTAAATACCGCTGAAACGAAGCGTGATCAGATGATGACGCACGATAATAAAAGCGATAAGCTCATAAAAAAAATAGCGGATTTAGACAAACAAATTAATCAGCTGCAGCAAAACTTACTGGATGCCAATGAACTGAAAAAAACAGATGGACGAATACTGAATCTTGCTGCAGGCATGTATTTCGAAAATCACTTTGAAATCAATTATTTCTCTGGTGGTTCAAGCAATAAATATAGTCAGTTCATGGGACCATATGCCATGCATTGGTATATGATCAATTATTGTTTTGAACATGGATACAGCAGATATAATTTTTATGGTATTTCTGGAGATTTCTCTGAAACCGGCGAAGATTATGGTGTCTACCGGTTTAAACGTGGTTTTAATGCTCAGATCGAAGAACTTGTCGGAGATTTCACTAAAGTGATCAACAAACCTAAATATACTTTGTATCAGACAGCTGGCAAAGCTGGCCGCGGTGTTAAGACCATCGGCCGAAAAATCATCCGTAAATAACATAAAATCCGGACCACATAAATGTGTCCGGATTTTGCTGTGTCAGTGAATGATATGAGCAGCCTAGTTTTTTCGATATTCTAGTTTACATAATATATATTATAGGAAGATATGTGTAAGAGAGGTAACCTGCTGATGATATTACCTCTCTTAACTTCAATCAAATATTATTTAATATAGCTTAGTTCATAAGCAGCAATAGTTCCTGACATCTCATGGCTTGCTAACAACAAAGGTCGATGGACCGGTGAATCTTCTTTAGGGATAAACGTTAAACCTTCCGGCGACACATCACCATTATCAGCTGCTTTAAAATAAGCCTCGAATTTTGGCTTTGTCGGATTATCGATATTATACACTATAATGCCGTTAGTTCGTTCCAGACCAATAAACGCATATTGATGACCGTCAATTTTTCCTACGGTCACTGATTCAGGTTCAGGTCCTTTGTCATCACTTCTTGAATCAAATTCAATTTGACCGGGTTCTTCCTGGCTGCTGTTAAATGCATCCGGCCATGCGTTTGCTGTAATGGTTTCAAAATCATTTCCGCTGTCATAAACG
>DJUI01000094.1 GCA_002438305.1 Staphylococcaceae bacterium UBA6286 | reverse complement strand
ACTAAGGAACAGAACATGGCTTACAGAGATATCTTTCTAGTAGCTCTCCCGTTAAGGAGAGCTTTTTTATTTGTCATCAGAATGGTCAAAAAATGATATGATGTAAAAGAATTATTTTTTTGATTTTATAATTATGATAATAATATTATGTAAACTTATAATAAAGGAGAAAATTATGTACCAATTATTAGCGACAACGCCGATGGGGATTGAATCAGTGGCTGCAAAAGAAGTTCAGGCACTCGGCTTTGACACAGAGACCGAGAACGGCCGTGTGTTATATCAAGGTGATGCGAGAGCAATCGTGCAGTCTAATTTATGGTTGAGAAGTGCAGATCGCGTGAAGATAGTGGTCGGACGGTTCAAGGCGACAACGTTTGATCAGTTGTTTGAAGGAACGCGTAAACTGCCGTGGGAAGATATTATTTCTGACAGCGGGAGCTTCCCGGTTTCAGGAAAAAGTGTGAAGTCAGTCCTGCACAGTGTGCCGGACTGTCAGGCGATTGTTAAAAAAGCGATTGTCGAACGTCTGAAAAAAGCTTATCACAAACAAGGCTGGCTTGATGAGAACGGCGCACTCTATAAAGTAGAAGTTTCCATATTGAAAAACGAAGTGCTGCTGACTATCGATACTTCGGGAGCTGGCCTGCATAAACGGGGCTATCGTCTTGCACAAGGTGAAGCGCCGATGAAAGAAACTCTTGCAGCAGCTTTAGTGCTGTTATCTAACTGGAAAGGGGATACGCCATTTATCGATCCATTCTGCGGCTCAGGTACGATTGCTATTGAGGCGGCGATGATCGCGCAGAATATTGCACCGGGCTTCAATCGGGATTTCGCTAGTGAATCATGGGATATCATTCCTGATGGGATGTACGAGGAAGAACGGATCAAAGCTGAAAATGCAGCAGATTACGATAAAGAAATTTCAGTGCAGGCAAGTGACATTGATCCTAAAATGATTGAAATTGCNNTGAATGTGCATGATTTAACTTTAGCTGCTGAAAAAGGTGTGATTGTCGGGAACCCGCCGTATGGTGAGCGTATCGGAGAACGTCATGAAGTAGAAGCGATGTATCGCTATTTAGGGGAACTTATCAAGCGCCATGACAAATGGTCATTGTATATCATGACCAGCTACAAAGACTTTGAAGTGCTCATCGGACAGAAAGCGACGAAACGACGAAAACTATTCAATGGGTATCTTGAATGTACTTATTATCAGTACTGGGGTAAAAGATAACAACAAAGTTAGGGGATTGACATGGACGTTAAACAGAAAATTGATTTACTCTACAAGCTCAAAAAAGAAGTGGAAAAATCAAGCAACGCGCTGCTCGTTGCTCAAATCAATGAAATCATTAAGAAAGTCTATGAAGATAAAAAAATCATCAGTTTTGTCGGACATTTCTCCTCTGGCAAATCGTCACTGATTAATAAATTACTCGATGAAGATATTCTGCCGAGTTCACCTGTTCCAACGACAAGTAACTCAGCGCAAATTACCATCAGTGAGGAAGAAGCAATTATTGTTAACCTCGAAAACCATGAATACGCGGTTGTCAGTGACTACGATACTGTCAAGAAAATCAATACCGTAAACCAGCGCATTGAATCTGTCGAAATCAAACATCGTGCACCGCAGCTCGTCAATGGATTGACGTTACAAGATACACCGGGAATCGATGCAACATATAGTAATCATGAAGAAAATACGATGAAGTATTTGTTGACGAGTGATCTCATTATCTACACGGTTGAATATAATCATGTGGAATCAGAGAAAAACTTCAAAGAAATGAAGCGATTGAATACGCTCGGAGTTCCATTGATTCTAGTGGTCAATCAAATCGACAAGCACGATGAACAGGAAGTGACGCTGGACCAGTTTAAGTCGGCCATTCGCTCCAATATTGAATTATGGAACATTCAGCTGGAAGCGCTCTATTTGACTTCAATATATGAACATCCACTGAATCAATTCGACCGGCTGAAACAAGAGCTCATGAACAATCAGACACTATTGGATAGAAGTGCAGCCGAGTTCTTTGAACGTATTGTTTCATATATTACGTCAGAGCAGCTGCGTTTTCTGCAATCTCAGCAACAAGATCTGCTGGAGCAATTTGATATTGAGGCAGACGCATATGACGCTTACAAAGCGAGAATGATTGAACAATCTCAGTTAAGTGCAGAGCAGGCCATATTTAAAGATGACGACTCGACGCGTCAAGCAATTGTTGAACAGATCAGAGAGATTTTAAAGAATGCCTATATCATTCCTTTCGAAATCAGAGAACTGATTCGTGGGCTGCTGGAAGCCTATGCACCAGATTATAAGGTGAGCGGATTATTCGGCAAAGAAAAAAAGAGAGAGCAGCTGAAACATGACAAAATGACTGCCGTGTTAACGACGCTCAATGAGTCCATTGAAAAACAGGTGAACTTTCATATACGAACGTTGTATCAAAATTATGCTAAGTACACAAAAAACAGTGACTGGATCAACACATACAAAGGTTATACGTATCAAATCACTGAAGAAGCTGTAATAGGACAGATGAAATCTCAAGCACTTGTGACTAATGATTATGTCCAGAATTATACTGACCAGCTGAAGAAATTCATTGAGCAGGATGTCATCCGTCGTAATAGATCCGTCATCGATGATTTCATCAGCCAGCTCGATGATACACGCATCCATTCATCTGATGATAGCGGTGAACTTCATCTGATTGACCAATACGAAAAGAATATTGATCTGATCAATTCATTGACGACTGAAAATTACCGTCATTATTATATTCATACTGATGAATCCATTGACCAGCTCATCGACCGGCATTTAGTAGAACTAACGCTGGATAGTCAGCCGGCGGCAGAGCAACAAACACTGCAGCACAAAGTGTCTCATCAAATCGCAATAGATGACTCGGTAGAGGTATTGAAGCAGTTTGAATCGATTGATTACTTCAAAGATACATATACCCGGCTGATGCAATCGCTCTCCCGTATTCATAATGATGTCACTCGTATCGTCGTGTTCGGTGCGTTCAGTGCCGGCAAGAGTTCATTGATCAATGCACTGCTTGGAGAAAAGAAACTTGTCTCATCTCCTAATCCAACAACTGCAGCGATTACAGAAATCAGCTATGGCCATCAGCATACCATGAAGTTCAAAACAGTTGATATGCTGCTTGGTGAACTCAACAAAATCGGTCGTACGGTGGGGATTTATGAAGAGACGATTGCAGGCTGGCTTAAAATATATGACAACGAACAGCCGGTTCTCGATCATCAATACAAAAAATTTATTCACGCACTGAAAGAAAATTATAATCAGTATTCACAGTATGTGATGACCGGTGATGTGATTGACATCAATGAAGACGACGTCGTGAAATTTACAGCTGTTGATGCGCATTCGGCATTTGTCGACAGAATATATCTGCAGTATGATAATAAGTTTCTCCGTGATAAGATCATCATTGACTCTCCAGGTATCGGTTCAACGAACATGCGTCATACGAATGAGACAACAGAAATTATTGCTGATAGCGATCTGCTGATTTATGTATCGTATTTCAATCATGTTTTTACGGAAAGTGATAAAGCATTTATTTCATATTTGAATGAACTTCAGATTTTGAGTGAGGATAGTGAGACGTTCTATGTCGTCAATGCTATTGACCTTGCCAGAAATGAACAGGAAATCGACCAAGTCGTCAATTATTTTAATACGGAACTTGTGCAGCTGAATGTGCCGGCAACTTTATTCCAGCTGTCCAGCAGGCAGGCTTTAGAACAATCCGACCATCAGTTCTCACTATTCAAGCAGGCCGTGGATCGTTTTTCACAAGTCGACAGTAAGACACAGAAAATCGTTCAGTTTGAGCGCGGTGTCAGCAAGCTTCAAGCGCATGCGACATTTATCGTCGACAATTTTGAAAAGGCAAAAGCAGAAGAAGCAAATGATAAAGCTTACTACAAACAGCTTGAGCAGCAGCTGCCTTATCAAGTTGACGTTATCCATACGAGTATTGATCAAGTGAAGCAGGAGCTTTTGGAACAGCTTACTTATTTAATGGATCGTTTTAAAATTCAGCTGTATGATCTTCTTAAAACTTATTACAACAGACGAACGATAGCTGATACTACGGGATATTTGAATCAGTTGTCCAACCAACTGGAAGAAGAGCTCTCAATGATCTCCCCACGACTCAATCATGCATTTCACCAGGCAGTGATGAATCATTCAAGCATGATAAGACAAAACTTGCTGGAACATCATTTGATTAGTGATATAGCTGCGATGAAGCTGATTCAACTCAATGAATCCTTCGTCGATGTCCGACTCGACGTGATGAATATAAAAGCCAGTTCAAGAAATTACCGGACGAAAGAGGCAGCGAATGACCTCTATGAACAAACTCACGAGGCATCTCTTAAGCTATTATCGCGTAAATTATCAGAGTATCGTCTGGCAATGACTGATTACTTAATAGAGAGACAACAGGAACTAGCTGTCGTCTGGACAGACAATAATGAACAAGTTCTTGCAGATATCGCAAAACGACAATCACAGCAGCTGGATGATCGCGTTGTGACACAAATTCGTGCTGCGATACAGGGGTGATTCTATGGAAGTCTGGCTAAATAGTGAACAATATGACTGCAAGGAACACCAGTTGTTTGACTGCAGAAATGTGATGGACAATGTCGAGGACAGTCTTTATTTGTTTAACAAATCACATATAAGACATGCTGTATTTGTTTCTGGCTATCCACTCCTCTATGACAAAGATAGACCGGAAGAAGGCAGGCATCCATTACCTGACCTGACTCAGTTTTATAGCTTTGTTACAGAACAGAGTGAGGGAAAAACAGCGGTCTGTTATGATGACCATGAAGGATTTATGGCGGCTCGGTTTTTCTTTCTCTGTACACTTGTCGGTTTACCTTGTCTTATCATCAGAGAAGGATATGAACAGATGACCCTGCCAAAAGAGACAAGTTGTCTGAGTGCAGAGGACTATTTCTCAGCAATAGAGATACTTGAGCACATTGAGCCTGAATCTATCAGATCAGAACTCATTGCGTCTCGAGCGGAAGTCAGAGAGGCGACTGGCATACTGATCGATGCGCGCGAAGAACAGAGGTATCTTGGTGAAATAGAGCCGATTGATCGTATTCCAGGGAGAATACCTGGAGCAGTGAACATCCATTATAAGAAGGTACTTCATTCTGAAGACGGCTTAGAAGAACNNCACACAGCCATCGTCTACTGCGGCTCTGGATTGTCAGCATCACCGCTGTTTGCTGCACTGACATCACTCGGCCATCCGGTCAAGTTATATCCAGGGAGCTATTCAGAATGGATATTCCATCATGCTGATGACATTGAAAGAGGGTAAACTATGGAAAATTTATTAATTGTTGATGGCATGGCATTGTTGTTCCGACATTATTTTGCAACTGCAATGAATCATCATTTTATGCGAAATTCAGAAGACATTCCTACTAACGGTGTACAAGGATTCATCAGACATGTTGCCAGTGCCATTAAAGATACCGAGGCAGATCATGTCATCA
>DJUI01000024.1 GCA_002438305.1 Staphylococcaceae bacterium UBA6286 | reverse complement strand
CTGAAATACGTCTGAATGTATGAGGTTCTATACCTTTTGACACATGAACGAATAGCTTTGGTCGGTCTGCCTGCTGATTAATCTGCTGACATACTCCTCTGATGGCCTTCGTTGGAACTGCTACAATGATCATGTCACTAAAATCCATCGCTGCTTTCAAATCAGCAGTAGCACGCATACCGTCGTTCAACGTGATACCGGGTAAATATTTGTGATTGGTACGAGAATCATTTAACTCAGCGACAGTCTGCTCAGTTTTACCCCACATCATTACTTCATGTCCGTTATCCAATAGAACATTAGCCAGTGCTGTGCCCCAACTTCCTGTTCCAAGTACTGTTATTGCTGTCATAACAAATTTTCTCCTAATGACGTTTCCTTGCGATTAAATGAATCGGTGTCCCTTCAAATCCAAAGGCATCACGAATTCTGTTCTCTAAGAAGCGCTGATATGAGAAGTGCATCATTTCTACATCATTGACAAAGATAACAAATGTCGGCGGCTCAATAGCGACCTGCGTACTGTAGAAGATGTTCAGTCTGCTGCCGTTATCCGTCGGCGTCGGATTCATGGCCACTGCATCTGTAATCACTTCGTTAAGCGTGCTGCTCTGGACGCGTTTTTTATGGTTTTCACTTGCCATGTTGATCAGCGGGAACAAAGTAGTCAAACGCTTTCTTTGAAGTGCTGAAACAAAGGCGATCGGTGCATAGTCGAGAAACTGAAAATGCGCTCGAATGTTATCCTCAAATTTTTTCATTGTTTTGGAATCTTTGTCTACGGTATCCCACTTATTGACGACGATGATAACTGCTTTACCTGCCTCATGAGCATAACCTGCGATCTTTTTATCCTGTTCAATGATACCTTCTTCAGCATCAATGACTACAAGAACTACATTGGATCGTTCAATGGCACGGAGTGCCCGCAGCACAGAGTAGCGTTCTGTTGCTTCATAGACTTTTCCCTTTTTACGCATTCCTGCCGTATCGATCATCACATATTCCTGGTCTTCATACGTATAGACCGTATCGATGGCATCACGTGTTGTGCCCGCAATTGGAGAGACAATGACGCGCTCCTCACCAAGAATGCTGTTGATCATACTCGATTTACCGACATTCGGACGGCCAATCAAACTGAATTTAATGACATCATCATCATATTCAATATCGCTGTCTTCAGGAAAATGTTTACTTGCTTCATCAAGCAGGTCACCGAGCCCAAGCCCATGAGAACCGGAAATCGGAAACGGCTCACCAAAACCTAAAGAATAAAAGTCATAAATATCCGCTCTCATTTCAGGATTATCGACTTTATTGACGGCAAGGACTACAGGTTTACTGGATTTATACAGCAGCTGAGCCACGAATTCATCATCACGTGTCACACCATCACGACCATTCGTCATGAATATGATGACATCTGCTTCATCTATTGCGATCTCAGCCTGTGCACGAATCTGTTCTTGAAACGGCTCATCTCCAAGCTCGATGCCTCCTGTATCTATTATATTAAATTCATGTGTCAGCCAGTCGCCGCTTGAATATATACGGTCACGTGTCACTCCTGGCGTATCTTCGACGATTGAGACACGTTCGCCGATGATTCGGTTAAATATAGTTGATTTCCCGACGTTCGGACGGCCGACTATTGCTATTGTTGGTTTAGTCAATCTTGTTCTTCCTCTCAATTAATATCCCATCTATTTTATCATATCTTGAATTGTTATCATAATTAAAAAAAGTAACGCCGAAACGTTACTTTAATAATGGATCTTATTATAATTTTAAATCTTTGAATTTGTCGCGAAACATATCACCTAAAGTCGGTGCATCATCGTCTTGACGGCTGTCATTCAAATATGATGTATCATAATCGTCAGACTGCTCTTCAGTTGCTTTAATGGATAGGCCGATTCTCTGATCTTCCTTGTTGATATCAAGAATTTTCACTCGAACTGTCTGGCCGACTTCAAGGACATCTGATGGGTTAGCAATGTGGTCATGGCTGATCTGTGAAATATGCACAAGTCCTTGAAGACCTTTTGCGATTTCAACAAATGCGCCAAACGCAGCAAGTCTCATCACTTTACCATCAACGATATCGCCCACTTTGAACTGCTCATCAATTGTTTCAAAAGGTCCAGGTAANNATGATTGATAATGAAATACGCTCAGAATCCTCATCCACGTTAAGAATTTTCACTTGAACTTCCTGACCGATTTCAAGTGCGTCTTCTACTTTTTCAAGACGGTCATGAGTGATTTGTGAAATGTGAACTAGGCCGTCCACATCACCAATATTGACAAATGCACCAAAATTAGTGATACGTGCCACTTTACCTTTGACCATTGAACCTGTTTCAAGAGATTTCAATGATTCAGTACGTTTTGCTTTGTTCTCTTCTTCTTCAATCGCTCTATGATTTAAAATCACACGGTTCTTCTCTTGATCAAGTTCTTCAATCTTAAGGGTCAATTGACGGCCTTGATAATCAGAGAAATCTTCAATATACTCAGTTGAAATTAAAGACGCTGGAATAAAACCACGTAAGCCGACATCTACAACTAAGCCGCCTTTGACTACTTCTTTAACTTCTGCTTCGATTGTTTCATTATTCTCAAATTTCTCACGTAATGAGTCAAATGACTGTACTTCATCTAATTTACGTTTAGATAGAATATAGTGGCCATCTTCTTCTTTATCTTCAATTTTAGTGACAAATGCTTCGATTTCGTCTCCTTCAGAAACTGCTTCCTCTGCTTTGTCGATGTGCAGACTTGTTAATTGGCTGATTGGAATGATACCGTCATATTTTGCACCATCGATATGCACTACAACGTGCTTATCTTCGATTTTTTGAACAGTACCTTTTACTTTATCGCCTTCATTAATCTCACTTATCATGTTTTCATTAAATTCTTCAGTCATCGTTTCGTCCTCCTAATAATAAATCTTCCATATTAAACTTCTTATAATATGGGCCAAAAGTCAAGGAATACGCCTTTACTGGAGACGTTCCTTAGCAAGTGTCATAATTCTATTCGTGACATCTTCAATCGACAGTCCTGTTGTATCTATTTCGACTGCATCGAATGCTTTAGTCAACGGAGAAATGTCCCGTGTCATGTCAAGGTGATCACGATGAGCAATATCTGCCTTAAGCTGCTCAAAAGAACTGCCAATTCCTCGTGCATTGTTGTCTAGTAGACGTCTATTCGCCCGCTCGTCAACTGATGCGACCATGTAGATTTTCAGTTCAGCATCCGGTATAACAGTCGTCCCGATATCCCGTCCGTCCATCACGACACCTTTGTCAAGCGTCATCATCTGTTGAAGTTTCACTAAATAGGCCCGAACNNTTCTTTCCGTGATGTCCTCCCCATTTAACAGGACGCGCTGACCGTTATCATTGATCAATTTGATCTCCAGCTGATTGACCAGTTCACTAAAAGGGATGTTCTGTTCAGTCAAGTGCGCCAGTGTGATGGCTCTATACATGGCGCCGGTATCAACATATACCATGTTCAGTTCAGCAGCTACCCGCTTAGCGATTGTACTTTTACCAGCTGCTGCCGGACCATCTATTGCGATATTTATCTTTTTCATAACGTAACCTACCTTGTTGTTTAATCTTATTTATTTTATCATAGAAATAAACGCAATGTAATAAGGAGGCAGGTATGAAGAAATTATTAGTGCTCCACACAGGTGGCACCATCAGTATGTCGGAAAACAAGGAAGGCTATGTCACAACCAATACAGAGAACCCTGTATCAGATATTGGCAGCGTCCGTGCCCTCGCAGACATTACGGAAATCAATCCTTTTCAGATTCCTTCACCGCACATGTCACTGCATCATATGAACGAACTAAGAAAAACGATTGTGAGACATGTCAATGAAGACAACTATCATGGGGTCGTCATTACACATGGCACAGATACGCTTGAAGAAACAGCTTATTTTCTTGATCTGACGTTGAACGTCTCAATTCCGATCATTTTAACGGGCGCTATGCGTTCGTCCAATGAAATCGGTTCAGATGGTCTCTATAATTACATCGCTGCTATTCGTACGGCCTGTGACGACCATGCGAAAGGTAAAGGCGTACTGGTCGTCTTTAACGATGAAATTCACAGCGCAAAAAATGTCACAAAGACACATACATCAAATACAAGTACATTCCAAAGCCCGAACTATGGACCGCTGGGTATCATCACTAAAAACCATATTTATTTCCATCATCTACCGATCATCAATCAACCACTTGTCAAAATCGATGAAGCTGTTAAGGTCGGTTTAGTCAAGGCTCATTCAGATTTAGATGCCGAACTTCTTAATTTCTTCAATGAAGCTCACTATAACGGTGTCATTATTGAAGCATTAGGACAAGGGAACCTTCCGCCCAGCGCTCTGCCAGGCTTACATCAGTTGTTGACCAATGATATTCCTGTTGTTTTAGTCTCCCGCTGTTTCAATGGTATTGTAAGCAGCAATTATCAATATGAAGGCGGCGGCTATGAACTTCACCAGCAAGGAGTTATTTTCTCCAATGGACTGAATGGCCAAAAGGCAAGGCTCAAACTTATCGTAGCATTAAGTAACGGTCTGACAGGTGATGCACTGACTCAATATTTCAGTATATAAATAAATCACGGCAAAATAGCCGTGATTTATTGATTGCTTGCTTTTCGTTGTTTGATTGCTTCAGCAATCATTCCCCCATGAAACTTTCCATTTTCAATAAAAATCGTATTAGCATCATTGCCTGCTGCGATA
Source organism: Staphylococcaceae bacterium UBA6286 (assembly GCA_002438305.1). Classification (GTDB taxonomy): domain Bacteria; phylum Bacillota; class Bacilli; order Staphylococcales; family Staphylococcaceae; genus Macrococcus. Next base: position 16,113 of record DJUI01000024.1, on the reverse strand, counting down.
ACTCCTGCAATAAACAAATTAGGAACATTAGTTTCCATCGTTTCTTTGTTATAATAAGGCGCTGTTCCGTAATCATNNATCATCGCAAAGACATGGTCATTATCTATAGTATGCGTTGTTTCGTCTGTCGTGAATGTGACAGTCTCATCAGTAATCTCATCAACCACAGCATTGAAATACATATCGACCTTCTCATTCCTGACAAGTGAATCAAATACGGGCAGTATCCATGGTTTTATACTTTTAGAATAGACGTCACCCCGATAAATCATCGTAACGTCTGCTCCCGCCTTCTCAAGTTCAATTGCCGCATCTACTGCTGAATTCTTACCACCGATAATCAATACTTTTTTATTGAAGTATGGATGCCCTTCCTTGAAATAATGATGCACTTTCGGCAGCTCTGCTCCGACTGTATCCAGAACATTCGGTTGGCCGTAATAACCAGTCGCAATCGTCAAATAGCGGCAGCGATAGCTATCTTTTGTCGTCGTAAGTTCAAATCCCTCTGCTGTAGACTTCACTTCAAGTACTGTTTCATCTGTATTAATGTTCAATTGATAATGTTTTACAACTGAACGGTAGTAAACCAGTGCTTGATTTCTTCTCGGTTTGTGCTCTTCAACGATAAAAGGAATATCGCCGATACCCAGTTTTTCGCTCGATGAAAAGAACGTCTGATGCGTCGGATAGTTATAGATGGCCTGTACCACGTTCCCTTTTTCAATAATCAATGTGTCAATTCCCAGCTTCTTTTGTTCAATCGCTGCAGAGAGTCCGCACGGTCCTGCACCAACAACGATACTTTCAATAACTTTCAATGATTACACCTTCCTAAAAAAAAGAAGCTCAAAACGAGCCCCTTAATTTTCTTGAATATCTAAAATCTTAAATCCATGATTTGTTAAATACTTTGTAAATTTCTTGATATTTTTATCATTTTCTACTTTGATGATCATCCGGCGATGCATTTTATCAGTTTCATCAAACGTCACAAATGAAATGGCATTCAGTTTAAATTTCTGCATCGCTTGTGCCAGACGTTTAATTCGACCTTCAGCATCAATAGAAGTGATGGCAATACGAACACCCGGACGATTCATACCGAATGCACTTTTGAACTGTTCCATTACATCAAAACGTGTTACTATTCCTAAAAACTCATTACGCTCATTGATGATGCTCAAGATCGGAAAATCCTGCAGTGATAGAAATGATTCTTCGAATAAGAAGTCGTCTTTCACACTATACTTATCCAATGTTAAGATATCTTTTATTTTTGTATTTTCAAGAAAATCTTCTTTTTCTTTGCGTTCCTTCATGAAGAAGAAATGTCTGAAAATATCAAATTGAGTAGCAGTGCCGTAATAAGTTCCAGCACCTACAACCGGCATCCCGTCTATTCCGTAATGTTCTAATTTATCAATAACAGATTTTACAGAATCATCCGGACTGGCAACATAACATTTGCCCTTTGGAATCATAATTGTCTTTAAATACATAACCATCCCCCTTTAATAACAATATAATAAAACTATTTAGGTATTACTAATGTTTGACCTGCACCGATTTCGTTACCAGACAGACCATTTGCTCTTCTGATCTTTTCGACGTTTTCTGCCGATCCACTACCATAATATTTTATAGCGATACGGTATAAGTTTTCATTAGAACCGACGACATGAGTTGTTCCTACTGTATTACTGCTGTCTTCATCAGCTTCTTCTGTAGACGGCGTTTCAGTAGTTGCCTGTTCTGTTGTTTTTTCTTCTGTAGTCGTTCCTTCTGTAACAGCTTCTTCTGTAGTCACTTCTTCTGTTGTTGTTTCTTCTGTAACAGCTTCTTCTGTAGCCGCTTCTTCCGTAGACTTATCAGCTGCAGCAGTTTTACTGTCTTTATCGTCTTTATCTTTAGCAGCTTTTTCTGTTGTTTTTTCTTCAGTTGAAGTCTCTTTTTTGTCAGCAGTGACAGCAACATCATTATTTTTGTCAGGACCATTGATTTGATTGTTGATGTACATTCCAATCAATAGAATAATTGGGATTAAAACAAGAAGTGCAGCAAGCAATGGAATTAATTTATTCCCTGATTTATGATCTTCTTCTTCAACTTCTCTATCAACTGATTCAGCCTCTGCTTCATTCGACACTGCTCCAGCGCCAGCTGCGCCGGTACCTGCAACAAATGTCTTACGACTGACTTTGTCATCGTCTTGTGGTCGTCCGCTGTTAACTGCAGCGCCAGTACCTGCTGTAGCGGTCACTGACCGTTTACGCCGTTTGTCAGACGGCGCTTCTTCAACATCAGCTGATTCTTCGTGGTCTTCAGAACGACGACGTCTCTCTGCTGACCGGGTTCTTCTGGATACTCCACGCGGCGGGAATTCCTGATTGTCTTCTGCCTGTAAATTTTCAGTTCTTTCCTCATCGTTTGTTACAGGAATTTCTTCTGTTGTATCCTCCTGTCTTTCGATGGGTTGCTTGCTCTTTTCAAATTCATCTCTAAAATCATCTTTTGACATGTCATCACCTGCTTCTAATTTATTCGGATATATCATTTATTATAGACAATGAAATGCTGATTAGTAAAGCACTACGAAGACATAAACAAAGAATTAATATAATCTTTGTAATCCTGTTGCGGCAATAACTTTAATGGGGTTTGAAAATCGAATGTTTGGTCACCCATACAAACACTGCAGTGTTGACATGGTCCTTCAACATCATATAGCAATCCGGTTAGACAGGTCATCCGGCTGCCATAGTTCTTCATCTCTTCAATTGCCGCGTACTTGGTGTGCTTTTCTTCATTTAATATACGCTTTAGTTCATTGACTGAGAAACGTCTTGTTAAAATAGCCAGTAATTCATGTTTTTCCTCGTCCAGCTGTATTCCATCAAGATAAAACTGCAGCTCTCTTTCAGTCAAGCGGCTATCTTCCAAAAAATGATAGGCGATATTTAAATCGTCAGGATGATACAGAAGAACAGCCTGCGATGGTGCACCGTCACGGCCGGCACGCCCAATTTCCTGCACATATTGAAATTTAGATTTTGGTACATGGTAATGGATGACCGTCCGTATATTCTTTTTATTGATTCCCATTCCAAAGGCACTTGTCGCACAGACATACTGTATCGCATCATTGTGAAAGGATAGCTGCACAGTCATCCGGTCTTCATAATTCATATCAGAATGATATGTCATCCCTTTAAATCCGGAAGCCATGAGTTCAATATGAATATCATCACATAGCCGTTTCGATGAGAAATAAATGATGGTTGGTCCTGCACCTGGAAGAATCTGCTGAAGCAGTTCCATTTTATTGGATTCAGCGGCTGGAAGAACTTTGAGAAATATATTTTCTCTTATCGTCCTATAATCAATGACGTTTAGTTTCCGGTTCAGAAGACGCTGAATATCATCAATCGTCTTTTCATTCGCTGTAGCCGTCAGTGCCATGACTTGTGCACTGAAAAAGTAGTCAATCAGCTCATTCAACAGCAGATAATGCGGCCTGAAATCATAGCCCCATTCTGATATACAATGAGCTTCGTCAATCACAATATGAGAAAATGACATGCTGGCAATGAATGTTCTCGCTCTTGGTGTTCTGAGCCATTCGGGAGAACAAAATATAAATTGAAACTGATTGAGCTGATTAAAGATGATGCGCTTTTCCTGACTGTCTAAAAAACTATGAATACAGACAGCTTTAATCTTGAGTCTTTTCAGNNACCTCCGCCGGTCGGCAGCAGCGCAAGAATATCTTCCCCCCGGTCGGCCGCTTCAATAATCTCCCGCTGACCGTTACGCAGCTGTGTGAATCCATATAGCTCACTTAATAGTTTATTCTGCTCCATGATGAACCTCCTTGATAACAACACATAATGCCAGCTTCACTTTAAAGTAGTCATCCATACTTGAGTGCTCATAGAAGGGTTTTAATCTCTCAAATGAATAATCGTGATACAACGTTCTAATTTCAGCTACTTCGTCTTCAGAGACAAACTGCTGCCAGTCGAGTGCGTAATCTTTTATCATCATTTCAATCAAATGATCTTCAATGGTATGGCGTTTCACTTGGCGCATGGCGGCTATCTGTTCGATTGATAACTGCTGTTTTAATAACTGGGCTGTTTTTTCCGTAGCGCTGTGCAGCGGGATTCTAATATAAAGCATAGAAAGTGCGGGATCTCTTCTCACCCATTCAGTGATGAAGTTGATTTCTTTTAGTAGAACACTACCGAGTTCATCCGGCTGCAGATGAAATTGCCTGCCGATCTCTTCTCTACTAAAGTGACTGCCGCTTCCATTCGGCAGCAGCAGATAACTGCAGCAGAATTGCAGCTGCTCATGAACCGCCCTATACAGTGCGAGTAGTTTCTGCTGAAAATCATCCGGTGATGCATTGAATAATGAGTAACAGTATTTCGCCTGCTGCTGAACGTATAAATGATTCGTTACCGGATAAAAGGTAGCGCGCCCCGTCGACTTAGCAGATAACGACTGAGTCACCAGCCTCAGTGCCTGAAAAGTCATCATAGAAGAATCATAAAAATAAGGATAAAAATAAGGATCATCTGCCTGAGATATATCAACGTGTTCCGGGAACTGAAAGTCCGCCTTAAAACTGTTATAAAACGGCAGCATATTCTGCATCAAGGCATCAAAATACGTTTGATGTGATTTATATCCTGTCAGTATATTGGTAAAACTTTTTTCAGTTTTAGCCTGGAACTTCCGTTTTCTTGCCAGCGCTAATATTGAATTCATCTGTTCCTCCAAATAATATAGGTTGAAAAATAAGAAATGAATCTCTAAAATAAGTATGTACTGATATTGTAGCACTTTTATGTAAGGAGGCGAATAAATTGGCAGGTAAATATACGATTGTCGATATGGATACATGTATCGCATGTGGCGCTTGTGGTGCCGCTGCGCCGGATATATATGACTATGATGACGAAGGTATTGCATTCGTAATTCTAGATGATAACAAAGGTATCCAGGAAGTCCCGGAAGAACTTGAAGAAGATATGATCGATGCATTTGAAGGATGTCCAACAGATTCAATTACAGTGGCCGATGAATCTTTCGATGGAGATGCATTGAAATTCGAATAATAAAAAAGCAGCTGGAAAAATAATTTCCAGCTGCTTTTTTATGATTTGACGCGCTGCAATTAAGCCTTTTGGACTGTAATTGTCCATGATGCGTCGTCTAGTTGTTCGTAATTAGTCACCGGATAATTATTATCCGCTGCCCAGTTCGGAATGGCTTCTGTTGCCTGTGTGCAGTCAAAGTCTATTTTAAGTTCTTCGCCTACAGCAAGCGTGTCCATTTTTTTCTGTGCTTCAATCAATGGGAATGGACAGACCATTCCAACGGTTCCTAATTCATGTACCATATTTAATTCCTCCTATTATCAGGCAGTCTGCACAACTGCTGCTTTCTTATACTGCTGCATCGGTTTTATGAATACAAAGTAGCTCATAAACCAGACACCCAAAATCATAAATAACAATGAAATCCAACCTTGCCATGACATCGTTGCTGTAGCTACAAGACCGTTACCAATTGAACATCCTCCCGCAAGAGATGCACCGAATCCCATACATAGGCCTCCGATAACACTGTTACGCATCGTTTTGATGTCCGGTAGTCTCCATTTGAATTCCCGGGAACCTTTGGCAGCGATATATGAACCAAAGAAAATACCCAGTACAAGGAATACGCTCCAGTCAAGCAACGTCATATCACCTGTTGTAACAAACTGTACTAATTTTGCTGATGGCGTTGTAATACCAAGGCCGCCATCTCTTCCTGTTGATACACTCATCGGCCAGGCGAGCAGTGCAATCAAACCGATCACGACAGCAGCAGCGAAAGTGTGATATCGTTTTTCANNTGTTTAAGCTGAGGAACTGCCATCGGTTTCTTTTTGCGTAATGTTTTATTGACCAAATATAATGTCACAGCAGTGAGCACCAGTACTAACATCCAGTAAGGAATACCTGTCGTTTCCATCATGTTCGAGTTAGCTAATGTTTTACTGTTAATACCTTCAGTCAAAGATTTCAAGAAACCGAATTTCATTGCTGCGGCACTGATGGCATACATGAGTAACGCTGCCCAGCTGCCGATCAGTCCTTCACCTGCTCTATACCAAGTCCCTGTCGCGCAACCTCCAGCGAGAATAATCCCTATACCGAAGACAAATGAACCAACAATCGTACCCACAATCGGAAATGCCTCGTAACTCAGTTGATAAACACCGGTTACTGATAATATTAAAAGTCCAATACTTTGAATCGTAATTGCAATTAACAACGCATAAAACATTTTGTTATTTTTTTGTATGTACATATCCCGGAATCCACCTGTCAGACAGAAACGTGTACGCTGCATAACGAATCCAAGTAATAATCCTACTATTAAACCACTAAAAATTGTCCAGACCAAAAACTTCTTCCTCCTACTATTCCGATATATTTACTAAGATATTTATTTTAATCAATCTGTGAAGTGATTGCAACCCTTTATTCAAAAAAAGATAGAGCCGCATTCAATCGGCTCCATCTCATGTCATGTTAAGGGGTTATATTAAAATCTATTATTGAGTATCGGTAGCAGTGGGCGTGCAATCAGCATAAATACAAATGATAATAACAGCCCTTTTATCATATTAAAGGGAATGATTCCTGCAGACACGATGACTTTTAAATTAGCTGCAATATCTTCAAGATTCATAATCATGCCATACAGCGGCAGCAGAACGAAGTAATTCAATATACTCATGACTACTGTCATTACTAAAATCGCTGCAGCAAAAGCAGGGATGAGATGATATTTAAGCTGTCTCCCTGAAATGAAATAAATCGTTATTAAGAAGGACACACCTGCCATCAAGTTTGCAGCAGGACCGATAGGATCAGCCGGATTGACCACAAAATTAAGTAGATTTTTGATGACTTCAACTGCTATCGCACCGACCGGCCCTATTGTAAATAACGCAAGCAAGGCAGGCAGATCACTGAAATCAATCGTTAAATAAGGTGGTAAAAATGGTAACGGAAACTTGATGAACATCAGCACAAAACTAATCGCGCTTAATAGACTGATTAATATCAGCCGTTTCGTCTTATGAATATTTGCCATGATAAACTCCTTACATTCATCCGAGAATGAGGAGGTGACAGCACAAATAAACATGACCATATTCATGTGTTCCCTCCATCTTCTCCCATCCAGACTTTACTGTCGGTTCTGGAATTACACCAGATCAGCCATCATCAACATACAATGACAGGTCGCGGACTATGACCGCCGGTACGGAATTGCACCGTCCCCGAAGATGAATTATTAAATTTTGGACTAAGTCCACCATTAATCATAACAAAAATCAATCAAAAATCAATGATTTGGTATTACAATGATGAACGTCGTGCCTTCTCCTATTCTACTCTCTACATCAATCGTTCCACCATGCGACTGAACGATGGTCTGAACGATGAACAACCCGAGTCCTGTGCCATGATTTCCTCTCGTTCTCGCAGCATCCACCTTATAAAATCTATCAAAGATATGCGGAAGATGTTTCTCTGAAATTCCAACGCCTGTATCACTCACCTTCAGTTCTAGACCTTCCTCAACAACATGTGCGCTGAGTGTAATAGAATCACCTTCATCGGTATAACGGATGGCATTGTCAATCAGGTTCGTCAATACTTGAATCATCTTGTCGTAGTCAAGAAGCCAGTCCAACTGCGGCGGTGCATCATAGTCCAGTGCAATACGGTTATCAAACATACTCTGCTTGAAATTATTTGATACTTTCTGGAACAATGATTCAATAGGCACAGGTTCAAGAGCCAGGTCATTCGTACCTGCGTCATACCTTGCAATATTCAGCAGTTCATTGACCATTCGATTTAAACGTCTGCTCTCATCTAATATAATATACAGAAATTCATCCCGCTCTTCTTTTGTTTCTCCGATGCCATCAAGCAGTGCCTCAGTATAGCCTTGCAGCATCTGAATAGGTGTTCTCAGTTCATGAGAGACATTGGCGATAAACCTCTTTTTCATTTCATCATTTTGAAATTCTTCCGTCATATCACGGATCAGCGCAACCGCCCCTATTTTTCCGTTAGTCTTAACCGGCGAAATGATCACGACAAAATGATGATTTTCAGGAGAAAGAGTCATCGTTTGGGTCTCTTCTAGTTCAGTCACTGATTTGAATACTGAAATCACTTCCTGCTTGTCCTGATCATTGATCAATGACAGAAATTTTTCAGCCATCGGATTACTCAGCTGATGTTCAATATCCAGCTGAAAGCTCAGTACACCATCAGCCATGGCATCAATCAGCTTGTCTCTGACATTACGCTCTGCTTCTATAGAGCTGATGTTATGACGTATTTCTTTCTCCATCTTGTTAAAAGCCACTGTAAGTTCTCCGATTTCGTCTCTCGAGTGCGTGACAAGTCTTCCCGTCTGTTCACCTCGAGCGACTTTGAAAGCTGAATCTTTCAGCAGCAGTAGCGGCTTAGTAATTTTTGTGGACAGGAAGAAAGCAAAGATAGTAGTCAGAAGGATAAGCAGTAGTGTTACCCCTGAAATGATGAGACAGATATATTGAATGGTGTCAACAATTGAATTGATGTCCTGATACAATATGATAGCGCCATTCGTGTCAAATGCCTGGGAAGGAAATCCAAGTAATATATAGCGGTGAAGGGTATCTTGATACTCGACCGTTATCGTTTTAGTGACGTGTTTGTCCTGGTCAAATACAGGCCGGTAATCCCGATTCGTTCTTACTTCATCCACCATGATCTGCTTCAGTGGATCTTCATGGCTCGTCTTCAGTTCATCTTCACTTTTCACTATCATTAGGCCGGCAGGGTTTTCAATTAACGCCTTTGCATAGTTGAGTGAATCCTTCTGGTTATGATGACTCATGAGCACTTCTTCGATTTTAGTAGCATTCTGATACAAATTTTTGCCTGTTTCGGCGATGAAATAAGAATTAAAAAAACTGACAAGCGCAATAGATAATATAATTAAAACTGTAGTCACTATCAAAATGATAGTTAACCACAGTTTAATGACGACACTATTTAATTGGTTCATTGTTCTTTTACCTCAAACTTATAGCCGACGCCCCAGACCGTATGAATCATCTCTGCCGTACGCGGAGAGACTTTGTTGAGCTTCTCACGGAGCCGCTTAACATGTGTATCAACAGTGCGAAGATCGCCGTAAAATTCATAGTGCCATACTTCTTTCAGCAGCTGCTCACGGTCAAATACTTTATCCGGAGATTTAGCCAGAAATAACAGCAACTCATATTCTTTCGGCGTTAAGTTCACTTCTTTGTTATCTGCACTGACACGGTGGGCGTCATTGTCAATGACCAGTGAATCGAAGACAATCAAGTCTTTTGTATGATTTTCATGCTGAAAGAACAGCGTGCTTTGTGAACGTCTTAAAATAGCTTTCACTCGGAGCACTACTTCTCTTGGCGAGAAGGGTTTGACAATATAATCATCAGCCCCTATTTCAAAGCCTTCCACCCGATTATTTTCTTCACCTTTCGCAGTCAACATAATAATCGGTGTTGATTTTTTTTCACGGATCTTGCGGCAGACCGTCAAGCCGTCCATTCCGGGAAGCATAATATCCAGGAGAATGCAGTGGAAGTTACTGCCGAGTGCCAAATCGAGTGCTTGTTCTCCGTCCGCTGCTTCAACCGTTTCAAAACCTTCACGTTCAAGGTACATCTTGGCAAGTTTTCTGATTCTATCTTCATCATCAACTATGAGTATTCTTTCTTTCATATGACACATCCTTTTCTAAGCGTATGAATGTAATCCAGCAATAATGAGATTGACAGCGATGACATTAAACAAGATGATGCCCATACCTACAACAGCGAGCCAAGCAGATTTCTTTCCTTCCCAGCCTTTTCCCAGTCTTAAGTGCAGGAAGATCGCATAGAACAGGAATGTCACCAGTGCCCATACTTCTTTTGGATCCCAGCCCCAGAATCTACTCCAGGCAATCTGCGCCCAAATACTTGCAAACAATAGTCCGCCGAGTGCAAACAATGGGAATCCAATGATGACAGAACGATAGCCGATTTCATCCATCAGTGGAAGAGAGACTTTGTTTGTCAATGGCTTAACCATCGAGAAGATAGTTCTCCTTGCAATCAATCTGATGATGACAAAGAGAATGGAGCCGATAATAATTGACCAGACAACTGTCGTCAATTTTTGTGCATTGAGTACTGGCGGCACTTCAATACCTGTCATAAAGTGATCGGATTCTTTCCATTCGTTATTACCATTATGGTCGACTGGAACAGAATCTTCAAATGTAATCAATGCAGGCAGGTGATAAGTTGCTACTGCTTCATTGCCATTCTTATCAATATAGAAAAAATTATCTTCATAGTGAACGATATTTTTCATCACGATTGTCGTCATGATAAAAGCAACCACTAATACAATGAAATACATGACCACTTCAAGCCAGAACGCATCTATTGATTTTTCATTACTATCCACATAACGCAGCAAATAGATGAGCCCTGCGACAGCACTGACTGATAATATTCCATATGATAATGTCACAGTGATTACATGAATAGCCAGCCAGTTACTTTGAAGAGCTGGAATCAGCGGTGAGACATCTCTTGAGAACATGCTGGCATAGACAATGACAAGCATTGCAATAGGCAGCGAGAATAACGCAAGAATCGGTGTATGATAGATGGCATTAATGATAAGAAATCCTCCGACCATCATAATACCGAACATCGTTAAAAATTCATACATATTACTGACAGGAGCATGACCCGCTGCCATCCACCGCGTAACGAAATATACAAGCTGCATAACAAAACCAATAGCGGTCAATGTCACACCAACTCGCTCACTTCCTTTTCTCTTTGCTTTAATACTTGCTGAGAAAGGAAGAATCGCTATTAAATACAAAATAAAAGCAGCGTATAACGCCGTACTGCTTATATTCAATAAAGTATCATGATTCATGACTGTGCCTCCGATTCATCATTTTTATCTTTTACTTCCGGTAAGTGATAGGTGTTTAACATAGCGTTGATTTCCTTTTTAAGACCGAAATAATTTTTGTTGGTATGTGCTGCCAGTTTGAAAATCTCATCTTGATTAATCCATATTCTACGATGATTGATATACGATCCTAGGAATAATCCAATCAGGAATATCGTAAAACCAGTAAACAGGATGGGCAGCGTTAAATCTTTTTTCACTGTCAAGAAGGTCATCACCTGATTGGTTGCGCTGACAAACTTAATGGAATAGTCATTGCCTTCAGTGATATCCTGCGATGAGCGTATTTTGAGCAGACTATACTCAGGCTGCTCCCCAGACTGATCCACTTCAAATACAAATGCTGGATTGATGGTGTTAGGTGTCTTCGTTGACAGTGTACCATTCGCTTCAACCTTATCAAAATCCGGTGCATAATTTCTTAAGTGAACCTTGAGCTTGTCATTGATTTTGAATTCAGGGTCAGGCGCATCAAGGTTAACGGTAAACTGCCTGCCTGTTTCTTTACCTGTGCCGTTATCAATCACTTTAAAGGTCATATCCTTTAATTGACTTTGGTCAAAACTGTTCTGATACAGCTCAAAATGATCAAACTTGAATGGATGATTCACCCGAATGCTTCCCTTTTTCAGCTCAGTCAGATCTGCCTCAGCACCAGGTATATTTTCATTGTTATTTTCAAACAATGTCAACTGCGTTTCATAATTTTTGGCGATCATATTTTTGGAAGCATCAGCTTTCTTCGATTCAGTGTTAAACTGTGCTTTTTCATCATACTGCTCAAAGATAAACTTATCATTTCTAATATAGTACTGCTTATCGGTACCCGGAATACTTTTAGTATCTCCTTCTTTCACAGCGACGGAACCATCATAATAAAATGATGGAATGAAGCGCAGCATACTACCTGCCAGTAAAATAATAAGACCTAAATGGTTGATATAAGGACCATACCGACTAATACGTCCTTTTTCTGCCAGCAGTGAATTGCCATCCATTTTCACTTTATAGCGCTTTTGCTCAAGAGAAGATTTGATGGCATCGAGGTTCTGTGTCGATTCATCTGTCAACGTCAGTCGTTGACGCTTAAGAAATGTCGGATGTTTTTTGATAGACTGATTTTTCAATGATTTGTAGAGCGGCACACCGCGGTCAATACTTGCAGCAATGATAGAGAATGCCACCAGTACCAGCAGAATTAAAAACCACCAAGATGTATATAAATTATCAAATCCAAGTTTATAATACAGATAACCGATAGACCCGTACTTCTCCTGATAGAACGTTTCCGGATCAGCATTTAACGGAATAAAGTAGCGCTGAGGTAGCAGAGAGCCCATTGCTGCTCCGATAACTGTTAAAACAAGCAGCACGACACCCGTCTTGACCGAACTGAAGAAAATCCAGATTTTATCGATCCATGTTTTATTTTTCGTTTTACTGCGTACAGCAGAGCCATCGTAACGCATGACATCTGTCGTTTTCTTCTTGTCATAATCATCATTGATTAATCGTCCGCACTTTTGACACAGCTGCGTTCCCGGAGGATTGACGTGGCCGCATATACAGACTATTTTTTGTTCTTTCATTGATAGTCCCTCACTTACGGTTTAATACTTTTCATATAATTTTCAATCATCTCACTGGTCATTTCGCCTTCGTGGATGGCAGTGATTTTACCATCTTTATCAATGACGACAGTAGTAGGCAGAGGATCTATTCCGAATGCATCTGTCACTTCATTATTGTTATCAAACGCAATAGGAATATGGACCTCGTCTTTCAATCCTTTGAAGAACTGCTCAACCTGCTGCGGTGTATTCNNAATTTATCATAATTTTCACTTAATGCAGGCATCTCTTTACGACATGGTTCACACCAAGTCCCCCAGAAATTCAGAATTAATCCTTTGCCTTTGTAATCATCCAGGCTGACTGTCCTGCCATCTGTTGTCTGCAGCTGGAAGTCAGGCGCTTTGCTTCCTACTTCCGCTCCGGCATTCTTATCCTTAGTCACAGTGACAAAGACAATAAAACCGATTGCAGCGATAATAAGCAGCAGCACTACATATTGAGTGATTTTCTTTGCTTGTTTCGACATAACATACTCCTTTAAACATGATTACATCTATTATAGCACTCCATCATTTTGATTGAGTGGCAACAATGTGAATTTTAATCTTTGAACTGTGCCATTTGACGCAGCATTTTGACTTCATGTGGGGAGAGTTCCCGAGCATCTCCAGCGTTCAAACTTTTCAAAGTTAAATGACCATATTCAATACGAGATAATTTCACTACTTCATGACCAAAATGGCTGAACATTCTTCGGACTTGACGATTTCTACCTTCTGATATGGTGATTTCCACAAGCGTTGTATTCTTCTCGCGATCCTGAGATTTTACTTTGACTATGGCCGGTGCAGTTTTACCGTCTTCCAGCATGATTCCTTTTTCAAGCTGTTTAACTTCTTCTCTCAGCAGATATCCTTTAAGTTTAGCAACATATTTTTTCTTGATTTTGTACCTTGGATGCGTCATATGGTTCGCAAATTCTCCGTCATTCGTCAACAGCAGTAAGCCTGATGTTTCATAATCCAATCTACCGACAGGGAAAATACGTTCTTTTAACTGTGGAAAGAAATCAGTGACCACCGTTCTCCCTTTGTCATCAGATACACTGGTGATGACCTTCGTCGGTTTATGAAATAAAATATAGAGCTTATCCGGATTCTCTAAAGGAATTCCTTCTACTTCGATTTTGTCTGAAGGTTTTACTTTTGTCCCTAGAACTTTGACCACTTCACCGTTCACTGTCACTTTACCTTCAGTAATTAGAACTTCTGCTTTTCGGCGCGAAGTAACACCGCTCTGTGCAATGACTTTTTGTAATCTCTCATATTGTTCGTTCATGTTATTCTCCTTTATCGTTCATTGATTTGAAAAACTGTTCCATTTCATCCGCCTGATCTAAAGTACTGTCAGCTGGAAGTTCATCCAGCGATTCAATTCCGAAGACTTGAAGAAAGTAGTCAGACGTATAGAGCTGCTGGCTGCGGGAGTCTTCCTGTTTCGTCAAAATCAACCCTTTTTCGAGGAGAGTTTTGACAGGACCATCTGAATTGACACCTCTGATTGCCTCTATATCACTCCGTGTTACAGGTTGATTATAAGCGATGATTGCCAGTGTTTCCATAGAAGCCTGGGTCAGTTTACGGCCGACTTCATGAGTGACCAGCTGCTCGATATATGGATTAAGCTCAGCAACGACGCCTAAAAAGTAACGGCTGCCATATTGATTGATACGCATCACGTCTGATTCAAAAGTTTGCACCAGTTCAGCTAATTCTTTCTTCGTCATATTCAAAAGTTCACATAAGGTCTCTGCTTCTATCCCTTCGTCGCCGACTGTATAGAGTAGACCTGTCATAATATCCTGGTTAGTTAACATAGTGCCTTACCTCGTCTGATTTGAATTTCACCGAACAACCGCTCTTGCATCACTATGATTTCACCATGCTTCATCAGTTCCAGCATGGCCATGAAAATAGTGACGAGACGCTGTTTAGATTCATTGAAATCAAACAGGTCCGTAAAGTGAATGGATGACTTTTCAGTCAGTTTATTTCTGATTAAATCTGTACCTTGCTGAATCGTATAAGATTCCCTCTGATAGGTTACTTCCGGCACTTGAATTTTTTTTCTTGATTTCGCTTTTTGGTAGGCTGCCATTAAGTCAACCACCGACAGTTCGATGTCAATATTGGACGACCGCTCATAATGAGACAAGTCAGCAGGAGCTTTGACAAAAAACTGTTCCCGTTCCCGCCTTTTTTCATCGAGCAGTTCAGCATAATACTTATAGTTCTGATATTCTATCAACTGCGTCACAAGCTCTTCACGTGGATCCTCATCAAAATCTTCCTGTTGTACAGGAAGCAGCATTCTGCTCTTTATTCGGAGCAGTTCTGATGCCATGACTAAATATTCACTTTGCACATTGATATCCAACTCTTCCATGGAATTGATATAATTAAAATATTGTTCAGTTAGATGCTTCATTGAAATATCATATATATCTATTTCAAATTTTTTAATCAGATGCAGCAGC
Organism: Staphylococcaceae bacterium UBA6286; assembly: GCA_002438305.1. Classification (GTDB taxonomy): domain Bacteria; phylum Bacillota; class Bacilli; order Staphylococcales; family Staphylococcaceae; genus Macrococcus. The sequence continues at coordinate 898 of DJUI01000024.1, read as the reverse complement.
AGATCAAGTGGGCCTTGAAAAGCATCTAATTTTACTTCGTACATAAATCTACCTCACAGTCAGGAGTTTTTTTAATGAAAGCAATCATGATTGATTACTATTATCAGTTTTTACATGAACGGCATTATTTTGAATGTCATGAACTGCTGGAAGATGCCTGGAAGGCTCAGCCGCTGTTCACTAAGCAGGATATTGAAGTAGCATTTATCATGCTTGCGACCAGTCAATATCATCAGCGCCGTGGTAATATTTCAGGTGCCGCACGCTGTTTAACAAAAGCAATAGACGGGTTCATACGTCATCACAGTCAATTGAATGATTACGGGGTCGAAACGACAATCATCCCGCTACTCAAACAGCGCTTCAATCAAATTCATGAACCTTACTTACCGCTTCAGCTGCCTCTTACCTCTCAGTGCCTTAATCAGCTGACGATGACTTACCCGGGGTTTAATAGTTTCAATGAAGCAAACCGTGAATGGATTGATTTTCACCGGACACGTGACCGCTCTGATATTATTGCAACACGAACCAAGCGGCTAATGAGCAATAAAGACCCAGTAGATGATCCCCCACAAAAGTGCGGCGATCAGCAATGTGATTAATGTGATATATTTACTGTTCTGGTTCATCATAATCTCCTTACGCCCTTGGGTGCGTCTTTTTATAGACGTCACGAATTTGTTTTTTCGAAATGTGTGTGTATAGCTGTGTTGTGCTGATATCTGCATGGCCGAGCATTTCCTGAACGGCGCGTAAATCTGCGCCATTTTCAAGCAAATGTGTGGCAAAAGAATGCCGGAGCGTATGGGGTGTCAATTTCTTTTTGATCCCTGCTTCTTCTTTCAGCTGCTTGATGATTTTCCAGAATCCCTGTCTTGTCATCCGCCGACCGTGA
>DJUI01000083.1:939-4753 GCA_002438305.1 Staphylococcaceae bacterium UBA6286 | reverse complement strand
GCGTCAAGCAGTGTGGGATGAAACTGGAAGTACGCCATATTCTTTAATGTGCAGCCTACCTTTTCAGCGAGCATCAGCGGGATGGCACTTCGTTCAGATGCATTGGATGATACACCGTACAGCCCGCTCGCTCCGCCGGTCGCAAGCACAATCTGTCGGCAGTCGAGTCTGTATGTCCCAGACGCCGTCTGATAGACCGCACCTGTAATACCGTCATCATCGGCCGTCAGTTCGAGCAGATCGCCTGTAACATGCGTCACGTGGGCCTTAATGTGCTGCCGAAGCCACTGGCAGAGGTGATAACCTGTCCGGTCCTTCATATGAAGGATGCGGGGCAAGCTGTGTGCTGCCTCGAGAGCCAGTTCAAAGCGATTGTTCTGCCGGTCAAACGGTATCCCTTCATCGATATAGTCACGAAGTACGCCGTTTCCAGTCGCGATCAGTGCTTCAATCACGGCGAGGTCACCTTGGCGGCACCCAGCGACATAAGTGTCTGTAATATGCTGCATCATGGATGGTTCGAAGAGCGACGTCGCAATGCCGCCCTGCGCGAGCTCACTGCTCGCTGTCTTGCTATTCTGTAACACGAGAACATTCATATCCGGGGGCAGGTCATGGAGCAGGCTCAGCGCACTGACACCCCCGCCTACAATCAATAAGTCATACATCGATAAACACCTTTACTTTTAGTTGACAATAGTTTTACAATAATATTGTCATATAAAAATAAAAATAACAAGAGGGAATTCCATGATTTATTTAGATTATGCGGCGACGACACCTTTTCTCCCTGAGAATATCAAGCTTTACAGCGAGCTCACAGCAGATTACTTCTACAATCACGAGAGTCTTCATGCCGGAGGAGACGAAGTGAAGTCATTGAGAGAAGCGGCTGAACACTATTTAGATGACACGTTTACAGATAACTTGACAACGATTGTCACCACAAGCGCATCAGAAGCCAACCGGATTGCGATTGAGCTGTATCTCTACGGTAAGCATCATCCGCGTGTCATTGTCTCACCGCTTGAACACCCATCTATCTTCTCAGCACTCGAACAGCACCGGGCAGAACTTATTCTACTGCCTATAGAAGACGGGCGTGTCCAGCTGGATGCCGCCAACGAGCTCATTGCGCAAGTAGACCTCGTCATTATGCAGCATACGCATTCAGAGACCGGCCTGCTTATGCCGGTTGAAGCGCTCAGCCTGCTATGCCGAGAGTACAATGTTCCCTATCACTGCGATATCGTGCAGGCAGCAGGTAAACTGCCGGTTGATACGACCGGGATGACGTCCTATGCCTTCAGTGCTCATAAGTTCTACGGCCCGAAAGGAATCGGCGCACTGAGAATCAAACCGGACTATATCCGCTCACTGAATCCACATTTCCATCATGAATATGGCACAAAGAACGGAACGCTGGATATCCCCGCCTTCGCTGTCATGGCGCACCAGCTGACAGCAATGCAGCCGTATATTCAGAACCATCTGACATACACGGCCGCACTTAAAGGACAGCTGCTTGCCGGTCTGAACGATGCCTACAGAACGCTTGATTACGAGATGAGCCCTTATATCATTCCTTTGATCAGTCGGCAGTACGAGGGCCAGTACATGATGCAGCGGCTGTCGCAGGAAGGTATTCTCATCTCTACCGGTACAGCGTGCGGGCATGGTACAATACACTCAATAGGTCTGACGCAACTGATAGACCCGATCAACCAGTACTTCAGAGTATCGCTCAGCCATCTGACAACACCCGGTGAAGTAAGTCAGCTCGCGGCGGCTCTGAACAGAATAAGCGAGGAATTCCATGACTCAAGACAGACGTCAGCAAATCGCTGATTACATAAAAGAACAGAACTATCCCGTGACCGGCAGTACACTCAGTCAGATATTCAACGTCTCAAGGCAGATCATCGTCTCAGACATCGCTGCACTGAAACACGACCACCCGATCATATCGACAAAACGCGGCTATATTTATCAGCCGCCGCAGAAAATCGGCGGCCCTTATGAACGTACTGTTATGGTTTCGCATACAGCAGAAGAAATGTCGACAGAAGTGAGAATCATCGTCGAGAACGGCGCCATTGTCAATGATGTATCCATCCAGCACCCGATCTACGGCCGGATTACAGTCGAACTCATGCTGACTTCCATCGAAGACTGCGACAAGTTCAGCCGCAATATGTCAGAAGACAACGGCCGAATGCTCGCTGAACTGACAGACGGCATCCATCAGCACACGTTGTCCGCTGCTACAGAGAAAATATTGGACAACGCAGTGAATGATTTGAGAAAACATGGCTTTCTATTAGAACAAGACCAGGGTCCTGTTAAGTGATCCTGGTCTTTTATTCAGCCTCTCAGCAGTAAGTTATTCTTNNTGGCTTTCTATTAGAATAAGACCAGGATCCTGTTCAGTGATCCTGGTCTTTTATTCAGCCTCTCAGCAGCATGTTATTCTTTGAAGGATTACTTAAATATCACATTCGTTAAAATAGGTTGTAAGTGGTATGTAGAAGAAATCAACTGTATGGAGTTCAGGTATTAGTCAAAATTAATTTTCTCCACAAAAAAAGACGGAGCATTCTCCGTCTTTTTTAATGCCTTACAGCAACTCTATATGGACTTTCTGTATCATGTCTTTACTGTCTTGAGTCTGAAAAGTTACAATCCATAGTGAATGGATAACCGTCCCATCAACCCTGTTTTCTCTTTTTGTGTCTACGAGAACAATATTCTGACCGCTTCTTTCAACTTTATGGATGACTTCAAAATCCCAGTATGACAAGTCCTCAAAAGCATTAGCGAATACTTCCAGCATTTCTTTTAGTGAACCTGCCTGCTCCGTATTATCCTGATGAACGATCCGGAACGCCAGATTCTCAGATGACATCTCCTCGATCGCTTCAAAATCCCGGTTTTGACAAGCTAACAAAAAATTAAAATGGCTCATTCTTTACTCCTAATTTATAACATTATGTTTATATAATAACTGGAGTCTCAATGACACCCACTTTATTATATCAGAGGGAATTATCGAAGTGCCAGAGCTTTTTAACATATCATTTCTATCTTCTAAAAGAAAAAGCCCGCCTGTTAACATTAACAAGCGGACTGACAATGCACCCTGACGGATTCGAACCGCCGACCCCTTGCTTGTCGAGCAAGTATTCTCCCGCTGAACTAAGGGTGCAAATATAAGATTTTCTTAATTATAGCATCACGAAAGGATTTAGCCAATACTATTATAGTAGAAAAAATTAATGTATTATTATATTAAANNAATATACAAAAAATTCAATTTTTGTATTATAATTATCTGAATCATTATAATCATAAGGGGCAGATACGATGATTAAATCAATAGGCTGGTTCTTAATTGGGACTGCTATAGCTTTACTAGTGATGCAAGTACTTACATATATTAATTCACCAATGAATAATAATGTAAATTATCCCTTTTTTATTACCGGTATTAATTTCTGTGTCGGTCTGCAAATACTTGTTGATGATTATGAAAAAGCCTATCGCTCTACAAATCACGTAAACACAACTGCATCAAGGCTTATCTCTATCATTCGATTATGTATGGCAGCGTATATCATATTTGAACTGGTATTAGTGGTGGTGATATTTCAAGAGCTGATAGTAAACGAGTTAGATTTATATACACTGGCATTATTTATATGTGCAGCGACCTTTGCGTTTTCACTACGAAAACAATACTTGTTATATAAAAAGTATCGGCATGCTGATTAAGCTTTAGGAGATGACTAGATGAGCAGAAAAACATTAGGTATTT
>DJUI01000083.1:431-843 GCA_002438305.1 Staphylococcaceae bacterium UBA6286 | reverse complement strand
TGATAGCAGGGAGTCTCAAGTCTTTTGTAGATGAACAGACGGAAGATATAAGAGTGAATCCTCATAGAAAGAGAATTAGTAAGTACCAGTTGCTGACGATCCGTAAACTGATTTTATTAATTCATGCGATCGTTCCTTTAACATTCAGTTTTGCATTTTTCTTTTTGAAGCAGTCTGAAATTTTGCGTAACCATAGTATGATAATGTTTCTAATACTAGGTCTATTGATCTATATGACATATATAAGCTTCATGGATTATCAGTTAAGCAGGCAACTGCTGGAAACAGAAAACGATGTAACAAAAAACGATCCTACTCAATTTTGAGCAGGACCGTGTTCATTCAAACCATTTTGTACAAACAGCTCAATCTGCTGCGGTGATTTCAAGATGATGATTTCTTTGCCGGGTGA
>DJUI01000083.1:0-288 GCA_002438305.1 Staphylococcaceae bacterium UBA6286 | reverse complement strand
AAGATAATAGTATCTGCTTTGGCGATTCTGACATCCATTGTACTTGAATAGTTACCGTCAATGACCCATCGATCTGCTGTCAGTAATCGCTCTTGAATCACACGTTGTTCGTGTCTAGGCGTCATCACCCAGTTGGGCTGCCACATATGTGCATCCAAGTGAAAGACCGGCAGATTCAACTGTTCGCCTATCCTCCTAGCTAATGTGGATTTTCCAGCACCACCGGGTCCAATAATCATTATACGATTCATTACAGCCTCCTGTTACCGATGTCAGTCGTTAATTATG
>DJUI01000052.1:3372-11306 GCA_002438305.1 Staphylococcaceae bacterium UBA6286 | reverse complement strand
GCGAGCTCATACCAGCTCGTCACCGCGTTGGCCGTATTGAAATCATCATCCATCGCTTCTTCAAACTTAGCGAGTATATGATCTATGTCAGCGATGACCTCATGATGGTCTGCAATATCAACAGAAATATTCTTTCTTTCGACAAGGGACTGATAGGCATTCTGAATTCTCTCAAGACCTGTCTTCGCTGCATTGACGAGTTCCATATTGTAGTTGATCGGATGACGGTAATGCACGCTGATCATAAAGAAACGCAGGACATTAGGGTCAATTTCTTTGATGATATCATGGACAAGAATGAAGTTACCGAGTGATTTACTCATCTTTTCATTGTCGATATTGATGAAACCATTGTGCAGCCAGTAATGGGCAAATGTCTTGTCATTATGCGCTTCTGACTGTGCGATTTCGTTTTCGTGATGCGGGAACGTAAGATCACTGCCGCCTGCATGAATATCGATTGTATCGCCCAGATGTTTACGTGCCATGACAGAACATTCGATGTGCCAGCCTGGACGACCTTCCCCCCACGGGCTCTGCCACTTGATTTCATCTGGTTTTGCCGCTTTCCATAATGCGAAGTCCAGAGCATCTTCCTTCAGTTCACCCTGCTGAATACGAGCGCCGATTTTCAGCTCATCAATCGACTGCTGACTCAGTTTTCCGTATTCATCAAATTTGCGGGTTCTGTAATAGACATCCCCTTGATTGGCATAGGCGTAGCCTTTGTCAATCAGTACTTGAATGAAATCAATGATATCATCCATATGGTCCATCACCCGTGGGTGCGCTGTCGCCGTCTTACAATTCAATGCGTGAGTATCTTCGAAGTAGGCCTCAATGAAACGGTCCGCTACTTCAGGCACTGTTTCGCCGAGCTGATTAGCTGCACGAATGAGCTTGTCATCGACATCTGTGAAGTTAGAGACATAGTTCACGTCATAGCCTTTGTATTCTAGATATCTGCGAACGACATCAAAGCTGATAGCCGGACGTGCATTACCGATATGGATGTAGTTATAGACGGTCGGACCGCAGACATACATCTTCACTTTGCCTTCTTCAATCGGTACAAACGGTTCTTTTTTACGCGTCAGTGTATTATATAACGTAATCATCTTTAATCTCTCCATTTCTTGTCGCTTCTATTTGACGTTCCAGTTCTACTAATTTTTCAAAAATCGGATCCGGCAGGTCTGTATGCTCAAAACTTTTACCTACCTTCTGGCCGCATTGTCTGACGATTCTGCCCGGAATCCCTACGACTGTCGTACAGCCCGGCACATCTTTCAGCACGACGGAGTTCGAACCGATATTGACATTACTCCCTACTTTAATGTTACCAAGCACTTTAGCTCCTGCTGCAATCAACACGTTGTCTCCAATGTCAGGGTGCCGCTTCCCTTTCTCTTTTCCTGTACCCCCAAGGGTCACGCCTTGATAGATGGTGACATTGCTGCCGATCGTACACGTCTCACCGATCACAACACCCATGCCGTGATCAATAAACAGTCGTCGGCCTATCTTCGCACCCGGATGTATTTCAATGCCTGTGAAAAAGCGCGACATCTGGCTGATGACTCTCGCTGCAAAAAACCATCGTCTGTTATAAAACCAATGTGCGACTAAATGCCACCATACAGCATGCAGCCCTGAATAAGTCAGGAAAACTTCCAGGCTGCTGCGGGCTGCGGGATCCTGTTCGAAGACCATCGCAATGTCGTCTTTAATTCTTGTGAACATCGGTATCCTCTCTTCCCATAAAAGATAAAGACACCCCTGACAAACGTCAGAGGTGCCTAATATAAACACGGTTCCACTCTTCATTAATGATTATTATCATTCACTCATCAAGTTATGAAATTAAACAACGGAAGGTGCATTCAACCGTGTCATCACACCCTTTCACCAGCCGGATGCTCTCTATTGGTATGGCACGATTTACTATGTCTTCCTGATTAAGTTCTATTATAAGGGGTTTTGATTAAATATCAAGCACTTAAGCACAGTAAGGTGCAATACGTGCCAGCACTTTTTCGCGCCCCAGCAGTTCAATCGTGTTCGGCAGTTCTGGACCATGCGTCTGTCCTGATACAGCGACACGAATCGGCATGAATAAGTTTTTACCCTTGATGCCTGTTTCTTTCTGAACTGCTTTAATAGCTGCTTTGACAGACGCTGCATCAAATATTTCCAGTGCTTCAAGCTGTGCAGTCAACGCACGCATCAGTTCAGGAACCTGCTCACCGTTTACCACTTCTGCTGCCTCATCGTTCAATGTCAGCTCTTCTTTGAAGAACAGTTCAGACAGTTCCACAATTTCACCAGCATAGCTCATCTGCTGCTGATACAGTTCAACTAGGCCTTTCGCCCAAGTCAACGCTTCAGGTGTCGGATTTTCAGTAATCAGCCCTGCTTTTTTCATGTGCGGCAATGTCATTTCAAACACTGTATCCAGGTCTTTCTCTTTCATGTACTGGTTGTTAATCCAGGCAAGCTTCACTTTGTCGAAGAATGCCGGCGATTTGCTCAGACGGTTTTCGTCGAACATCTCGATGAACTGGTCTTTTGAGAAGATTTCTTCTTCTCCGACCGGCGACCAGCCCAGCAGTCCGATGAAGTTGAACAACGCTTCCGGCAGATAACCAAGATCATGGTACTGCTCGATGAACTGAATGATAGAACCGTCACGCTTAGATAATTTTTTGCGGTCTTCATTGACGATGAGTGTCATATGGCCGAATACTGGAACGTCATAGCCCAGCGCTTCGTAGATCATCATCTGCTTCGGTGTATTGGAAATATGATCATCACCGCGGATCACGTGACTAATCGCCATGAAGTGGTCATCCACCGCTACCGCGAAATTATAAGTCGGGATGCCATCTTTTTTCACGATGACCCAGTCACCGATACCATTGGATTCAAATGAAACTTCGCCTTTGACCATATCATTGAATGTATAAACTTTGTCTTTCGGTACACGGAAACGAATACTTGGCTGACGGCCTTCAGCAACAAATGCTGCTTCCTCTTCTTCTGTCAAGTGCGCATGCTGTCCACCGTATCTCGGCATCTCACCGCGGGCAATCTGTGCTTCGCGCTCAGCTTCCAGCTCTTCAGATGTCATATAGCATCGATAAGCTTTGTCTTCAGCCAGCAGCTGCTCAATAATCGGATTGTAGATGTCAGCACGTTCTGATTGGCGATACGGCCCGTAACCGCCGTCTTTATCAACGGATTCGTCCCATTCAAGTCCTAACCATTTGAGGTAGCGAAGCTGTGACTCCTCGCCGCCTTCTACATTACGTGCCGTATCTGTATCTTCAATGCGGACGATGAAATCACCGCCGTGATGTTTTGCAAATAAATAGTTGAATAATGCTGTACGTGCATTACCGATATGAAGGAAACCTGTAGGTGAAGGTGCATATCTCACTCTTACTTTATCCATGTTTGTCACTCCAATTTAATTATTCTTCGTTAATAATACCACAGCTTGTGCAGCAATTCCCTCTTCCCTTCCTAAAAAGCCCATCTTCTCAGAAGTCGTCGCTTTAACATTGACTTGATCGACATCTACTTCCAGCAGCTCACTGATGATGCTGCGCATGTCATCAATATGGGGTCTGAACTTCGGTCGTTCCGCTACAATGGTCGCATCAATATTACCGATAGTATAACCTTTCGCTTTGACTTCCTTAAAAGATTCCTTGAGCAGAATTTTAGAATCTGCATCTTTGAACGCTGCATCGGTATCCGGAAACAGCTTACCAATATCTCCTAATGCTGCTGCTCCGAGCATCGCATCAGTAATTGCGTGCAGCAGTACATCTGCATCGCTGTGGCCGAGCAGCCCTTTTTCATGAGGGATCTCAAGGCCGCCGATGATTAACTTCCTATCTTCTGCCAGCTGATGAACATCATAGCCGAATCCTACTCTAAACATCTGATTCCTCCCGCTTTCTCAAAATTGCTTCTGCAAAATATAAATCTTCCGGTGTTGTCAGTTTAATATTATCATAACTGCTCTCAACGATATGAACAGGAAGACCTGTCCGTTCTACAAGCGATGCATCATCCGTACCTAAATAGCCATCAGCTGCTGCACGTTGATAGGCTGCTGTCAGCACATGATAAGCAAAAGCTTGCGGCGTCTGAACGAGCCACATCCTGCTGCGGTCCGGCGTATTTACCACCTGGCCGTTATCGATCATTTTAATAGTATCTTTGGCACGTACTGCTGCAATGACTGCTTGATGCTGCAGAGCACCTTCGTATAGATGGTTCAATGTTTCATGTGAAATCAAGGGACGTGCACCGTCATGAACCATGACGATGGCCACTTCTTCAATCTCTCTCAGCACATTGTCTATACTGTACTGCCGCTCACTGCCCCCTGCTATTATCCCTTGCACTTTCGGGAAATCGCTCAGCAGTTCAGTCAACTGCGTTATTTCGTCTTCTTGTGCTGCAACATAGATGGCACCGCACTGCTCATGACTCTGGAAAGCTGCTACAGTACGTCTGATGACTGGGACACCACCCACTTCAAGAAAGACTTTGTTGTGTCCATAACCCATTCTCTTACCTTGTCCAGCTGCGGGAATAATTACTGTATACATTACTTATCTGCTACTTTCTTTGTAAAAATAATACGTCCGGATGATGTCTGTAAAATAGACTGCACTTCAACCAGCTTCTCTTGGTTGATAAAATTTTTGCCGTGTTCAAGAACAACCATTGTGCCATCTTCCAAATAGCCGACCCCTTGATTTTCTTCTTTACCTGCTTTAGTGATCAGCAGTTTGAAACGATCTCCCTGCTGAACGACCGGCTTAATTGCTTCAGACAGATCGTTGACATTGAGTACTTTGATGCCCTGCACTTGGCAGACTTTGTTCAAATTATAATCCGTCGTAATGACACTTGCGTTTGATTCAGAAGCCATCTTGACCAGCAGCTGGTCGACCTCTTTGATCTCATCATGCCCCGGATGAAACTTTATGGGATGGCCGGTCTGCTTTAATTCATTGAGAATATCAAGCCCTCGCTGTCCTTTGTCCCGCTTCAAACCGTCTGTTGAGTCTGCTATTAACTGGAGTTCGTCAAGAACCCCCTGCGGTACGATGATCGTCCCGTCAATAAAACCACATTTGACGATATTTAAAATACGTCCGTCAATAATTGCAGATGTATCCAGCAATTTCACTGCGTCAGTTACTTTGCGCTTACTGCCCTGAAACCTTTCAGGGAGCAGACTTTGAATCTCTTCACGCTTTTTGAGGCCTACTTGAAATCCTAAGTAGCCGAGAATAACAGCCAGGACGATAGGAATGGTATTTTTCAATAGCGGGAAGCCCATCGTATTGAATATCAGACTGATCATGGACGCTATCATCAGACCCATCATTATGCCGATCGTCGCAAAAATAATCTCCATAAAATTACGTTTCAACAGTAACCCTTCGCCTGCCTCAACCATCGCCACGACCTTATCAATCAACCAGTAAAACAACAATAAAAAGACAATGATACCGATAGCACCGTCAACGTAATTATTGACGACAAGAGAAGGAACATTCAGATCAAATAATTTAACGACTTCAGGGATCAAATAAATACCAAGTGATGCACCAATGATAATGAATAACAGAACTATTAACCTTTTAAGCATAGCGTCACCTCCTTATATTAGCTAAATGCTAGTTTCAATGCTTCAGAAATATTCGTAATGCCGATGACTTCAATGCCGTCAGGGAAATCCCAGCCGCCGATGTTGTTCTTCGGAATGACGACACGCTTGAAGCCAAGTTTCGCCGCTTCCTGAACGCGCTGCTCAATCCGTGCTACACGTCTCACTTCACCTGTCAGCCCTACTTCTCCGATGAAGCAGTCGTCACCGCGCGTCGCCTTGTCATTAAAACTGGATGCAATACTGACGACGACACTTAAATCGACAGCCGGTTTATCCAGTTTGACTCCGCCCGCCACTTTGATGTAGGCATCCTGCTGCTGCAGTAACAGCCCCTGCTTCTTCTCAAGCACTGCCATCAATAGACTTAGGCGGTTATGATCAATGCCTGTTGCCATTCGTCTTGGATTATGAAATGTCGTCGGTGTGACCAGTGCCTGCACTTCGACAAGCAGCGGACGGGTTCCTTCCATCGTCGCAACAATAGTTGACCCTGCAACATTCTTCGTTCGTTCCTCAAGAAACATCTCTGACGGATTCAGCACTTCATTCAGACCCGTATTCCGCATCTCAAATATACCCATCTCATTCGTTGAGCCAAAACGGTTCTTCACCGCCCGCAATATACGGTAGCTGTGATGTGTGTCTCCTTCAAAATACAGCACCGTATCCACCATATGTTCGAGCAGCCGGGGTCCTGCGATCTGACCTTCCTTAGTCACGTGCCCGACGATAAATGTGGCGATGTTCAATTGCTTCGCCATACGCATCAATTCCTGTGTACACTCTCTTACTTGAGAGACAGAGCCCGGTGCTGAAGTCACTTCCGGATGGAATATGGTCTGTATCGAATCGATGACAAGAAACTTCGGTTCAGTCTTCTTCACTGTTTCATGAATGACTTGAAGATTCGTTTCTGCATAGACGCTTAGTTCGCCTGCATCTTCTTTCAACCGGTCAGCTCGCAGCTTTGTCTGTCTGACAGATTCTTCACCAGAGATATATAAGACGGAATTCTCTTTTGAGAGCAGTGCACATACTTGAAGCAGCAATGTAGATTTACCGATTCCAGGGTCTCCACCTATAAGAATAAGGGAACCCGGTACAATTCCACCGCCGAGTACGCGGTCAAATTCGCGGATATATGTTGTTGAGCGGGGAGTGCTTTCTTTAGTGATATTCTTCAATTTCTCTATGCGTTCAGTAGAGGATGATTCAGTAATTGCCGTCTTCGGTCCTTTGGCTTTGTGTTCTATTACTTCTTCCATCTGGTTCCATGCGCCGCAGTTCGGACATTTGCCCATCCATTTAGGAGACTGATATCCGCAGGCCATGCATTCAAACGTTGATTTCGTTTTCGCCAAAAAAGTTCCTCCTGATTCAATATGTTATTATTGTAAACTGTTTCATCGGTCAATACAATAAAACCCCTAATGCAATAGCATTAAGGGCATTGTCCCATGTTAACATTTAACTGGAAATCATTTATATTTCTTCAGCCACTCGCTCTTTTTTGTCGATAGTGAACGCTTCGTCTTTGTAATCGATGACGATGTCCTGCCCTGCGAGCGTTTCACCTTTTAACAGCTCTTCTGACAATTTATCTTCAATGTTTTTCTGAATTGAACGTGCCAGCGGTCTTGCACCATATTCAGGATCATAACCTTCCTCAGCCACTTTTTCTTTTGCAGCATCTGTCAAAGTAATGACGATATCTTGTTCTTTCAGACGTTTGGCAAGATCTTCAACCATCAATGTGACAATTTTTTTCAAGTGATCTTTTTCGAGCTTATGGAAAACGATGATATCATCCACACGGTTCAAAAACTCAGGACGGAACTGGTTTTTCAGTTCATCCATCATCGTTTTACGGATTGTTTCGTAATCCGGACCGACATCACTTGCACCGAAACCGACAAACTTGCTGTCTTTCAGTTCCTGTGCACCGACGTTCGAAGTCATAATGATCACCGTATTACGGAAATCAACTGTACGGCCCTGTGAATCTGTCAGGCGACCATCGTCCAGTNNCGACATATCCTGGAGGTGAACCGACTAAACGTGACACACTATGTTTCTCCATGAACTCACTCATGTCGACACGAATCATCGCATCTTCTTCACCGAACATCGCTTCAGCAAGTGCTTTCGCAAGCTCTGTCTTACCGACCCCGGTTGGTCCTAAGAAGATGAAGCTGCCGATTGGACGCTTCGGATCTTTCAGGCCGGCCCGTGCACG
>DJUI01000052.1:0-3138 GCA_002438305.1 Staphylococcaceae bacterium UBA6286 | reverse complement strand
ACTTTTTCTTTTTTGACCTGTTCAAGCTCTGTTTCCATCTCTTTTAAGCTTGGCGGTGTAATATGGTTACGCAGTCTGACTTTTGACCCTGCTTCATCGATTAAGTCGATGGCTTTATCAGGCAGGAAGCGGTCAGAAATATAGCGGTCACTCATTTTGACGGCTGCTTCCAGTGCTTCGTCTGTAATCGTAATTCTATGGTGAGCTTCGTAGCGGTCGCGAAGACCTTTGACGATTTCAATGGCGTCTTCAACGTTCGGTTCGTTGACTGTAACCGGTTGGAAACGACGTTCAAGCGCCGCATCTTTCTCGATATATTTGCGGTATTCTTCGAGCGTTGTTGCACCGATACATTGAAGTTCGCCGCGGGCAAGCGCTGGTTTTAAAATATTCGAAGCATCGATGGCACCTTCCGCACCGCCTGCACCGATCAATGTATGAAGTTCATCGATAAATAGAATGATATTCCCTGCAGAATGGATTTCTTCCATGACTTTTTTCAGACGTTCTTCGAATTCACCGCGGTATTTAGTCCCAGCAACGACAGTTCCCATATCAAGACTCATCACACGTTTGTCCTTCAATGTTTCCGGTACTTCGTTGTTGACGATAGCTTGTGCCAGACCTTCGACGATTGCTGTTTTACCGACCCCGGGCTCACCGATCAGTACTGGATTGTTCTTCGTCCGACGGCTTAATACTTCAATCACTCGCATGATTTCGCTGCTGCGTCCGATAACTGGATCCAGCGTTCCGTCTTTAGCGATGACTGTCAAATCGCGTGCCAGACCATCAAGTGTTGGTGTGGCCTGTGATTTAGCAGATTGTGAGTTTTTAGCGCTCATTTCGGGGCTGCCTAGTAATTTCACGACTTGTGCACGTGCTTTTGTAATATTCAAGTCAAGGTTTGCTAAGACGCGTGCTGCAACGCCTTCGTTCTCGCGGATCAGACCTAGTAAAATATGCTCTGTACCCACGAATGAATGGTTAAGTTTGCGTGCTTCATCCAATGACAGTTCAATGACTTTCTTAGCTCGTGGTGTATATTGAATAGTTCCTGACATTTCAGAACCGTGACCGATCAACTGTTCTACTTCAGTGATGATCTTTTCTTCAGTGACATCGAATGTCGCCAGTACTTTTGCAGCAATACCTTCAGGCTCTTTGACAAGACCTAACAGTAAGTGCTCTGTACCAATATTATTATGCTGTAATCTAATCGCTTCTTCCTGCGCATGAGCAAGCACTCGCTGCGCACGTTCTGTTAATTTTCCAAACACGATATATATCCTCCTTTAAAGATGTTCTCTTAACATCTTTGCTCGTTTTTCATTGACGGTTAAATCTTCATCTATTGTTGCTAAAAATGGCGGCTGAATCGCAACCATCAGCTCGTTGAATCGGAACGGCATCTGTTCAACAATACCCATATCGATACCCATTTTCAGTTCACTTAATCTTAAACTTGCTTCTTCAGCAGTGATGAGCTGGGCATATTTCAAAATGCCGAGACTTCTATTGACGCGGTCTGCAGTCTCGATATAATCGTAATCTTTCAAGCGTTGCCGCATGCCTTCTTCTTCACTGATAATCTGTTCGACAATCTGCTTCAAGTCTTCAATAATCGCTTCTTCTGTCTTACCGAGCGTCAGCTGATTGGATACTTGATAGACATGACCGAGCGCCTGCGTCCCTTCACCGTATATACCGCGGATCGTATAGCCGAAGCGGTTGATTGCCTGGGCAATACGGCTCATCCGGTTCATAATGGATAATCCCGGGAGATGCAGCATAACGCTTGCACGTAGACCAGTCCCAATATTCGTCGGGCATGTCGTTAAATAACCGAGCGTCTCATCAAAGGACAACGTCAGCTTCTCATCTATCAGACTATCCACTTCCAGCGCCTTGGCATAGAGCTCATCAAGCGATAATTCGCGGCCGAGCACTTGAATACGAAGATGATCTTCTTCATTGACCATAATGCTGACTGACTCATCATCATTTAAAAATACTGCTCCGTGATTCTGCGTCAACAGTTCTTTGCTGACCAAATGTTTGACCACAAGCATCAGCCGTTCATTATTATTCAGTTCACTCAGCCGCACTTCTTCATAATGAGGTTTGAGCACATTTGACACTTCGGCAAGTACGGCTTCTGCTGTGTCGTCATCGTACATAAGCGGATGAACAAAATTTTCAAGGTTTCTGGCAAGACGGATGCGGGAGCTTAAAATAATAGGTTTCTCCGATTCCTGCTGCATCCAGTCGCTGAGTGTGTGACTTAAATGTTTATCCAGCATTTATTCCGCCTCACTTTCCTTCAATGCTTTAATTTCATCTCTGACAAGAACAGCCTGTTCAAAGTCTTGAACTTCCACCAGTTCTTTCAGCTGCTGCTCAAGTGTTTCAATTTTCTTCTTGCGGGCAATCTTCTCGGCAGATTTAAGCGGAGCTTTTCCGATATGCTTCTGATTGCCTGCCTGCACGCGTTCTACAATGCGGGGCAAGTAGGTTTGAAAGGTGTCGTAGCAAGTACTGCAGCCGAATTTGCCGATATGCAGCGACTCACGCAGTGTCAATCCACAGTTCGGACACACTTCCTGGCGACCATTGATTTCTCCGGAAGCCAGAAGATGCTTGAGCAGTTGGTTCATTGTGAATTCATCTTCGTTATAGTTCATCTATGTTCTCTCCCTTACTACTGATATTGAATGACAGTCAGTACATTCTTCAGTATATTGGCACGAATACGATCTCTGTAAGGAATATCTACAAGCAGTGTATCCCGGTGGAGCGTCACTGATAACAGCCGTTTTTCGCGTCTAGTAATCAGTTCATTTTGATATAAACCTTCTATGATATGTTCAGCATCCTGCTGAGAAATCTGGTTACCTGTCAATTCTTTCAGATGATTGATAAAAGCGGACTGGTTGCTGGATTCAATTTTTGTGATGCGTATATACCCGCCACCGCCCCGCTTACTTTCAATCGCATAGCCATGCTCATTAGTGAATCTTGTTTTGATGACGTAGTTTAATTGAGACGGGACGCAATCAAATTTTTCAGCAATATGTGCACGTTTAATTTCAACAACATCGCCGCTTTGTTCGAGCAGCTGTTTTAAATATTGTTCAA
>DJUI01000095.1:6494-9230 GCA_002438305.1 Staphylococcaceae bacterium UBA6286 | reverse complement strand
AATCATTTGGAGAAGCGGAATATTGGTTTTCATTTATCAAAGTAGGAACTATCATTATTTTCCTAGTCATGGGTCTATTAATGATATTCGGGATTCTTGGCGATCAAGGACCTGTCGGCATCAAGAATTTCACTGTCGGTGACGCGCCGTTTGTCAATGGTTTCTTAGGTTTACTCGGGGTGCTTATTGTAGCAGGATTCTCATTCGGCGGGACTGAAGTTGTTGCCGTGACAGCGGGAGAATCAGAAGATCCGAAAGAATCAATGCCANNCAAAAGCTATCAAACAAGTGTTTTGGCGAATCTTACTGTTCTATATCGGCTCCATTTTTGTGATTGCTGCATTGATTCCGTACACTGATTCGAGACTACTCAATGAAAATTCAGATGTAGCGATGAGCCCATTCACTATCATTTTCGATAATCTTGGTATTTTATTTGCTGCATCTATTATGAATACAGTGATATTGACAGCTGTATTATCCGCTGGTAATTCAGGATTATATGCTACCAGTCGTCTCCTCTATTCACTTAGCAACGACCGACAGGCACCTCAGTTTCTCGGACGACTCAACAAACGCAATATGCCTTTCAATGCTTTAATCACGACAACTGTACTGATCATCTTGAGTATTATTTATGCGCACTTGAATATGGGTGGTTACGGAAAACTATTAAATATGCTTGGAACGTTAGTATTGATCGTCTGGTTCATCAGTATCATTAGTCATTACCGCCTGCGACGCGCCATAAAAGTTCAGAACTTAGATGAAGACGAACTGCTAACCTATAAAGCACCGTTCTTCCCTATAGGTGTCTTCTTAGTAAGCGTCGCGATTCTTTTTCTACTGATCGGTCAGTCATTTGCAGATATTACTTCATTGAACTGGTCATCATTGACTGACTCTATTCTACCGATCATACTGGCACTCGCTGCCTATTTCGGCTATAAAGGGGTCAAGAAAACAAAAGTCGTCAAGCTTCAAGATATTGATTTAACTAAACATGAACTATAATCAGAGATTTGCATACGCAAATCTCTTTTTTTATGTATAATATAATTTATAAAGCGGTTGCATAAGGAGGCAGACAGATGTCAAACGGACAGTTCAATATATTCGATGATGTACTGAAGACAGACGAGAAGTTCGTCATTGTAGTACAAGGTGTCTACAATAAGAATGGCAGTCTTATCAAGAAAATTTTAAGAGAATATCCAAGTCTGGATCAGCAGGCGATGCAGCGCTTGTTTGTTCATCTTAAAGATGTTTATTTAGCTGAACCATTTGACCGTGATATGGCATTTTATGATATTACTGTTTACACTAACGAGGATTATGCAGCTGACAATATTTATGCACACACAAAAAGACATCGCCATCCAGGTGATCAGTGGACGGCGACGAGCAAGTAAGATTGAGTGGCTGACATATAATGAACCCCCGTGTAAAATGAATCTACACGGGGGTTTCATTATATAATCGTAGCTTCTGTTTCTGTAATAAGCTGAACGATTTGATTATGTTCATCCATCACTGCAACTTTCGGTGAATGTATCAATGCTTCTTCATTCGTCAGCTGTACATAGTTCATAATAATGACAATATCATCTACTTGTACAAGTCTAGCGGCTGCTCCGTTCAAACAGATAACGCCTGACCCACGTTCACCTGCAATGACATAAGTCTCTAGTCGCGCGCCATTGTTATTGTTCACGATAGCCACTTTTTCATCAGGCAGAATATCGACAGCATCTAGAATATCCTGGTCAATAGTAATGCTGCCGACATAATTTAAATTAGCTTCTGTTACTCTCGCACGGTGAATTTTTCCGTGCATCATTGTTCTTATCATCATAGTCCTCCAATAATCATATTGTCGATGAGCCGTGCTTTTGAAAACTTCACTGCAAGAGAAATAAAGCACTGGCCTTCGAGCTTGTCTACTTTAATCAATTCTGGATATTGATAGATAGCAACCTCATCAACAGTCCCTGATGAATAAGACGTAATGTATCGTATTATCTCTTCTTCAATGACTGCTGTCTGTGTCTCTCCGCCGTCTATCAACTCTTTGGCGAGCAGCAGACTGTTATATAGCGCTACTGCTTCCAGGCGTTCCTCATCAGTCAGATAGACATTTCTCGAGCTCTTAGCAAGCCCATCTTCTTCGCGAACAATATCAATCCCTATAATTTCTATATCATGATTGAAATCATCGACCATAGCCTCGATAATGGCAAGTTGCTGCGCATCTTTTTTACCAAAGTAGGCACGGTCCGGTTTGATGATATTAAAGAGTTTGTTAACAACGGTCACTACACCATCAAAATGACCAGGACGCTTCGCACCTTCCAGCACTGCTGCAAGTCTGCCGACAGTAAGAGTGATATCCTGCTTCGGATACATTTCTTCAGAAGTCGGATGGAACAAGTAATCAATATCTATACGAGCTACAAGTGATTGATCGGCATCTATATCTCTTGGATAAGCATCGAAATCCTCATCAGGTCCGAATTGTAATGGATTAACAAACACACTTACGACTGTAATATCATTTTCTTTTTTTGCCTCTCTAAGAAGCGTCATGTGACCGTCATGAAGTGCCCCCATTGTCGGAACAAAGCCGATAGACTGTCCTGCTGCTCTATGCTCATTAATGATTGTCGTCATTTCTGAAATTAAAAAAAAAACTTAAAAATATTATAAATAAAAAACTTTTTTTTTTTAAAAATAAAA
>DJUI01000095.1:0-6374 GCA_002438305.1 Staphylococcaceae bacterium UBA6286 | reverse complement strand
CCAATGACTGGTATAGCCAGTAACTCAGTGATATGAGCTGCTAAATCGCTCGGCACCGCTTCTAATACAAGCATAACGGCACCCGCTGCTGCTGCTGCTTGTGCATCAGCAATCAACTGCTCAGCTTCATTTTTAGTCCTGGCTTGAACTGAATAGCCTGTAATGGCTGCACTTTGAGGCGTTAAACCTAGATGAGCAACGATTGGAATTCCCATTTGAGTACAGCGGGAAATAAACGATGTCAAATGTCCACCTTCCGCTTTGACGGCATGTGCACCGGATTCCTGGAAAAGTCTTTTCGCCTGATTCACATTNNTCACTCACCCCTGCAGTACCAAAAGGCATATCGATGATAGTAAACGTCTCTGGTGCCCCGCGTCTTACCGCTTTCGTATGATGAATCATATCCTCTATTGTGACATAAATAGTACTATCATAACCCAGCACTGTCATCCCTAAACTGTCTCCGACTAAAATCATATCGATACCAGCCGCTTCAACTTGTTTGGCACTTGGATAATCATAAGCAGTCATCATTGTCAGTTTCACTTGATCTCTTTTCATCTGATGGAGGTCTTTTAGTAATTTCATCTTTACACTTCCTTGTTTATCAATGAATACATTATAATAGACACATTCCCATGTGTATAGAAATAAATTCGAAGGAGGCGCCTATGACTAAATACGCCGTTATCGGCCCAGGTGCAGTAGGTACAGTGATTGCTCATGAAATCAGTCGTGTTCATGACGTCACTTTGTTCGGCCGTCAAGAGCAGCAGGTGCTGTTACAGACAGTAGATGGTGAATACAAGATCAATGTATCTTCATTAGTACTGAATGATGCAACATTCGATGTCATCTTTGTCGCTGTCAAAGCAACAAAACTTAAGTCAATTTTGCCGGCACTACAGAACATGTGCCATTCAAAGAGTCAAGTGATTCTCTGTCAGAACGGTATCGGGCAGCTGGAATTGATGGATGGTTTCAATGCCGTGCAGGCAGTGGTCTATATCAGCGGTCAGAAAACAGCAGATCGTGTCCGACATTTTCAGGATAAGAAGCTGATCGTTCCGAATACTACAGCCATGCACCAAATGAGGAGCGATCTCCACATGACTGAGCTGGAGCTGACACCAGACACTGACTATGACAGACAATCATGGTTTAAACTGCTCGTAAACTTAGGAATTAACAGCGTCACTGCTCTGACAAAAAATACTGCTCACGTTGTTGAATTGCCGGTTGTCAAATCACTCACTGAACAATTGCTCGTTGAAGGGATTGCAGTTGCAGAAGCGGCTGGACATTCTTTCAACTCCGACACAGTCAATGATATTATGGCTATCTATTCAACGTATGATCCACTGATGGGAACCAGCATGTATTATGACACACTGGCCGGCGTTCCTATCGAATATGACTTTATTCAAGGCACAGTTAAGCAAATAGCAGTACGGCACCATGTCCAAACACCAGTTCTTGATGTCTGCTGTGCCCTTTTGGAAGGTTATCAGTACGAGCGACTCTGAGCTGCACAAAAAAAGAAGCAGTTACGACTGCTTCTTTAATATAAATTGTTCAAGTATGTCCGCAATCCCATCACTGTTATGATCACCGGTGATCATATCTGCGGCATTTTTTATGTTGTCGTTGGCATTACCCATGGCTACACCAAGGCCGGCATACTCAATCATATCTTTATCATTATTGCTGTCGCCGAACGCGATAATCGCCTCTCTACTAATGCCGAGTTCTGTCACCAGTTCATGCAGTGCACGCCCTTTTGACACCCCTTCAGCCATGAATTCCAGGAAAAACGGCTTAGATGTGGTGACATGAATATCTTGTCCGTAATTACCACCCAGCTCGTTGTTGGCTTCTGAGATTTTCTCTTCAAAATCTACTCCCATCAATTTAGGGACATTCCCTTGAACATAGTCTTTCAATGATTCCACCTGTTTCATCGGCAGTCCTGTCAGTTCATGTTCAACGTTCATATAAGGGTGATCACCTTCGTAAACAATAGTCTCATCAATATAAGTTAATACAAAAAATCCTTTTGATTTACAGTAGTCATAACATAAATCAAACTGTTCTTTTGTCAGAGATGTCTCTTTGACCATTGATAAATCGCTCATTTCAAAAATGCGTGCACCATTATAACTCAATATATGTGAGTGATGCTTATCAAGTTCAAGTTCACGCGCGGTGTTAACCATACCATTAGTTGGACGACCGGAAGCAAGTATGACACTTACACCTTGTTTCTGTACTGCGAGCAATGCCTCTTTTGTCCGTTCAGACATGACGTTCTCACTGGTCATCAATGTATCATCCATATCTAGTACTACTAATTTGTAATCCATGTTTTCACTCCATCGTTTGTTAGTCACTTTACTATATCATAGACTAGATAAAATCTGCTCAATAAACGATGACTATCCCACTTTAAATGTTCCACATGAAATCACGTTAAATTTTAAGCGGCTGATTAACCAGCCATTCTAATTTAAGTTTATCCAAATCAAAATTCACTAGTTTCTCACGTNNCACGTTTTAAATAACCTTCGTTGAAGTGATCAACGAATATATCTGGGCCGAATAACTGATGGTGTACATGATAGATCACTTTATCGGCTGCTTTTCTGCTGATTAAATTTAAAAAAGCACTTTTTTTGTCATCAGACCAGTTCTTGGCATGGTGAACATGGAAAATAATGATCGGCTCATCTGCTGGAAGGCCATCTATCACTTGTTCCAGCAGTTTAAGCTCATCACCTTCCAGCATCGTCACCGGATGCTCTTGAAAGATGCGGCGTGCTTTGTATAGATTCTTACGGCGTTTAACTTCCTCAGGGTAAAGCAGGCTCAACATCCAGTGAAAATCATGATCATCCTCAATATGAGTCACTGCTTCTGAAATACCGAATTTCCGAAGCGGATGTTTAATCGGTGTTAACAAAGAATGATTATACCCTTTGATTTTTACTTTGATATTAATATCATCAACGTTACCCACAGTAACAGATTTATTATAAGTGTAACCATACCAATCATAATTTAATAACAGTCCTGCTTTAGACCCTATTTCTATGACATTGAATGAATCAGTTGATGACTGCTGTAAAATTTTATGAAATATTGGGACAAGTAAAGATGATCGTTCAACGATATTCTTCTTTAAATCACCATGATGAATATAATATAGGATGGAATCCTGATGACGTGATACAAATGCTTTGAATCGTTCAAAACCATCATCATCAAGAGGTTTTGCATAGTCATCAAAATTAAGATAATAATCGCGTAGTTCATCATCGTCATTATATAAATGAAAGAGGACACTGCTCATCAATAAAGGAACTGATTGAGCGGTGATGATCATCGGACTGAGAAGTGCCTTCAGCTCTTTGTCATCGGCCATANNATATAGGACAGCATTACATTTCGATATTTAACTGACATTTAATCGCTCCTAGACTCATTACAGTCGATCTTTTAAGACGCTTAATATACTACACATAGCTGACCATGTATAGCCTTGTTACATAAACTTAACATTCATCCTCAAGGGTCAACACTCTCAGCAGCTCATCACCGTTTTCATACATTTCGCCGAAGAACATTTCTGCAGCCGTTTCCATAGATGGTATGATTTCTTCCATTAAGGATAACCCAATAGCAGTAATATAAACATTTTTGGCACGTGTGTCTGATCGAGATTCCATCCGTTGAATCAACTTTCTCGCTTCGAGATTTCTAATGATTGTTGATAACGTCATCGCATCTATACCGATCCGTTCACTTAAATGAGACTGAGATATCCTTTTGTTGTCATTGTTTGCATCAACCAAACCTTTTAATACTCGAAACTGAGGGTATGTTATATCATAAGCTTTTAAAAATCGTCGTGCAGAACTTTGCCATAGTTGATATAATTTTAGAAGTTTTTCTGTAGCATATATATAATCATTCATTATCAATCTCCTCTATATACTATTAATACTTATATTATAAATACTTATATTATATGAGTAAATAACTAATTTATCAATGTTTGTATCAAGTTTCATATTGAAGAGAGTAAAGAAGGAATTCACTTAAAAGCAGTGAATTCCTTCTTTACATTATATAGTGGCACTTTCTAAAATAGTGAATGTTTTTTCGTCAGCATTAATCTCAGCTTGGACACCATAAGGCATAACAAACTTAGGTTCATTGTGCCCAAAACTTGCATTGTATAGAATCGGTAAGTCCTCACAATTGTATTCTTTCATGATCATGCGGTAGACTTCCTTGTATTCTTCATAATAAACACCCTTCTGTGGTCTTCCAACGATTATTCCGTTAATTCTATTCATAATGCCCATCACTGCAAAAGCTCTCAAATAAGATTCAAGTGTAATCGTCGGGATATATTCTTCAGATGTTTCTAAGAACAATATAGCACCGTCAAAGTGATGCAGGTCCGGAAATAATGAGGTCCCTCTTAAATCAGACAACGATTCAAGACAGCCTCCGATGAGATGTCCCTGCACCGTTCCTCGTCCATTGATCACTTCATAACCGCTGTTATCCAGCTGATTTCTCGCCGTCTGCTGATTGCTTTTGTCCCAAGTTAATCCGACTTCACGCACGGTGTCAGACGTTTTAATTTCTCCGATTATGTCATTTGAGAACCATGTCTTTTCGATACTCGCTATCGTATAGTCATCCATGTCGATATTCTCCGCGAAATCTGTCAGCAACGCAGGGCCATAACTTGAAGACACACCGTTCAAATAGAACATCAAGTGACCAACAGTACTATCTGAATAACCGGTGAAAATCTTTGGATTGGATTGAATGGCCCGATTATCGACAAACGGCAATGTCCGAATTGAATCATTACCACCGATGGCACAAATAATCCCCCTAACTTCAGGATCCTTTAATGCTTGATTCAGGTCCTCAGCCCGCTTTTCAGGATGTTCATAGATGTAATCAGAGCCTTTTAATGCGTGCGGCATCACTTTCACTTTTAATCCAAACACATCTTCCAGACGCTTAATCCCTTGTTCAGTTCTCCAGACCATATCCTGATCACCGGCAATTCCACTGGATAATGAAACAATCGCAACTGTATCTCCACGCTTTAACTTTTCAGGTTTAATCATCTCTTTTCCCCCTATGTTTACTTAATGCTCTCCTTTAATCATACAATACTATAAAGTTAAATCAACCACTGCACCCTACTCACTGAAAAATGCACGTACTAACGGCAGCACTTGTTTGAGCCATGCTTCATCTGTTAAAGAAGCTGCTTCTTCATTCCAGAATGTCATCGCATCTCCTATTATTTCTGTCGTGATGATTTTCGTATATGGGTTATTGTGATAGCAGAACACATCTAATTGATGATGTGTTGTCATATACACTGTCTGTTCTTTAATAGCGTCATCATCATAGCCATAACGCGGAAGAAATGTTGCGGTATAGAAATTATAGTTATAGACAGCTCTTCCTCGCTTAGTAAATGCCTCAACTTCTATTCCACCTTCCGGCTGCTGCCAGTACAATATATCAATACTATCATTCAACATGTCAATCCCTTCACTTGTAATCCCATCATTCCAGATAGCGGGCCGGAATCCTTGACGTTGAACATAGTCTGCCGTTCGGTTGATGAAACTAATATACGCTTCTTGATTTGTCCTACTCCCAGGGACCTCATCTGCTCCGATGACCATTCTCTGTTTGAATTGAGGCTGCCTAAAGAATGATGCAATCTCATCAATCATTTGCTGAACGGCCTGTCCAGCAGACTCACTGCCGAAGTAATCGACGACAGTCTCATCAAAATCTGTTTGAATCGTCTCTTCTGGATAGCATTGCTGATACCGCTCTATCCAGTATTTAGAATGCGCCGGAACATCAAAGTCCGGTATTACTTGGATCATTCTGTCAGACGCATAATCTATGAGCTCTCTTAATTCATGACGTGTTAAGTAAGATACATTCGGTTCATCTTCAGTTAATCCAATCACTTGAGAAGCAATCCCATATCCTTCGTTATCAGAAAAATGCAGCTGCAAAAAATTGCCTGAATGGTGCGGTATTTCATCTATAACGGCTTTCAATGACGATAGCGAACAGTAACGCCTCGCACAGTCAATTACGATGCCCCGTTGAAGTTGATTAATAGTCATCATTTCACTTCCTTTTCTTAAACTATACACGTTATTGAATCAAACAAACAAACGAAGCGGAAAAACGCTTCTTAATTGTTTTGTTGCTGATTGATAATGCTGAAATATATTCTTGACGTCAAAAGATACAGATGATTTACCCTCTTGTCAATAATGTCAGTAATATAATCCAAATCTTTATTAGTT
>DJUI01000010.1 GCA_002438305.1 Staphylococcaceae bacterium UBA6286 | reverse complement strand
AGAATATTGAATTCAAATTATTGCTAATGGGCTTTAATAAGCGTGAGATTAAAGAACTCACACCAAAAATCATTGAATTTTCAGAGCTCGGAGAATTCATTCATCAGCCCGTCAAAAAGTATTCCAGCGGTATGAAATCTAAGCTCGGCTTTGCAATCAGCGTGACAATTAATCCCGACATTATTGTAATTGACGAAGCATTATCAGTAGGAGATCAAACATTCACGCAGAAAAGTCTTGCCAAGATGCGGGAATTTAAAGAAGCCGGTAAAACTATATTTTTTGTAAGTCACAATTTAAAACAAGTAGAAGATTTTTGTTCAAAAATTATCTGGATTGAAGGCGGCCGAATCAAAGAGTTCGGTGATGCAGAAACTGTATTAGCTAATTACAGAAAATTTTTAAGGAGTTATAAAAAACTTACAAATAAAGAACAAAAAAATTTCAAAAAATCACTGGATGAAACGAGATTTTTTATTAAATAGCTTGTTAATTCAAAATATTCTAAGTATAATCGTATGATTTAAATAAACATAAGATAAGGTGACCAAGCGATGAATAAATTATTTAAAGCATTACTTATTGTATTAAGCTTGAGTTTAATAATAGTTCCAGTGACTTATGCCAGTTATTTGTATTTCACGACTAAAGGCGCAGTCAATCAATCCTTCACAAATGGAACTAAGAAATCCGATTTAAGACCGAATGGTGTTAATCCGGCAATGGATCACGTATCCATTTTATTTCTCGGTATAGACGACAGTCTCAGCAGAAGAAAAAATGGACAGGATGTTTCTGAAGCAAGAACAGATGCTATGATTCTTGGTACATTCAATCGAGACAAAAAACAAATCCGGCTTGTCAGCATTCCACGTGATACTTTGGCTTATATCCCATCCGTCAAATACTATGACAAAATTACCCATGCACATGCAGATGGCGGCCCTGTTTCTTCAATGAATGCTGTCGAGCAGTTATTCAATGTACCCGTCGATTACTACGCACGAGTCAATATGCAGGCTTTTGTGGATATCATTGATGAATTGGGTGGTATTTATTTCGATGTACCATTCGATATGAATGAACCCACTAAAAATGATAAAGGAAGAATCAAAGTTAAAGAAGGCTATCAGCTGCTTAATGGTGATCAAGCACTTGCTTTAGTAAGAAGCAGACATGTGGATACCGATCTCGGTAGAGGACGACGTCAAATGGAAATGATTGAAGCGATTGTCAAAAAAGCACAAGGTACAGATTCTCTTTCAAAACTTGATGAATTAGTTGAAATAGTTGGTAATAATGCAAAGCACAACTTAACATTCAATAACATTACATCCCTGGCATCATTTTACTCATCCAAAGATGTTGAGTTTGAACAATCTCAGTTAAAAGGCACAGATTATATGTATAATGGGGTCTACTATTACAACCCAGTACTCAAAGATATTGCGCGTATTTCTAAACTTGTAAGAAAAGATCTTGGGTTACCCGAAGGCAAAAAAGAAGACCTGCTTGATTATAAAGTCATTTCTCTGTACGGCGACCTCATTCCACTCAAAAAATTAGATATCAGCGAACTGGACGAACAATTACAAGACAACGAACCTGACAATAAAGATGTCCAATCAGACGATAATCAAACAACTGATGAGTCCACAACTGAAACACCAGTGACACCACAACCGGTTACAGAAACACCAGTTATAACAGAACCGGTTACAGAGGCACCAGCAACTGCAGAGACACCTGTTGAGTCCAATGAGCCGGTTGCACCACAAAATTCAAATAATACAAATCCTACAGTCAATACGCAACAGTCGACTGAAACGTCCAATCAACAATAGAAAGGAATGAGTTGATGAGTCAGCGTAAAACTTATGAAAAGTATGAACAGATTAATCAGATGTTTGACCGTCTGGAGCATCAGATTGTTCACGCTGGAGATCTTGAGTACTTTCGTTCACAATTTTTCTATCTCGATGAATACCATCGTCAAAACTACGAATCTTTGAGAATCTATTATCATCAAGCACATGAGAGCCCTATTATCGACGGAGCGTGCTATATACTCGCTATTCCCCNNATATTCGATTATGAAGTTCCACTTGATTTTGTCTTTGAAAATGGCCAATTGAGTGAAACGTTTAAATCACTAAACGTCTACTATCAGTACATGATAGCTGCGGTTCTCGAAGTTTCAGACATTAAAATCTTTGAACCATCAGGCTATTCGTTAGGTATGACGAATTGGAATATTACACAGATGAAATTGTTCTGGCAGTATACAGCTATTATTAGAAGACATGCATTGTAGTTACGCTGTTCACCTAGCAATGAAGACCGAGACAATTGTCTCGGTCTTTTTTTCATTTTGTATACGATATATAGTTTGATAAGTAATTTCAGATGAATGTCACCTTGAGTAAAATTTTTAATCTTCAAATAAAAAGTAATATAAAGTTTAATTATACTATATACTTCAATAAGTAAAATTATTATAATATTTATACAATTATCAATTTCAACTACGAAAGGATGCATTATGGATAATAAATTTTACTTGAGGGCACCCGCTCTACTACTCATGATGTTTGCTGCACAT
>DJUI01000057.1:4183-7459 GCA_002438305.1 Staphylococcaceae bacterium UBA6286 | reverse complement strand
GGCGGGAACTTCCATGGTCAGCCTGTTGCATTTGCGCTTGATTTTCTGAAACTTGGTATTAGTGAACTTGCGAATGTATCTGAGCGGAGAATCGAGCGATTGGTGAATCCACAGTTGAATGGTGATCTGCCTGCCTTCTTGAGTCCTGAACCTGGTCTGCAGAGCGGGGCAATGATCATGCAGTATGCAGCAGCAAGCCTTGTGTCAGAGAACAAGACACTTGCCCATCCAGCAAGTGTAGACTCCATACCGTCATCAGCGAATCAGGAGGATCATGTATCGATGGGCACTATCGCTTCACGCCATGGCTATATGATGCTTGAGAATACGAGAAATGTTCTTGCGATTGAATGTATTATTGCACTGCAGGCTGTTGAGCTGAAGGGGATAAATAAGCTGTCACCCAAAACGAGAGCCAAGTTTGATGAATACCGGACAATTGTCCCAGCAATTACTGAAGACCGGCAGTTCCATAAGGATATTAAAAACGTAGCAGACTATTTGAAAGCGAGTGCTTACTGTCAGAACAAAGTCATAAGTTAATGACGGTTAACAGCGATATTAAAACGATGGATGATATTTCGCCTCTGTTGATCAATAGTCTATATGATTTTCTGATCGTAGTTGATATAATCTAACTAAAAATAAGAAGGGAGTTTTCTTAATGTTTTCATTTTTACAACGGCTCGGCCGTAGTTTGATGCTTCCCGTTGCTGTGTTACCGGCAGCAGCATTACTGATGGGAATCGGCTACTGGATTGATCCGGCAGGATGGGGTGCCAACAATGCAGCAGCAGCATTTTTCATCAAGTCAGGGTCAGCAATTCTTGACCATCTTGGTATACTATTCGCAATCGGTGTAGCACTTGGGATGAGTAAATCAAGAGACGGCGCTGTCGCGCTGGCTGCAGTTGTCGGATTTCTTGTTGTGACAAACGTTCTCGCGAGTGACTCTGTTGCCAACTTGCTTGGCATCAAACCTGAAGAGGTTGATAGAGGATTCGCAAAAATCGATAATGTGTTCGTTGGAATTATTATTGGTTTGATTGCTGCCTGGACATTCAACAAATTCCACCAGACAGAATTGCCTGCAGCACTTGCATTCTTCAGTGGCAGAAGACTGGTACCGATTCTCGTAGCATTTTTTGCAATGCTGCTATCACTCATTTTACTGTTTGTCTGGCCGCTTGTATTCGGTGCATTGATCAGCTTCGGCGAATGGATGCTTGGACTTGGTGCAGTAGGAGCAGGTTTATTCGGATTTTTCAACCGTCTATTGATTCCTACTGGATTGCATCATGCATTGAACGCTGTATTCTGGTTTGATGTTGCCGGAATCAACGATATCGGTAAGTTCCAAAGTAAAGATGCCGTCAAAGGGGTTACAGGGATGTATCAGGCCGGATTCTTTCCGGTGATGATGTTCGGTATGCCGGGGGCTGCTCTTGCGATGTACCATTCGGCAAAAACTGCCCGCAAAAAAGCGGTGGCAGGTATCTTCCTGGCAGGGGCAGTCTCTGCATTCCTGACAGGTGTGACTGAACCTGTTGAGTTCGTATTTATGTTTGTAGCTCCAGCTCTGTATTTGATTCACGCCATATTAACAGGACTGTCCATGTTCATTGCGGCGACATTCCACTGGACAGCAGGATTTGGTTTCAGTGCGGGGTTCATTGACTATTTCCTATCGCTGAAAAATCCTAATGCAAATGAACCATTGATGCTTCTATTATTAGGTGTTGTTTATTTCTTCCTGTACTATGGTATTTTCCGCTTCGCTATCAAGGCACTTGATATTAAAACGCCAGGACGTGAAAGTGATGAGGAAATTGCAGCAATGGCATTAAGTGAAGGTAAGGAAGTCGGAGCAGCTGATGATACAACAACCGGCAGAACTCATAAATATGATAAACTTGCCGAGCGCGTTATTCAAGGCGTCGGTGGTGCTGACAATGTCGAGAACATGACCAACTGTGCAACACGTCTCCGCTTTGAACTGAAGGATAACAGCTTAGTTGACGAGCAGACATTGAAACGTGCGGGATCAGCCGGCGTCATCAAGACAGGACGTAAAAACGCTCAAGTCATTATTGGGACGCATGTTCAGCAAGTAGCTGATGCGGTAGATAAGTATTTGAAATAGCAATCTATTAAAAAGGTGCGGGAACGATTGATGTTCCTGCACCTTTTACTATGCTGAGCTTTTGATGCCCTTTGTCATAGTTCTGACGATTTTCTCTATGAATCAACAGTATTAATCGTAATTTTATCAATGCTCACTGTAACGTTACCAGACAGTGCGCGGGTGATCATACAATTCTCCTCTGATTTGTGAACGAAACGTGTCATTAAAGCATGTTTGTCTTGTTGTTCTTTCGTCTTAATCGCGACATCATAGTGTATCGCTTCATAAGTGAACACACCATTAGTCACATCTACTATCGCTTTGGATTGAACAGTCAAATCTTCCAGCGACAACTCATTGCGCTTGAACATGACCGACAACGTAATGATGAAGCATGTGGTTGCTGCACCGAGCAGTAGTTCGTCAGGATTCGTCCCGATTTCAGGTCCGCCCATAGCCCTGGGGATAGATATTTTAGTGTCCATGTTTGAAGTCGTCAATTGTCCAGCTGCTTCATATCCACCTGTAAATTGCGCGTGTCCAGTAAATGTATGTTTCATAACGGTCTCCTTTATAACTGTAATGAACTGCTTAAAAACAAAAAAACCTCCGGAATCGTTCCGGAGGAATTACTGTTATCTTGAGTAGTACTCAACGATTAACTGTTCATTGATTTCAGCAGATAATTCAGAACGTTCTGGTGTACGTACGAATGTACCTTCTAAAGCATCAGCGTTGAATGTTAAGTAGTCAGGTACATGATTAGATAATTCAACTGATTCAGCGATGATATCTAATTTTTGTGATTTTTCACGAACTGAAATCACTTGACCAGCTTTTAATGTGTAAGAAGGGATATCTACACGTTTGCCATCTACTAAGATGTGACCGTGGTTAACTAACTGACGTGCTTGACGACGCGTACGAGCTAATCCTAATTGGTAAACAACAGCATCTAAACGAGACGCTAAAAGTGCCATGAAGTTCGCACCGTGAATACCTTTCATTTTTGCAGCGCGGTCAAAGATGGTACGGAATTGACGTTCGTTAATACCATACATGTAACGTAGTTTTTGTTTCTCTTGTAATTGTAGACCATACTCTGATAATTTTTTGCGTTGGTTAGGACCGTGTTGTCCTGGTGCGTAAGG
>DJUI01000057.1:0-4169 GCA_002438305.1 Staphylococcaceae bacterium UBA6286 | reverse complement strand
TTTTGTTTTTTTCGCAAAAAACAAAAATATGATAAATGCTCGAGCCGATATAGTGTCTTTCCGTGCCTTCGCCTGTTAGCTTTGGTTACACAGCACGCCAACGATGGGGACACCATAGAGCGTCTTAATATTTATCTGCTACTCTCGTTTATTCACATTCGTCTATTATATAAAGGATAATTGTAGATGTCAAGATGAAGATCAATTTAGCAGATTAAAGAAGTCATGACCGATACATTCAAAATAGCGGTCATGACTTTTTTCTAACACTCACTGTGCTGCTGCAAGATGCTTTTCAAGGATCCGTGTGAATTCCAGCAGTCCTTTTTCATCTTCAGCAGTAAATCTATCAGTAATCGGTGCGTCGATATCAAGGACGCCGAATACTTGGGCATTCACATGTACAGGGATGACAATCTCTGACTTTGAATTGGCATCACAGGCGATATGCCCCGGGAACGCATGAACATCAGCAATACGCATCACCTTGTCTTCGCTGACAGCAGTGCCGCAGACGCCGCGTCCAACAGGGATAGTGACACAGGCAGGCAGACCTTGGAATGGTCCCAGCTGCAGCTGACCATTTTTCATCGTGTAGAAGCCTACCCAGTTCACATCGTCCAGAAAATAATTGAGCAAACTGCTGGCATTCGCCAGATGACTGATGACATCATTTTCTCCGCCGAGCAGATGATCAAGTGCTGTATGGAGCTCTTCGTAACTTTTGAACTGACCTGGTTGAAACATATTGAAACACCTCTTCTGTATATGGATAGTCCTATTTTAATCATTTGATATATTTTTCACAAGAAAATGTTTTTTACCACTCTTTTTTAAGTTATAATATGCGTAGTAGGTTGGAGGGAAAAATATTTATGACATTATATATCATCGTGCTGGTTGTTGTACTACTGCTCATCGCTGTTGGTATTTTATTTTACAGACGTAATCAAAAACGCGTTGCTCTTGAGCAAGTTGAAGTACGAAAAGAAGAAGTAAAGGCGCTGCCATTTCAGGATGAACTGGTGAAAGTGAAACAGCTCACTGTTAAAGGTGAAGCAAATATGCGCTTTGAAAAATGGAAACGTGACTGGCAGACTATTCTTAATGAAGAGATTAAAGCCGTAGAGTTGATGCTCAATGACGCGGACGAAGCGCTCGATAAATTCAAATTTGCACAGAGTCAGGAAAAAGTAAGTGAAAGTCATCAAATACTTGATCAAATAGACAAGAAGTACCATCAATTAGCAGGCGATATTACCAGCTATGTCAATGGTGCAAAGTCCGATCAGATCAAATATGAAGAATGCCGGACCATCTACCGCGAAGCGAAACGTGACGTGCTTGCTAACCGCCATCAGTACGGGGAAGCTGCCAAACCCCTTGAAGATAATATCGAATTATTTGCGCCGAGGATTGAAGAATATGTTCAGTATGCGAACGAAGGGAACTATGATACGGCACATCATCATATTTCCGAGCTGCACGAACAGATGACCTGCCTGAAAGAAGATATGGATGAAATTCCGTTACTGATCCGCGATGTTCAAAAAGAGCTTCCGGGTCAGTTCCAGGATGTACGCTATGGTTGTCGTGACTTAAAAGTAGAAGGGTATAATCTGGATCACATTAAAGTAGACAGCAATCTTCAAACATTAAAGGGTAAGTTGAATCTCGTTGAGCCGTTGATTGCCCGTCTGCAGCTGGATGAGGCAGAGGAAATCATCGCTGAGATCAATACGTCACTTGATGACATGCTGGAGCTCGTTGAAATTGAAGTGAAGGCGAAAAATAATGTCGAAAAATCACGTGAGATCATTACTGACGAATTGTTCTATGCGAAAGATATGAACTATACGCTGCGTACAGAGATTGAATACGTCAAAGAAAATTATCATATTAATGAAGAAGATATTCAGAAGGTCAGACAGTATGATAATGAAATACAGAGTCTGATCGGTATTTATGATGAAATTCTCAATGAAATGGCAAAATCTGCTGTCCGCTATTCTGAAGTGGAAGATAATTTAGAGTATATTAAGGACCATGTAGCTGTTGTTAATGAAGACCAGGAAAAAATTCAGCATCACTTAACGGCGCTGCGTGAATACGAACGGGAAGCACAGCAGCATACGCTTAAAATACAGAGCCGAAAAGAAGAAGTCTTCAGACGGTTACTAGCATCTAACTTATCGAGTGTCCCTGAACGCTTCATTATCATGAAGAATGAAATTGATGTTGAAACACGTGATGTCCACAGTCTCTTCAATAAAAGACCGATGAATGTTGAGTATGTGAGAGACAAGGTGAACAAAGTGCTTGTGACGATGAATACATTTGAACAGGAAGCGGTCGATGTTCTTGAGCATGCCAGATATGCAGAAGCATTGATTCAGTATGGTAACCGATACCGTAAAGACCGCTCTGATATCAACAAAGATCTGAATGAAGCAGAACGACTGTTCAGTAATAACCGCTACAAACGTGCTGTAGAAATTGCTGAGGCAGCTATCGAACGTGTGGAACCAGGTGCAGCTGATAGAATTGAACAGCGCATCCATCAAATGAACTAGCTGAACATCATAAGAACATTTAAAAATTCGGATGGCTATTCATTGCCATTCGAATTTTTCGCTGTTCAATGCAGCTGGTAAAAAGAACGAATGAGCCCGGTAATTGTTATTTTGTGATATAGTATTACAATATTAAATGAGGTGACGTATGATTTATTTCGATAACTGTGCGACGACTAAGCCTGATGCGGCGGTTCTGTCGACGTTTAACGCGATCAATGAGGAATTTTATTACAATGCCGCAAGTCCACACAAAAAAGGTCTTGAAACGCAGCAGCTGCTGGAAGAAGCGCGTCGTCAGATCAAACATATTCTGAAGCTGGATCAACAGAGTATTATCTTTACGAGTGGTGCTACTGAATCGAATAATATCGCACTGACAGGTATGGCAAGAGCGAAGAAGGCTTTCGGTCAGACGATTATTACAACAAAGCTTGAACATCCATCTGTACTGGAAACCATTCGTGGTCTTGAGCAGGAAGGATTTACTGTCAAATATGTGTCATTCAAAGAAGACTCGACATTAGATATGGAACATTTCGAAGAGCTTCTATCGTCTGATGTTGTGGTTGTTTCAATCATGCACGTCAATAATGTCATGGGGTGCGTACTGCCGATTGCAGAGATTGCAGAACTGCTGAAAAGTTATCCGAAAGTCCATTTTCATGTCGACTGCGTCCAGTCATTCGGCAAAGTACCACTCGTCATTAACGGTGTTGACAGTTTCAGCTTGAGCGGTCACAAGTTTAACGGTCTTAAAGGACAAGGACTGCTTGTCATCAACCCATTGAGAAATTTAGTAAAGACAGTATATGGTGGTGGACAGGAATATGGATTCCGTTCTGGAACATCCAATATAGCGGGCAATGTCACTTTAAGCAAGGCANNAAGGCGATGCGCATGACGATGGAAGAGATGGAAATGCAGCGGGCAAGATTGTATCAGTTCAAGCAGGACGTCGAAAATTTTGTTAAACAATTCCCGGGGATCCGGCTGAATTCTCATCCAAATGGTGCACCGCATATCGTCAATTTCTCATTTGTGGGAATCAAAGGGGAAGTTGTCGTGAATGCCTTCAGTCAACGAGACATTATGATATCAACTACCAGCGCCTGTTCTTCAAAACGCGCCAAGTTGAATGAGACGTTGACTGCACTTCATGTACCGGAAGCGGCCATTACCGGAAGTGTCAGAGTCTCATTCTCAAAAAATAATACAGTGGAAGAATTAGATGCATTTAAAGATGCATTCAAAGAAATATATAGTGAAGTAGAGGAGTTATTAGACAAATGAAATATAACAGAGTATTAGTGCGCTACGGTGAACTGACACTGAAAACAGGAAATCGTCATCATTTCATCAGTCAGCTGAAAGGAAATGTAAAATATGCGCTGATTCCCCTTACTGGATATCATGTGACAGCTGAACGTGACAGAATGTTCATCGATCTTGAAGATGACATTGATATTGAAGAAGTCATGAAACGGGTATCCAAAGTCTTCGGTATTCAATCGCTTAGTCCGGTCGTTCGTACGTCGCAGAACATTGATGCAATGACAGCAGCTGCTGTCGGAGCAGCACAAGAAATTGACCACA
>DJUI01000073.1:14678-18075 GCA_002438305.1 Staphylococcaceae bacterium UBA6286 | reverse complement strand
ATAAAATAACAATGGCTCCTGCTGCATAGAGGTATGTATTGTTTAGTCCTCGTTCATCAATGACTGCATACAATTCTGCTTCTTCACGGTTAGTCTCCAAATGTGACACCCCGTCTTTCGAATGGATGCTGTCGCCAATCAGTAGGCCGCTCAGCATTTTGCCGGGCTTCACTACATCTTCACCCAGCTCAATATTAGTCGCTTTACTGGAATCATTGACATTATATACAAAATCAACTTCTTCCGTATCATAATAGATCACTTGATTACCATGCTCATTGTGAATCACTTTTGCACTGCCATCAAACAATTCATTATATTTTTTGTAAACAGCAGACGTGTCGGCTAAATAGTCAGTCACTTCTTTTTCTGTTCTGAAGTCCAGCAGTTGATGCATATCCGGCATACTGTCACCGTTCATTGCAATTTCAGTGCCGTAAGTCATGCTGATCGGATGCTGTTGAATCATTAAGTAACTCATCAACTGCTTGATTCTCGTGCCAGGGAACATGTTTTCGTCCGCTGCATATTTTGTCAATCGCGGCATGAAGAACTGATCCGCTGCTAGCAGCTCATTGTCATCATATGTGACAGGAATTTCCTTATCTGTCGTTTTAAAAGCATTCGCGAGCTTATGTGTCGTTTCTTCTTTTTGAATATAATCAAAATGACTAGAAGAGACTCCTTCCGGCTGAATGGCGATAGTCAGTATGTCGTCCGGGAATATTTTGTCACTGTCAATAGTCTGCTGCATCACATACATGGACAGACCATCTACATCATAACGCTCAGTGAACTGTTCCATTTTCTTCTTGTACCGATTCTGATTAGTGGGATTTTCTAGATCGATGATCTCTTGA
This sequence comes from Staphylococcaceae bacterium UBA6286, assembly GCA_002438305.1. Taxonomy (GTDB): domain Bacteria; phylum Bacillota; class Bacilli; order Staphylococcales; family Staphylococcaceae; genus Macrococcus. Next base: position 17,215 of record DJUI01000073.1, on the reverse strand, counting down.
TCTTTATAGTATTGCTGCTGTACAGTCGTCATCTCTGTGTCTTCTGCCGCCGTATACCCTTCAGTCACTACTGCCGGCATATCGACAATAATTTTCATATTCTGATCATGAACCGCTGTGATTAATTGTTTGAAGTCTTCTTCTCCGCCGTATATTTCATCAACCGTATCATAATTAGTCACTTTGTAGCCTAAGTAATCCTTTTCCTGATGGTCAAAAACTGGAGATAGATGAATGGTATCAAAGCCCATATTCTTAATGTAATCCAGCTTACCTTTGATTCCTTGAAAGTCACCGCCGTAAGGAAGATCATCATCTCCGTCATTATGAATGTGCAGGTTATTCTTCTCATTGCCGTTCATAAAACGGTCAATCACGAGACTATAAATTCTTGGCGGTACTTGTGTTTCAGCAAATACAGGCTTTGGTACAATAAGGAGCACCAAAAGCAGCATTAATATTTTTTTCATAGCAATCCCTCTTATCAGTTAATACTTCGATTATACTAGAACAGCCATGAGTTGTGTTCAACGTCATAAAATGTTCATAACATTCACACAGAAAAAAAAACCTGCTCATCTGAGCAGATTTGTTAGTTAAACAATGCGGTAATTGGTCCTAATGGTAAATAGGCACCAAGTCCAAACGTAATTAATGCAAAGAGCAGTGTTAAATAGAAGAAATTTCTAGATGACTTCTTCTTTTTCTTACGTGCTAATGTCATTTCCACAAGGCCGATTGTAATCAATCCTAAAAGGAATTTAATACCGTACAATGCGGCATTGTTATCCGAAGCCTGGAAGAATATATACGCTCCACTGATTAAGGCCAGCAGCAAGAACAGTCTCAGCACCATATGTAACGGTTTGAAATATTTGCTTGGTCCTAGACGGTCTGAAAAGTTTTCGTATGCTGCAAAAAATAAAATTAATACTGCAACCCAGCTTATAATATGCAGATGTAACATTCCTGTGATCATTATTGTCAACTCCTTTTGTTGTAATCTCTTATATTCTACCATACTCCTGACATGTAAAAACAGAGAAGTGATTATTCTTCTCTGTCCTACATGAAACTATTCACTGATTGTATTCACTAATGTTCCAATGCCATCAATCGTTACTTTAATTTCGTCTCCTGCTTTCAGAAATACTGGAGGATTCATTCCTGCTCCTACGCCGCTTGGTGTTCCAGTCGCAATGACATCACCAGGATGCAGGGCGATATATTTAGAAATCTCTGCAATTAAGTCATCGATTTTTAAGATCATTTCACTCGTACTACCGTCCTGACGAATTTCATTATTGACTTTCGTCACAATATTGACATTCTCTGGAGTCGGCAGTTCATCTTTTGTGACGATATAAGGACCTATTGGACAACCGCCTAGCAGACTCTTGCTTAAGAAGGCCTGTGCATGTTCTTTCTGCAGGTCACGCGCTGTAATATCGTTGACGATTGTATAGCCATATACATAATCGAGCGCCATACCTTTCGGGATTTTATGACCGTACTTTCCGATGACGACTCCCAGCTCTCCTTCATAATCCAGAGAATTCGTAATGTCGCTATGCAGTGGAATTTCATTGCCATCACCGATCAAGCTGGATGGGGCTTTTGTGAAGACATACAGTCGATCGACACGATTATTTAATTCTTCAGCGTGTTTAGCAAAGTTACGACCAACAGCAATCACATTGTTTGTCGGTATAACGGGTGGTAAAAACTTGATGTCGCTGAAGTTGGCTTTGTATTGTGCTTTCTCATCACTCTGTTCAGCCTGTACCACGACTTTTCGTACAGCTTCCTGAAAATCGATTGATACATTTTGTTCAAGGCCGGCAAGCAGTGTCTCTGGATAATCACCTTCACCGAATGTTTCAAATACTTTCGGTAGAATCCAGGCTGCTTCCTCTCGTTTTACTTTGACGCCATAAGTTTTTTGACCTTGATACTCAAATGATAGAAATTTCATATTGGCACAACTCCTTCTGTGTTTGTTCATATTATACAGAATATTTGAACTTTTATCATGTATTTATTGAAGACTTTCTGAAATAACTGAATAATAGTAAACAAATAACAATGATCATACTAATGATTCCACTTCTGATAAGGACATCACTGAGCGCTAATGATTGATATTGTCCTATTCCTATTCCAGTGAAGCATAACAGCATCATGATGTCTGCTAACAACAAACCCGCTATGACCAGAGAGCTATTTAAGCGATAAGTTTTGACAAATAGCGCTGCCATTATAAATACAGCTAATGCTTGAGAAGTCCCGCCGATCAGTATAATAATATCGAATGACTGCGTGNNATAATGATTGTACCGACCGCAAGCACTGCAGACGCTATTAGTACCGCAGACCATCGATAGTATGACACTAAATATGCCACTTTCTCACCTATCAATAACAGCGGTAGAATCATTAAAATCATGATCGCTATATTTTTCACTGAGCTGGTCATTAAATTCTCTTTAATGTAGCTGATATAGTCATTTGACTGGTAGAGCGCAATGAAATGCTGA
>DJUI01000073.1:8550-14637 GCA_002438305.1 Staphylococcaceae bacterium UBA6286 | reverse complement strand
TAAATGTTTCACTAAAGAATGTCATCAGCAAGAGCGGCAGACCAACAATCAAAAGCCCGGCAATAAGCAGTCCTATTCCTACTAAATAGGAATAGTCACTCCTTTTAATGAACTGAGCCAGCATCACCGCAATGCCTAAATACAGCAATAGACTATATGCATTGATGAAGAATCTGTCGACAACTCCGACAGCTATCATCATAATAATCTGCCGATCTGTCCACTCATCGACCGTTCGACTGAGCAGCAAAGTGAAGAGCGGCAGACCAATTCCAATCACTAGAAATACTATCCATAAGTACTGGTCCTGCTGGTCTTCTGAGAAGAAATCTGTCGGCACGACGGTACGGAGCGGATATGATAATTCAATACTCTCCTCAATGATGATTAATATAACTGCAAGTAACACAAATAATTTATACTTCATTATTAAACCTCAACTTCTTGGTAGTCGAAGAAATACAGATATCCTTTGACCGGCTGACCTACCATTTCTTCAATTGCTTTTTTGTAATAGTGCATCTGAACAGCATAACGCTCTTTCAGTTGAACAGCGACTTCAGCTTTTGTCTGACCTTTCCGCTCAACAAAACGGTCAGTTTTGAAATCGACAAAGTAATANNATCATTCTGATAGACGAACACGCAGTCAATCATTCCTTGTACCAGCTGTTCCATCGGGGCGTCTTCTAATGCTTCCCCCGTCAAATAAGATTTGCCGATGACAAATGGCAGCTCAGTATACACAGCTGTCGATGTCGATATCATGTGATAAATAGGGGAGTGAGAATAAGTGACAAGCACTGTCACATCAATTTCCTTTAAATCTTCTTGTCTGATGATTTTTTTGACGACTAAACGATCAAGAAATTCTCTGATGTCATTATCAGACAAAGGTCGGCCTTCGTATGGAAAATGCTGCATCACAGTGTGCATCAATGTTCCTCGTTCTGTTGTCGTCCGTTTCTTTTCACTCATGAATTTTGGACGTTCATATGACGCACGCCCGAGCTGATACTGATTAACCAGTGTCCATGTCGTCGCGCCATCATCTACTTCTGTCTGGCGCTTAATATCGGATACTGATTCTTTCGTCGGTAGTTGATTCATCTGAGTATATGGATAATGATAGTTCATCCGTTCATCGAGCCAGTCGGCAGTTGTCTTAGTGACAGTTTCTTCACTGGCCGCCACTATTGTTTCTGACTGTTCCAAAGATTCCACTAAATTGACTTGGATAGAAGTAAGCGGTGCTGATTCATTAAGAACGCTGGCGATGATCAAGGCAAGCGGGCTGGATGCCCCCCGTCTGAACTGCTCATCAAGTGTGCCGTTCAATTTGACCTGCGCCCAGCTTTCGACGTTTTTATGGGTCGCTTTTCCTAGAAGAATCAAGCGTTCCTTTGCTCTCGTAAATGCTACATACATCAGCCGCATTTCTTCTGAGATGATTTCATTACGAGCCTCTCTTTTGAATAGGTGGGTCATCAATGTGGGATAAGTCAAATGTCGCTCTGCATCATAATAATTAATGGCCAGTCCTAAGTTCTGATTAAGCTGCACCATCCCGTTCAGATCCATCATATTGAATTCACGGCCGAGTCCAGCGTAAATCACAAACGGAAATTCAAGCCCTTTACTTGCATGAACCGTCATCATACGTACAACATCCGCTTCCTCAGAAATAATATTGACCTCACCAAAATCCTTGCCCTCACTTAACAAATGGTCAACATAGCGAATAAACTGGTATAAACCACGGTAACTTGAACGTTCAAAATCTTCTGCTTTAGCAAGCAGACCGAGCAAGTTTGCACGGCGCTGGCTGCCTCCAGTCAGAACTGAAAATTTTTCAACTACAAATAATCTGCTGTATATCCCTTCAAGCAGTTGTCTGACACTCATGGTTCTCGCCCATTCGCGGTACAGTGATAAATCAGTGAGGAATTGTCTGATTTTATCGCTGAGACGATCATCGTTGTCTTCGATATAATCAACTAGGTTGTTGAAGAAATAGACATTTTTATTATTTAATCTTATATTGACCAATTCTGCTTCATCAAACTGATAGAGCAGTGATCGTAATATACCTGCCAAATGAATATCCTGCAGCGGGTTATCTATCACTCGGAGCAGACTCATCACCGTTCGAATTTCATCGGTCTGAAAATATCCTGTTCTGCTGTTGACATGGAACGGGATTTGATGTTTCTTCATTATCGTCTGATGATTGCTCGCCTGACTGAAACTCCGCTCCAGCACAACAATATCTCGATATTCTGCAGGTCTATAAGTCCCTGATTTCATATCGTAGNNGCCATCGTAGACTTGCTCATTGGCAATGATATCTTTGATTTTAATAGCAATCCATTCACTTTCAGGTGCAGGGGACTCCATTTCATCTTTAATGATGACATTCAGCTCTGTCTTGGCGTGATGATCATCGAACGGTGCACCATAATAGAGCTGTTGTTTGATATCGTAACTTATTTCCCCTACTTGCTCATCCATTATTCGACGAAATACTGCATTTGTATCTTCTATAACCGGCCGTCTCGATCTGAAGTTACGGGATAAATCTATAACAATTCCATCGTCTGATTGATTGAATCGCTGATACTTTTCAAGAAACAGCCCAGGCTCTGCCTGTCTGAATTTATAGATGGACTGCTTAACATCCCCTACCATAAAGAGGTGATGATCATTGATCGACTGGACAATCGTTTCCTGAACTCTGTTCGTGTCCTGATATTCGTCCACAAGAATTTCTTTGTAGCGTGCTTTCAATGATTCAGCAATCGCAGTCGGTTTCTGGTCCTGCACTAGTATTTGAAGCGCAAAATGTTCATAATCACTGAAATCAATTATTTTCCGTTCACGCTTCTTTTGACGGAACTTCTCAATCAATGCCGATGTAATAGCAGTTAACGTCTCGACTTCACCTGTCATGGAGCGAATATCATCAATCATTACTTCAGGTTCAGCATAGAAATAGTCGTTACGAACTCGGTTCAAATGATCTTTTGCCTGACTAAGCAGCAGTTTGATGTAATCTTCAGTCGCTTTATCGTGACGCATATCTTCTACTTTTTTTGAGAATCTGAAGGCGGGAACAGTGAATTCATTCAATGTCATAAACTGTTCATACATCTGCTGAAAATCACCATCCATCTGTTCAAGACTCGTGATGTACGGTGTTACTGCCAGATAATGCTTGTCATAAGCTGGACCATCTAACAATGAACTTGCTTCTTCAAGGAGATGCAGCGCTTCGGTGACAGATTCTTTAACTACTGCTGTCAGCTGAGCGATCAGTGGATGGTCCATGGTCACCTCACTATAGTTAGTCGTTAACTGATTCAACCAACGTACCGGGTCCGGATTGGCTATCGCAAAGTAATAGAGTTGTCTAATGATTTCACGCAGCGATTGATCATTACGGTCACTTGATAGATGCAGTGCGGTGCGCAGAAAATGTTCATCCGGTTCTGCATAATATTGCTCCATCACTTCATCCAGCGACTGCATGAGAAGAAGAGAAACTTCTTCATCACTTGCTGTTCTAAAAGAAGGGTCAAGATCAATAGTATAGTAATACTGCTCAATTAATCTCAGACAGAAGCTGTGTAATGTTGATATTTCAGCAGCGTGTATTTTAACAAGCTGTGCCTTTAAATGGGATGTAGGGTTGTTAATGGTTTCGCGCTGAATCGCCTGGTGAATCCGTTCTTTCATTTCACGGGCACTTGCATTAGTAAATGTGACGACTAACAGCTCATCAATATTCAACTGATCACGAACAATTTTCTGGATGATCCGTTCAACAAGAACTGCTGTCTTACCACTTCCAGCTGCTGCAGCTACTAATACATCTCGACCAACGACATTAATCGCTTCCCACTGAGCTTCTGTCCACTGTTGTTTCTGGCTCATGACCATCCTCCTTTAGTAAATTTTTGACGTCAATACTTTCGTCTACTTTTCTGACGTCATCTGCGTTGATCAATGGATCGATATGACAGACTGATTTGAATGTACAGAACTGACAAGGTAATCTACCGTCAAATTCCAGCGGCGCCACTTTCGTATGACCATCCATAATATGTTCAGCTGTCGTCACGAAATTACGACGGTTAATATCGATCAATTGATTGATTTCGTGTTCTGACAGTATTTTTGAATTGCTGTAAAATGATCCGTCTTTTTTAAGTTTTGCAGGAATGACGGCTGATTTGATGCCGACATCGAGTGCTGTATCCAACTTTGATGCAACAGTAAGGTCATCCACGATAAATCCCTGCAGCCTGAACTGTTCTAAATAAGACCATTCATGATCACTAATATCATTGCGATTATTATATTTAATGAACGGTGCCTTAACATGGAAGTAAAGCATCGCAGCAGGTAAGAGAAGTTTATCAGACAATTTTCTGCTATTCTGCAGCACTACATCCATATAAGTTACCATCTGCATCTGTTTACCGTAATAAACTTCCCGTAAATCAAGCTCATGTTTGGATGACTTATAGTCGATAATGCTGACATAGTCCTTATCCTGACCTTCCAGTACATCAATCCGGTCAATCTGACCACGTATGGATATTGGAATCCCCCGCTTTGTATAGAGTTTCTGGACGTCAAATTGATTCAGACGAGTCGGTTCCGCATTGAAATTCTGTTCAAATTTGGCCATTTTGAACTGACTGCGCGACTGCTGAAACTGAAGAGCTGTCAATGTCTCTGTCAAAATCTTAGTGATCTGATTAATCATAAACTGATAATAAGCTCTTGAATACAATACTTGGTACTGCACATCAGGCAATAACTCTCTCAACGTCACTTCAACATATTGATGAAGTGACTCTTTTGACATCGTTACAATGGAATCCTTTATTTCCTCGGAAATAACCTTTAAGGCATGATGAAATATATTGCCAAGCTCGAAATTCTGAAATTCAAATGGCGTGCGTTCATTCAACTGTAAGCCGTGCGCTGCAAAATGCTGAAACGGACAGTTATTGTAACTTTCAAATCTCGATACACTGGCTTTGATTTCGTCTCCATATAATTCAACCGCCTGGATTTCACTCAACTGGAGCGCATCATTGGTGTAGTGTGTCAATCTATAGACATCATTGAAAACGGGAATGTGTTTCATCCACTCTGCCACTGATAACCATTGCGGCTCGTTTATATGTTTAATAATATATGGAATCCCGGTTCTGATGGTCTCGACGAGTGCTTCTGGATGCGTTTCTTCAGCAAGCAGATGCGTCTTAAGATCCGGAAATATAGCTTTTAACTGATTGATATATGGCGATGAACGCCGAACACTGCCATCCTCACTCATCAGGCTGTAATAGATATGTAGTTCTGAACTCGCATGAGTAAGTGCCTGATATGCGACAAAACTCTCATCAATCATCAGCGCCGTACTTGATGGTGCAAGCTTCAGCTCACTCATCGACTCAATGAGTACTTTGTCCTGATCAGTAATTAATCCGTTATCTTTATTCGTTCTCGGCAGTACCTCTTCATTGAATCCACAAATAAAGATGCATGGGATATTTTCGATACGAGCAAGATCTAAGTTCAGCAGCTGAATTTCATCAAGTGCCTGTGGAATCGTATTGAATTCGAGTGATGCAAGACCTACATCAAACATTTCTTTCATCGTCTGGAAATCAAGCGTTGTATCAGCCAGCATATCAACGAAATCATCCATCAGTTCAATCAGTCCATCATAAACCTGTTCATTCTTCAATGCTTCTTCATTCATACCGAGCTGTACAAAACGGTCTTTCTCTGCCATTAAATAATCAGGCAGCTTAACATCAACAAGGAAGTTAAAGAGCCGTTCGGCAAACTGTTCAGCTCGATCAACGGACTTGATTTCTTCCATGAAACCAATAAGCAAAGTCGTCAAGTAATGTCTGAATGTATTCATTGCCTGCCAATCTTCTTCAGCATAAGGCTTTCTTTTGTCGAAGAAGAAACGCTCATCTTCAAGCCAGCGGTTAAATGACAAACCTCGCTCAATAACCGTGTTTTCAAGCATATCCACCAGGATTAAATCTTCTTGAATATT
>DJUI01000073.1:0-8541 GCA_002438305.1 Staphylococcaceae bacterium UBA6286 | reverse complement strand
TGGAATATAGGACTCATCTCTATAGAGAACGGCCATATCAGCATATCTGAAAGCACCAGTCCTCGCTTTTTGATGAATTGATCTTACAATGGCCTCTGCTTCTGTTCTCATATGGTCCGCTTCATTAATCGTAATACCACTGACGTCGCTTTGTGCGGGAATTAATGCATCAAACTGCTGTTCAAGCATTTTCAAGCTAGGATTCTTGTAACGTGCTGCATCACGCAGCGTTGTCATTTCAACAGGAATATTCGCATCCTGCAGTGACTGGACAAGTAAATCCAGAGTTTCTCTTGTTTTTCTGAACGTTTCGTTTTCCTTGGCTGGATCAATGGTCAAAGTGATGGTCATAGATTTGGAATACTTTGAGAGCTGCTGCAGTACAAGAAATTCAATCGTCGTAAAGTTATGAAATCCATCCACATAAATATCAGCATGGCGTATTGTATGAGATACCGGTATAAGGTCGAACAGAAAATGCATAATATCTTCTGACTGTATATATAAACNNCGAGACTTTTTTCTAATGCCTCGTAAATGACACCGACATCATGCAATTTGTGCTGTGTTCTTACAGCCATGTCCTGGCTGCTCAGTGCTATCAATGCTTCGGGAGTCACGTTATATTTTTTGAATTCCTTTATAGTTTCTGCAAGTTTTTGGCTGAACCCATAATACTTTGCGGATGTACCATATAATATGAGGTCATCCTGCATCGTCTTCAGCGTTAAATAAGTCAGCATTTCAATCCCTGCTTTAGAGATCATCTCTTCAGACAGACCACCTTCTTCACTCATGATCCGCCAAGCCAGACGATCAAAACCGTAGACTGATGCTCTCATACTGCCTTTGATATCGATATCTGCTGCAAAACTTTGTTCCAATGAAAATGTTGTCTGTTTCGGTGCAATCAAAATAATAGGATCACCTAGCGGCTGCTGTAATATTTTTGATTTGATGTCGGCAAGCAGCTGGTGCGTTTTTCCGCTTCCTCGTCTACCAAGCAATAATTGAACGGTCATGTTATCCTCCTGACTAAAAAACACCTTTTATACAAGTATAAAAAGTGTTGATTGATGGTCTTATTTTTCGGTGGCGGGGTCAAAGTCATAATGAAATACATTGAACGGCCAGAATCTTAATACGACTTCACCGACCACTTGTTCTTCTTTAATGAGTCCAAAATATCGGCTGTCCTTACTCACTTCTCTGTTATCACCAAGTACAAGCAACTGCCCATCAGGAATTTTAGCTTTACCACCGGAATTAACCAGATCTTCTACTGAAAAATTCTCAGTGAGCAGCACGTTGGTTTTAGCGAGCTTATTCTCATCCAGATAAGGTTCTTTTACTTCTTTATCATTGACATAGAGCGTATCACCTTTGTATGAAACAGTATCTCCAGCACGACCGATGACTCGTTTGACATAATCGGATTTTTTATCGGCATGGAAGACAATGACATCTCCATCATCAATGTTACCGAGTGAATAGTTAATTCTGCTTACGATGACTTTTTCACCGTCTTTAAGCGTCGGATACATGGAATCACCTTTGACTGAATAAGTCAGGAATAAAAACTGATGGATTACAAATAGCAGAACTAATGCGATTGCGATGGCTACCAGCCATTCATATATTTCTTTCTTCAAAAAAGCCACCCCGTTATTTTGTTGTTGCGTGCCAGTATATCATGATCACTCTGCCTAAAATCGACGCTTCATCTACACAGCCGAACGCCCTGGAATCCATACTTTCAGGCAAATGATCCCCTATTACAATATAACATTTTTCCGGCACAATTTGCTTCTTCATCTCTTCTATCTTTAGCAGACTCCTATAATCAGCTGACTTCTTTGTTGCCTGCTCTCCATTAACAAATAGCTGCTTGTTATGTACAGCAACATAATCACCCGGCGTCGCGACAATGCGTTTGACAAATGTGTCATGCTCATTCAGTCGGAACATAATAACATCACCGGATTCCGGCTTGAAAAAGAGGTCTTCCATTAAATTGACGATGACTCTATCACCTGAATGATACGACGGTTCCATTGATTGTCCTTCTATTACATAAGTCGTTATAAGAAATGAACGAATCAATACAATTAGTACTAAACTAAAGATAACAAAACTAACGATTGGACGCCAATTTTTCATGAGTTTTTACCAGTTTTTCTATCATAATATAATTCGAGCCGCTGACCTGCCCACCATAAAAAGATTAACAATAATACGACAAGTGCTGATTTCTGCGGCTGTACGAAAAACGACCGAATATCTGAGCCGATAAAACTTAAAATAATCAGCATCACTGCTTTGCCTACCCCTACAACCACTAAATATTCACGCTGTCTAATCTTTGATAGGGCAGCTACTATATTAATCAGACTTGATGGTGTAAATGGAAAACACAGAAGGATCATCAGCGGTATGGCACCTCTATTATTCACCGATTCTATGAAACGATGAACTTTCGGGCGGCCAGTGATCTTCTTGATCAATCTGGAATCAGCAAAGTGCCTGATTATCAAAAAGACAACATAAGCACCTATCATCGCTCCGCTCCAAGTCAGCAGGAATCCTGGAATGATTCCATAAGCATTGGAATTTACAACTGCAAATACAACGATAGGAAGGATGGGCAGGAATGCTTCAAGAAACGGCAGTATAAACGCGATAATGATGCCGAATGATTTAAACTTATCAATCCATCCCATAATGGAATCCTCAGATAAATAATGTTGAATCCATTCTGTCATTGCAAAACCTACTTTAACATAATTTTTTTAGTTCATTGTATATCAGTTTAAACTATCCGGCCTTAAATAAAAAGAAAACCGCTATGCGGTTTTCTTGAGATTTATTGATTGAGACGTTGTTCAAGTTCTGCTTTTTGGTCTTCATAGCCAGGTTTGCCGAGTAAGGCGAACATATTTTGTTTATAGGCTTCGACACCCGGCTGATTGAATGGGTTAACACCGAGTAAGTAACCGCTCATCGCGCAGCTGAGTTCAAAGAAGTAGACCAGGTAACCGAACGTATAAGCATCTTGACGAGGAATCTCTACGACCAAGTTTGGCACGCCACCATCTGTATGTGCAAGCAATGTTCCTTGGAATGCTTTCGTGTTGACGTAGTCCATTGTCTCGCCTGCAAGGAAGTTCAATCCATCCAGATCATTTTCTTCTGCTTCAATCGTAATATCTTCCCGTGGTTCTGCCACTTTAACAACCGTTTCAAACAAGTCACGACGGCCTTCCTGCACATATTGTCCTAATGAGTGAAGATCAGTTGAGAAATTGGCACTTGATGGATAGATACCTTTAAAGTCTTTGCCTTCAGATTCGCCGAACAACTGCTTCCACCATTCATTGAATAGTTGAAGACTAGGTTCATAGTTGATGAGCATCTCAATCGTATAACCTTTGCTATAGAGGATATTACGGATAGCAGCATATTGATAGCTGATGTTGTCATCTAATTCAGATGACGATAAATCTTGACGTGCATCAGCTGCCCCTGTCATCATTTGGTCAATATCAATACCTGCAGCAGCTATTGGTAATAGACCGACCGCTGTAAGTACAGAATAACGACCTCCGACATCATCAGGGACAACGAATGTTTCATATCCTTCAGCATCAGCCAGTGATTTCAGCGCGCCTTTTTCTTTATCAGTCGTTGCGTAAATGCGGGATTTCGCTTCTTCTTTACCATATTTATCCTCAAGGATCTTCTTGAATATTCTGAAAGCAACGGCTGGTTCAGTCGTCGTACCTGATTTAGAAATTACGTTAATAGAAAAATCTTTGCCGTCTAAATATTTGATTAAATCACTTGTATACGAAGAAGATAATTGATGACCCGCGAAGATAATCTGCGGACGGCCTTGCTGCGGGGCAAAGTTATCAAACGAATTTGACAGCATTTCGATAGCAGCACGTGCTCCTAAATAAGAACCGCCGATACCGATGACCACCAGTACTTCTGTATCTGATTTAATTTTTTCAGCTGCTTTTTTAATACGGCTGAATTCTTCTTTATCATAGTTCTCAGGTAAATCAACCCATCCTAAAAAGTCACTACCTGCGCCACTACCTTCATGAATCGTATGGTGGACATTTTTAACTAAATCTCTCACTTGATCCAGTTCATGTTGACCAAAGAATGTAAGTGCTGTGTCATAATCAAATTTAATATGTGTCATGATTACCCTCCTGAATGTCTTATCATCTTTATTCTACTCTATTATGATAAAGTTCTCAATGAAACAGACTATCGCTGTTAAACAATAAAAAGGCTCTGAGCCAGAGCCTTTTTATTGTTATTGAGCTAATTGATAAATCTGTAGGACGTCTTCTTTATCGAGTTTATAGAAATTACCGAAAGGCCCGTTAAATAATGTTTTGTCTGCAAAGACTTCAAAGTCCGTCTCAGGAATATTGAATTCACTGAGGCTTGACGGAGCACCAATGGACTTCCAGTAATCCGCAATGCCTTGAATCCCTGCCTGTACTTTCTCTTCTTGAGATAACGATGGATCAGCATCAAAAACGTCTTCAGCAAATTGTGCAAAACGTTCAGGTGATTTCTGACTGACATAACGCATCCAGGCTGGGAATAATACAGCAAGACCTGCTCCGTGAGCAATATCATGAACCGCACTTACCGCATGCTCAATATTGTGCGTTGCCCAGTCACCGTTATATCCCATGCGCATGAATCCATTTAATGCTACAGTGGCACCCAGCATCAGCGTTTCACGCGCTTCATAATTTTCTGGTTCTGTCTGAACAACTTTACCAGCTTTCATGATTTCCTTCATTACACCCGCAATCATAGCATCTCCGACTGCGCTATTATCTGCTTCATTGAAATACTGCTCAAGCAGGTGACTCATGGAATCCACAATACCATTCACTGTCTGATTGGCAGGAAGCGTATAAGTCACTTCGGGATTCAGCAATGAGAATTTAGGAAATACAAGCGGTGTTCCCCAACCTAACTTTTCATTGGTTTCCCAATTTGTGATGACACTGCCTGAATTCATTTCAGAACCTGTTGCTGCAATCGTCAAAATAGTTCCAAAAGGTACAGCAGATGTCGGTACAACTTCACGCTTTACTACTTTCCAAGGATCTTCATCAATGGTGCTTGCTGCTGAGATTAACTTTGTTCCATCAATCACGCTGCCTCCACCGATGGCCAGAATAAAATCGATCTGATTGTCTTTTACCAGCTGAACACCTTTTTTTACAGTAGACAGACGAGGATTCGGTTCTATTCCAGCAAGTTCTGTGACTTCGTATCCTTCAAGCAGCGCCATCACACGGTCATATAGACCAGTACGTTTAATGCTGCCTCCCCCATAAGTGATCAGTATTTTTTTGCCTGATGTGAATTGTTTGATCATATCCGGTAATTTTTCGATGCTGTCTTTGCCGAAGACCAGCTGTGTTGGATTATAGAATGTAAATGAATTCATAACAAACCTCCCTAGTTGATAGTCATAAGTTTATAACTTCATGGGCCGAGGATAAACCAATATGCTCAAAAACCAATGAATCATTATCATCTCTTACTCAAAAGCAAAAGATGCTGGAACTTCAATCGTTCCAGCATCTTAGTGTTAAAATTTATTACGCCCACCCACGGTAACGTGCTGCTTCTGCAGTACGTTTAATACCGACGATATAAGCGGCAAGTCTCATATCAATTTTGCGATTTTCTGATAATGTATAGATCGTATCAAATGCCTTGACTAACTTTTCACGTAATTTTTCGTTGACTTCTTCTTCAGTCCAGTAGTACCCTTGGTTATTCTGTACCCATTCAAAATATGACACAGTAACACCGCCTGCACTTGCAAGGACGTCCGGAACTAATAGAATACCGCGTTCAGTCAAAATTTTTGTTGCTTCCATTGTCGTCGGACCATTGGCTGCTTCTACAACGATATCTGCCTTTATATCATTGGCATTGTCTTCTGTAATCTGATTAGAGATAGCAGCCGGTACAAGAATATCACAGTCCAATTCAAATAATTCTTTGTTGGTAATCGTATCTTCAAAAAGGTTAGTGACAGTACCGAAGCTATCACGACGGTCAAGTAAGTAATCAATATCTAAGCCGTCAGGATCATGGAGCGCACCATGTGCATCTGAGATACCTACTATTTTTGCACCTGCATCATATAAAAACTTAGCAAGGAAGCTGCCGGCGTTACCGAAACCTTGGATGACTACTCGAGAATCCTTCACTGTTTTGCCACGGCGTTTTGCCGCTTCTTCAATCGCAATGACGACGCCAAGAGCCGTTGAACGGTCACGCCCTTGTGACCCACCTAAAACAATCGGTTTACCAGTGATGAAGCCTGGTGAGTTGAATTCATCCAACTTGCTGTATTCATCCATCATCCATGCCATGATCTGTGAGTTAGTGAATACGTCAGGAGCCGGAATATCTTTTGTCGGCCCAACAATTTGTGAAATCGCACGCACGTAACCACGTGATAAACGTTCCACTTCGTGAATACTCATCTGACGAGGGTCGCAGACGATACCCCCTTTACCACCACCATAAGGGAGATCAACTATTCCACATTTTAATGTCATCCACATAGAAAGTGCTTTAACTTCATCTTCATCAACATCCGGATGGAAACGAACACCACCTTTAGTAGGTCCGACAGCGTCATTATGCTGTGCTCTATAACCTGTAAAAGTCTTAACTGTCCCATCATCCATACGTACAGGGATTCTTACAGTTAATAACCGCATCGGTTCTTTAACTAAGTCATACATGCCTTCGTCAAAACCAAGTTTGTCTAATGCATCTTTAATAATTACTTGAGTTGATGATACTAAGTTTAAATGTTCCGTCATTATCCTCTTCGCCTCTTTTTAAAAATAATTATTCGTTATTCATTGTAACACATTAAACAATAAAAGAAGTGGTTTAAATCAAAGTTTTGAAAACGCTATCAAATAATTATTTCGCAAATACTGTCTCTACTTGTTCAATGGCCCAGTCAAGGTCTTCTTTAGAAATAACCAGCGGCGGTGCGAAGCGGATAACTGTATCGTGAGTTTCTTTGCACAACAAGCCTAATTCTTTTAACTGCTCACAGTATGGACGTGCATTCTCAGTTAATTCAACACCAATGAAGAGTCCTTTGCCGCGTACTTCTTTGATGACTGGATTATCGATCTTCTGAAGCTCCGCTTTGAAGTACTCGCCCAGTTCAAGGGAACGTTCAGATAATTTCTCATCGACCAGTACATCAAGAGCTGCGGTAGAGACGGCACAAGCAAGCGGGTTACCGCCGAATGTAGAACCGTGTGATCCTGCATTGAATACTTCAAGAATCTCCTTATCTGCTAATACACATGAAATCGGGAAGACACCACCGCCCAGTGCTTTACCTAAAATATACATATCCGGCTTAACATTATCCCAGTCTGTCGCAAAAAGTTTACCTGAACGGCCTAGACCTGCCTGGATTTCATCAGCGATAAATAGAACATTATTCTCATCACAAACTTCACGGACTTGCTTCAGGAAGCCATCAGCCGGAATACTAATACCTGCTTCACCTTGGATAGGCTCAAGTAATACGGCAGCTGTATTCGGTGTGATGGCTGCTTTGATCTGTTCGATATCACCGAAGTCAACTAGTTTGAAGCCGCCGAGTAATGGACCATAACCCCGCTGATACTCTGCTTCACTTGATAAGGATACTGCTGCCATTGTACGGCCGTGGAAGTTACCTTTCATCGCAACGATTTCTGCCTGATCCTTCGCAACGCCCTTGACATCGTATGCCCAGCGTCGAGCCGCTTTAATCGCTGTTTCAACTGCTTCAGCACCTGTATTCATCGGCAGTACCATATTTTTGCCTGTTAGCTTACTGACCTTTTCATACCAAACACCTAATGTTGCACTATGGAATGCACGTGACGTAAGTGTCACCGCATCTGCCTGATCTTTTAACGCCTGAATAATTTTCGGATGGCGATGACCCTGGTTTAAAGCTGAATACGCCGAGAGCATATCTAAATAACGGTTGCCTTCAGGGTCTGTCACCCAGGAACCCTCTGCTTTTTCGATTACGATCGGAAGTGGGTGATAATTGTGCGCCCCGAATTTTTCCGTAGTTGAAATAAGTTGTTCTGATTTTGATTTAGTTGTCATGATGAAATCCTCCTTAAGCAAATTTACTTGTAAAACAGATAAATCCATTGCAAAAGACAGAAAAAATTACATATACGATGCAGGTTTCTTCCAAATTAATGTTAACAGAATACCGAAGAAGATGACAACCGTTGCAAAGTAATATGGATAGTTAATATCTATATCGAATAACATCCCGCCTAAAATCGGCCCGAAAATATTCGCCAAACTTGTAAACATCGAGTTCATCCCGCCGACGAAACCTTGCTCATTGCCGGCAATTTTAGATAAATAGCTCGTAACGGCAGGACGGAATAAGTCAAAGCCGACAAATACGATACATGTTACGAGTAAAATAGCAAAATA
>DJUI01000030.1:9295-10385 GCA_002438305.1 Staphylococcaceae bacterium UBA6286 | reverse complement strand
GCATCCTGATCGTCCACTTGAATACCGAATCCTCTAACTCCTTCTAATATAATGTCATGTACTTTCATCCGAGGATTAAGAGATGAATCCGGATCCTGAAAAATCATCTGAACCTGACGCCTGAAGTTCTTCAGTTCTTTCTTGGACAGCGTATCAATTGACTGTCCTTTAAAATGAATACTGCCATGCTGATACGGCTCTATTTTAGTTAGAATTTTCCCTAGCGTCGATTTCCCGCTGCCACTCTCACCGACGACACCTAATACTTCGCCTTCATTAATAGTGAACGATATATTGTGCAGAATCTGAACGGGTGACCCTGTTTTTTGCGGATAAAACTTATCCACCTGTTCAATCGTCATCAGGCTCATTAAGTTCTCACCTCCTCAAGCCAGCAGTCTACTTGATGGTCCTGCTTATGTGTCGTTGCTGGATAATGTGAGACACAGATATTCATGGCATACGGACAACGATCGACAAACGGACAACCTTGCGGGATTTCGTGTGCCATAGAAGGTCTCCCTTTAATAGAGTATAAAGGCTGACTTCTATCTGTATCCTCTTTAATCAGTGAAGCCAGTAACCCTGCTGTATAAGGATGTTTCGGATGGTTAAAGATAGCTTCCACAGACCCTTGTTCAACAATTTTGCCGCTATACATGACAGCCACCCGGTCTGCTATTTCAGCGACAACGCCTAAGTCATGAGTAATCAGCAGAATGGCACTGCCTTTCTCTTCTTTCAACTTCTGCAAAAGCGATAAAATCTGCTTCTGTGTCGTGACGTCTAACGCTGTAGTCGGCTCATCGGCNNNNATGACGATACGCTGGCGCATGCCACCGGACAGCTCATGCGGATACTGTTTAAGTCTCGCTTCCGGAAAAGTGATTTCCACACTTTTCAGCAGACGGATAGCTTCATCCCTTGCGGCTTTCCTGGAATATTTCTTTTTGATGATAAATATCTCCATCAGCTGTTTACCTATCGTAAGTGTAGGATTGAGTGAGGTCATTGGGTCCTGGAAAATCATGCCGAGTTGATGTCCTCTGATATTCAGCCAGTCTTTATTCTTTATCTTCTGCAGGTCCTG
>DJUI01000030.1:8780-9251 GCA_002438305.1 Staphylococcaceae bacterium UBA6286 | reverse complement strand
GTAAGATTCCCTGCCTGCATCCCTGCGATTGACTGTGTTGTGATACTTTTACCGCTGCCACTCTCACCGACAATAGCGAATACTTCTCCACGTTCAACGTTGAAAGACACCCCTTTAACGATAGGAATTGCTCTTTTTTTCGTGATGACTTGAAGATTTTTTACTGTGAGTAATTCTGTCATATATTCCTCCTAGTCTACTTCAACTTGAAGTGTGTCCTGTAAACCGTCACCTATCGCATTGAAAGAAAACATGGTCAGTGCAATCAGTAGAGATGGAAATAATAAGCGCCACCATTCACCACTTAAGATCACACCGAGCGCGTCATTCGCCATCGTCCCCCAGCTGGCAGCAGGTGCCTGCACACCAAGTCCGAGGAAGCTGAGAAAAGATTCAGCGAAGATAGCAGATGGAATGGTGAAGGTCAGGTTGACAATAATGACCTCCATAATATTCGGAATGATGTGCTTC
>DJUI01000030.1:4602-8775 GCA_002438305.1 Staphylococcaceae bacterium UBA6286 | reverse complement strand
CAGCCTGTCAGACTCAGTGCAATAATCATAGTGACTAGCCCCGGTTTCATCAGGACAAGTAACAGAATCACCACAAGCAGATAAGGCACACCGTATAAAATCTCAACAACCCTCATCAGAAAACCATCGATTCTATCTCCCCATTTGCCACGACCTGCTGCATAACCTGAAATCGCTCCGACGACGATGCCGACAACGATATCAATCAGTGCTGCAATAATCCCGATGGATAAAGAGATACGGGCCCCCAGCCAAATACGCGTGAAGATATCTCGTCCTAAGTCATCTGTACCAAACCAGTATTTACTGTCAGGTGCGAGATTCGCTTCAATCAGAGACTGTTTGCTTCCTTCATAACCCGAGATCATCGGCCCTATAATAGCCATTACTAAAATACAAAATAGTACAAATATACCTAAAATAGCCATCTTATGATTAAAAAAAGAAAGAAGCAGCTGTTTCCGGGTAGAAGCGCGCTTTAAAATAATGTCCTGTCCATCATCTCTTGGTATTAATTTCTCGAACGAAGTATCTGTGTAACTATTCAAATCTCTCACCACTCCTTAAAGAAATTCTTGGGTCAATCAGACGGTAACAGATATCAACGAGCAGCAACGTCAATAATAATATAAAACTGTAGAAAATCGTCGTTCCCATGATGACTGGATAGTCCCGGTTGAAAATACTCTCCACAAAATATTTGCCGATACCTGGAATGGAGAAGACCTTTTCGATGACAAACGTGCCGGTCACGACTGAAGCAAATAACGGACCGAGAAATGTAATAACAGGCAGTAATGTATTACGCAGTACATGCTGCGTGAGTATGTAAGTCATCGGTAAACCTTTTGCTTTCGCCGTGCGAATATAGTTGGAGTTCAGCACTTCAATCATATTACTCCGAACATAACGGGTGATAATCGCAAGGGNNATTGAGTGCCACCATGTATCAAAGTTGGCAATAGGAAGAAGCTGCCATTCTACGCCGAAATACTTAATCAGAAGTGGCGCGAGAATAAAACTTGGAACCGAGATACCAATAATCGCAATGAATAATGCCAGAAAATCCAGAAAGCGGTGCTTATAAATCGCTGCGATAGTCCCTAGAATGATGCCACCAATTAGTGCAATGACAATAGACTGAATACCGAGCAGCGCAGATGCACCTATGCCTTCGCCAATGATTGTATTAACATCTCGGCTCTCCGACTGAATAGACGGCCCGAGATCAAACATGGCGATATTCTTGAGATAAATAAAATACTGATTCAGAACCGGCTGATCCAGATGAAACTTCGCTTTCATATGATTCAGCTGTTCTTCTGATAATGCTTTGGAATCATTTGAGAACGGATCGCCAGGAATGGAATGCATGATGATAAATGTTACTGTGATAATCAGCCACATTGTGATAATGATACTGGCGATCTTACGAACAATGACCAACGATAAACCCTCCTTCTGCATTTAACTCCACAAAAAAATCCCATGGACAAGAACAAGTCCACAGGAATATATACCGAGTCTTGTCTCATCTTTACAACTTTCGTTGCAGGAATTGGCACAGTGTTCAAAAAGAATCTGCTGCCGAGGTTTCGTAGGGCCTATCCCTCCACCTCTCTGGATAAGAGTTAAATTATTTATTTAATTTTTATAACTTTATGTTACAACAAAAAAATATGAAGTCAACATCAATTTTTAAAGTTTTGAATAGACGCAATAATCAGAAAAATATGTTTGGTAAAAATCTAAATAAAATTTTCTGTTGAAAATACTATTAGCTCACCTTTTACATCCCCATGATTGACTTGACTCATTACTATCATACCCGCCATAACAGTATATACTACCTTAATCACAAATTGTTTTTTAGTGATGAGTTTTTCCATTTCCATTAAGCTATTTTACAGTGATGAATAGCACAGCTCGTTACTTATTTACTTAAAGATCCGGCTAAATAAAACCATATCAAAATAAATATATTTTCTTTACATAAAATTCAAATAATAAGACATCATTTATATTATAATGGAAGTATTTTACAATAAAGGGGAAAATATAATGAGACTAAATAAACTTCTTATCGCATCTTTAGCTATAGGTACTTTGCAACTTCCGGCCATCACTACGTCTGCGTTCGCTGATGAAGGGGCTAAAACTGTGACGGGTGAGATTTTACCTGCATCTACCGATACGGATGGCGATGGCTGGGCGAATGTCGGCTTTGATCCATCTGGACTTCCGGCTGCAGACCTCGAGAAGGTGAACCAGCTGACTATTCAAAAAGACTCGGGCCAATTATCTCAAGTNNAGAGACCCCACAGGAGCAGACAACCGTTACACAGCTGCCTGATACAGGTGAGGAGAACCGTTCAACCGGCATCGTTGTGATGGGCATCCTCTTACTGGCATTTGGCCTCAGATTGATGACAAGACGTGCCTAACATCGAAGACCTTCTCAAGGCTTGAGTTTGTCTTTTTTAAAGTCTGAAAATCTGTCAGCAATGCTGTTACAGTGCAGCTAGCTGACTCAGCCGGTAATTTAACGTCTTAAAATCAATGATGCGGGCCTGCCGGTGAAATTGNNATAAAATAACAACCGGCGCCGTAAATAAAGACAGCTGCTCTGCCGCTTCCGGCATGTCATTGACCAGAATCTTCGCGTGCGGAATATCATAACGAGTAAGTTGTTCTTCGACCTTCGGCAGATGCGCATGACAGACGCTGCATCCTTCTGACATAACATACAGGACAAATTTCTCTCCAGCCATACGCTCTGTCAGCTCCGTATAATGATGAATCTCTTCCATCGCTTCACCTCCTATTGAAATCATATCTGACCACTATCCCTAGATTGCAGTAGTCTTGTTCCATTCTTAAATTTTGTGTTATCTTTATATTAACGTCCTAAACCACATTTGATAATGCATTGATTGATGCAAGTGACGTGTATCGTACGAAGAAGGAGATGAAGAGATGACAACTGACCGGGAAATAATCAGTATCCAGCAAATCCCTGACATTACGCAAATATCACTGACCAATGAACCTTTTAACATATTCGGACGCATGATTATTTATTATGACGGGAAAAAGTGGTCTTATTCAGAGCAACTATACCCAGAAAAAGATATCACTGACATGTGTTTTCCTGAAGAGCAGTACCAGAATGATGAGCAACGTTTCATTTATCTCGGTGCATTTGAAGATACAGTGAGCGTAGGTCTGATTGTCCTTGAGCATGACGGCTTTAAATATCTCTACGTGAGCGACCTGAAAGTAAAACAGTCAGCGCGTCATAAGAACATCGGCAGCCGCTTAATCAGGAAAGCCTATGACACTGCCTTAGCGCTCGGTTATAACGGCCTCTATACAATCGGTCAGGATAATAATCTGGCTGCCTGCCGCTTCTATTTAAAGAATCAGTTTGTCATCGGCGGCTTCGATAATCATATTTATAAAGGAACGCCACAGGAAGATAAAGCAAATATCATCTTCTATCTGGATTAAAAGAGACTCTCCTCTCCAGTTCTTTAATGACAAAAATAGATGCGGCCTAAACAGGTGCCTCATCTATTTTTTGTATGCTTTCAGACACTTAGTTCGCGATATCCCGTCTATTAAAGACATAGGCAGCGATTGCGACAATTATGATAAGTGCGATGATATTGTAGCTGAGTGAAAAGCCATACGTCATCTCTTTGACAGCCGGTAATCCTGTTATATAGCGATTCAGCGACCAGTTCGCCGGCCAGATATATTTGACCAGTTCTGTTTTTGAGGCGATGAAATTGACGATCAGCGAGCCCAGGAATAACAGACCGAGTGAGATCCCCTGCGCTGCCGCTGTATTACGCAGCAGCACAGATAATACGTACGCTATTGTCGCCAGGACGATGACCATCACCAGATCATTGGCCATGACTTTAGCCAGGAGCGGCCAGAATTCCACCATCTTAAAATCACCCGTCTCGGCATCGGTCACAGCTAACTTAGACGTCGGGTTGTGCGCTCGTGTCATGAGGCCGAAGAGCATTGAGATGCCATATGTGAAGACCACAAAGATCAGTGAAGTCAGCAGCACGAACAGATATTTAGCGAAGAATATTTTCAGGCGGGAAGCAGGCCGAATCATCAGTAACTTGATCGTACCCTGCTGATGTTCACGGCTCA
>DJUI01000030.1:0-4425 GCA_002438305.1 Staphylococcaceae bacterium UBA6286 | reverse complement strand
TCCTTGATATCCGCCTGCACTTCTGTCCGCCAGTTCTCTCCGTATGTCTTATTTCTATCCGTCTCACCTGTCGTAAAGCGGTCCAGCATGATACCAAGCGCAAAGACCAGGACGATAAGCGCGAGCATGACCCACGTCGCCGGACGCATAAAATACTTGATCCATTCATTTTTAATCAGATTAAACATGCTTGGCACCTCCAGTCATCTTCAGGAATCGTTCTTCCAGTGTCTCCTTGTCCATGACCACCCCGTAGACATCGATATCCGCCTGGACGAGACCTCTGATGATATTGGGTACATCCTTCTGTCTAACCTGGACGACTAGATCCTTATCCTGAACGGTTGTCATGCCGCGGGACGCGAAATAGCGCACTGCCGCTTCTACCGGATAGACATCGAAGCGATGCGGCACAACATCTTCAGCCGTGCTGACCTGGTGCACATCCTCTATACTGAGCATCTGACCATGCTGAATAATGCCGATACGGTCACACATCATCTCCATCTCACTGAGCAGGTGACTCGAAACAATAACAGAGAGATNNCTCTCTGATTCCCTGCGGATCAAGGCCATTCGTCGGTTCATCCAGGATCAGCAGAGACGGCTTGTGCAGAAGCGCCTGCGCAAGACCGAGACGCTGCCGCATCCCGAGTGAATACTTCTTCACCTTGTCATGAATACTCTCTTCAAGCCCGACCAGCTTGACGACACGCTCAATATCCTCGCGGGTGACCCCTTTCTGCATACGGGCGAACTGCTTCAGATTTTCAAGCCCTGACAGAAACGGATACAGCTCGGGATTCTCCACAATGGCCCCCACATGTTCCATGGCCTCCGCACGTTCAGTGGTGATGGAGTGACCTAATATAGTAATATCTCCNNCCAGCTGTCGGTGTCGTCAGACCGACAATCATCCGGATTGTCGTCGTTTTGCCGGCACCATTCGGCCCTAAGAAGCCGAACACCTCGCCCTTTCTGACCGCAAAGCTGACATCATTGATGATGGTCCGCTTGCCGATGGTCTTCTTTAAATGCGTAACAGACAGACTTATATTCTCTTCCACAACATGACCCCCTTTTCTCCCACTGTATATGAAATCACGCCAGGATGTAACCCGCCAGCTAGAAATTTAAGGAAACTTTAAGGTTGAGAAGATAGGTCCAATAAAAAAAGCCAGCCCCTAAGGACTGGCTGATTATGAACAGTGAAGAACACCGCTAAAGGCAAAACTAGGTGCCCAAAGTTTTTGGCATTTGCCCATCGAAAGATTAAAATCACATACTTCGTCTCCTAGATTCGTATCCATAAGGCGTAACAAAGTGTAAGTCGTAAGGCGTTAACGTCCGTACAAAATATGATCTATTGAGAAGTAGTCTTTCTACCAGAAACAGATTATGAAGTGAGCAGTTCGACTTCAATCATCATCGTGCTGTTGAATTGGTCGACCTTCATGGACTTGGCGTTTGCTGCCGCTTCCAGCTCCTCGATATAAGCATTCACCCTATCCTCTTCAATAATCCCTTCTTCCACTACGCCGACACCAGCGACCGTCTTAATCCGTTCCTGGCCATAGCCGAATGCCGTATAGCTCTGCAGCTCCTCAATCATCTTACGCTCAAGCTTCAGCTGCTCCAGCATATCAGACGCCGTGACGCCCGCCTCAATTTCAGAGGTTGAATTCTTCAGATGAATCGCTGTCTTCAACGTCACAATATCATGCTTCAACTGGTCCATCTTCTGCAGAGAATCGAACACTTTCTGCGACTTCTCAGCCGTAACAATACTCTTACTGTTCACCGCAATCGGCGTCCGGTATTCAGAATGGAACTTCTGCATCTCACGGTTCAACTGCTGACGCAACGTGGATTGAATGAACATTCTAACGGGATACTTAGACGCGGTGGATTAGATAAAGAATTAGACTTCAATTCAGTCACTGATGATCATATCATTAGTGTTGCTCAAAATATTAATCATCGTCCCAGAAAATCGCTGGGCTATAAAACACCATTGGAAGTATTCATGAGTTTCATCGAAGATGAGAAATTGTCTAGCTTATTTTGACAAACGAAATAATCAAATAAACGTACCATTTGAAGTTTAAATTCTGGCGTAAATGTTCTTCTTGTTCTATCCATAAATAAATCGCCTACTTTCTTAATTCAACATTACATCCCCTCAGGGGAGTTGTCCAGTTAAGTATAGACGATTCAGATGTGATTTTTTCTTAATAATAAAACGCCTCTCTATAATTATAGAGAGGCGTTTTATTATTGTTTCAAATTATTATTACTCTAAATTTGCATGATTATTCTGCATTGTTTCTTCATCAACATTTAGTGCTTCTTGAATCGTTAGCACGACACTGTCTAAATAGATTTGACTGCTTTGCTCAAAGAGACTGCCTAAAGGTTGTTTTGAACCTTCTGCATCGTATTTTGTACCAGCAGGTAATACGATGGTTAAGTCTGCAATATCAGCAATTGGTGATTCGTCTTTTGTTGATAATAATAATACATATGCTTCATTATCTTTCGCTGTTTGAGCGAGCAACTTTAAATGAGCTGTAGATCCTGAACCTGATGCTATAACGAAGACATCATTTTTCTGGATTGATGGTGTAGTTGTTTCACCCACGACATAAGCCTTTTTGCCTAATTGATTTAATCTCATAGCAAAACTCTTAATGACAAGACCAGAACGGCCTTTACCAGCTACAAATATTGATGATGCATCCATAAGATCTTTTGTAAATTTCTCTGATTCTGCTCCATCAACATGAGCTAATGTCTGCTTTATTTCATTTAAAATTAATTCAAAGTGATTATGCATGTGCATCAACGATTTCACGACATTTTCTAGCAGCAGCTTTTGGGTCATCAGCATTCGCGATACCGCCACCTACGATAATTAAGTCAGGTTTTTCGGCTGCCACTGTTTCGATTGTATCAGGTTTAATACCTCCAGCTACAGCTACTTTAGAATTTGAAATCACTGATTTCACAGTACGTAAACTTTCTAAAGGTGATACACCTTCAGCTTGTAAATCATACCCAGTGTGAACTGCGATATAATCAGCACCCATTTTGTCTAATTCAGCTGCACGCTGTTCTAAATTTTGAACAGCAATCATATCAACTAATAGTTCTTTACCGTGTTTATGTGCTTCTTCAATAGCGCTTTTGATTGAAGCATCTTCAGCCACTCCTAAGATTGTTACGATATCAGCACCAAACTTTATAGCTTGGCTTACTTCATATCCCGCAGCATCCATAATTTTTAAGTCTGCTAATACTTGTGTGTTATTAACTGACTTACTCATATGTTCAACGGCAGATAGCCCTTCGTTTATAACGATAGGTGTTCCAATTTCTACGATATCAATATATTCTTCTACTTCTTGAGCTAGCTTTGCTGCCTCTATTTGATCTAATAAATCGATTGCTAATTGTAATTTCATAATAATTTCTCCTATCTATCTTTTATAACTCTATTATGATACTATGGATTACAAATGACAATACTGACATTTTCGTCACCATAGAAAGGAGGAATGAATATGTTCATTGAATATAATAATAAAGAATTTTATACATCGAAAGATTTGGCGTTATCTGTCATTGGAGGTAGATGGAAAATTGCAATTATCTATCATCTTTTGCATGAGGACAGATTAAGATTAAGTGAGTTACAAAATAAACTTCCTGATATTAATCAGCGTATGTTAATCAGACAACTTCGCGAGCTGGAACAAGACAAAATCATTGAAAGAACAGTGTACCCAGTAGTGCCTCCTAAGGTAGATTACAAATTGACAGAAATAGGGTTGAAACTTGATGGAGTAGTTTTTTCGATTTGTAATTGGGGAGATGAGTTTTTGCAGGTGATTAAAGGTGATGTTGATATAAGGAGGTCTGTATGAAGAATATATTGATTACGGGTGTCAGTCGAAAAGGTGGAATCGGTGCGAATTTAGTCCATCGTTTCTTAAAGGAAGGCTACAAAGTTTATGCCCATGGCTCAACTGACTATGACCAGAAGATGGGGTATGATGATGCTGGAGATTTATATCAGGATCAGTTTGTCCGCTTGAAAGATTGTGATTTATCGGTAGCGGACAACGTACAATCGCTCATTAATGAATTAGGACCATACGAAATATCACACATGATCATTTGTCATGCTTATAGTACGCAATGTGCGCTTGACGACTGGAATGCAGAAGAGATCAATAAGCATCTGGCAGTGAATGTAACAGCTGCTATGCTGCTGATCAAACACTTCAAGGCACAATTACAAGCAGAAAAGGGATGCATTACTTTGTTTACGTCAGGTCAACACCTAGGACCGATGACATCTGAGATTCCTTATGCGGTATCAAAAGCAGCTGTCACAAACCTAGGCATGCAAAGCGCATATGC
>DJUI01000032.1:51327-51730 GCA_002438305.1 Staphylococcaceae bacterium UBA6286 | reverse complement strand
ATCGGCGCGTGCTGCAACTCGAAATCGAAGAGAAAGCATTAAAAAATGAGCAGGATACCCAAAGTATGAACCGCTTAAAAGAACTGCAGAAAGAATTAGCAGACGAGAAAGAGAAACAGCAGATTTTAACTGCAAAAGTTGATAAGGAAAAAGCTCAGATACAAGTTGTCCAGGAGAAACGCAGCGAGCTTGATCAGTATCGTCAACAGCTTGAAGATGCTCAAAACAACTATGATTTAGCTAAAGCATCAGAACTGCAGTACGGCAAAATCCCTCAGATTGAAAAAGAGCTGGCTGAACTTGAAGAAGAATTTCAGGAAGAAACAAAAGGAACTGATCGATTGATTCGAGAAGTCGTGACCGATGAAGAAATTGGCTATATCGTGTCTCAATGGACAGGTAT
>DJUI01000032.1:28941-51212 GCA_002438305.1 Staphylococcaceae bacterium UBA6286 | reverse complement strand
CGAATCGATATGAGTGAATATATGGAAAAACATGCAGTGGCACGCTTGATCGGTGCGCCTCCTGGTTATGTAGGGTATGAAGAAGGGGGTCAGCTGACTGAAGCAGTCAGACGTCAACCGTACTCAGTCATACTGCTCGATGAAATCGAAAAAGCCCATAGTGATGTCTTCAATGTGCTCTTACAGCTACTTGATGAAGGACGATTGACAGATTCTAAAGGGCGTGTCGTAGATTTTAAAAATACAATCATTATTATGACAAGTAATATTGGTTCACAATATTTACTGGAAGGTATCAATGAAGGTGAAATCAGCGAAGAAGCGCGCAATCAAGTAATGACAGCACTCCATCAATACTTTAAACCAGAAATCTTGAACAGAATGGATGATATTGTCCTGTTTAAACCATTAAGTGCTAATGACATGACTTACATTGTCGACAAAATTATTGACCAGCTGAACGTGCGTCTTAAAGATCAGCATATGTCTGTTGAAGTAGCTGATGATGTCAAACAATGGGTAGCAGAAGAAGCCTATGAACCGCAGTTCGGCGCACGCCCATTAAAACGTTTTGTACAGCGTCAAATTGAAACGCCGCTTGCCAGATTACTTATTCAGAATGATCTGGCAGAAGGAGCAAAGGTCGTTGTTACGATGGATAATGGTCAGCCGAAGCTTGTCATAGAATAAAAAAACGATGTAATCTTTACGATTACATCGTTTTTTTAATGTTCGTGGTGATGAGGTATCGGCTCATCTGGAATTGTCATGGAAATAAGGATAACAAAAATGGCAAAGATCACAGATAAAATAGAAGCAGTGACAAGATGAAGGTCCTGACCGCCGCCTAAACTCATCAATACGAAATTGATCATATGTACTAAAATGAATGACCAGACAAAAGTCATGATATATTGCATGTTTATATCCTCCATAAATCTTGATATAGTTATATTATAAAAGAGATAGATAAAAAAGTATACCCTTACATTCAGAGGTTGATAATGAAAAAAATAATTATGATAGTGACTGTACTGCTGTTGATTGCAGCGGCAGTCTTATATTTCAGGGGCGGCAGGAAAGAATTGACCAGCGTCGGATTTTTATTTCCGGATTCGATGTACGACCAGACTTGGGGAACTGAGGGTTATAAAGGAATGCTGGACATTGTGCAGACGTACGATACAGCTTTTTTCTATGAACAGAATATCAATACGCGTCCGAAGATTGAACGTTCCATAAGCGAGATGTCTGCTAGAAATGTCAATATTTTATTCGGTCAAGGTAAAGAATATACTGAAGTCTTCAATGATGTGGCAGCTCGATATCCTGATATACAGTTTGTCGTATTCAATGGTAAATCGACTGCAGAAAATGTGACTGCTATAAATATTGACGGTTATTCTGTTGGGTTCTTCAGTGGAATGATTGCCGGCCATCACACAGACAATAACCATATAGGTGTCATCGGTGCATTTAAATCTCAGCCCGATATCAAAGGGTTCATTGACGGAGCGAAATTTGAGAATCCCGATGTAATGATTACTGAGAAGTACATCCACACTTTCGGTTATGATCATAAAGGAGCGGCGCTTGCTGAACAAATGATTAAACGCGACCACGTAGATGTTATTTTTCCAGCTGCTGACGGAATTAATGCTGATGTCATGTCACTTGCAAAAGAGCAGGATATATCGACTATAGGTTATATTATCGATCAAAGCATGAATGGGCCACAAGTATTGACAAGCCTGCAGTTGAACTTGTCCAAAGCCTATGCGCAAGCAGCGGATCAGTATAGCAATAATCAATTGCGAGGTGGTACCTATTATTTAGGTGTAAAGGAAGACATGGTGGAACTAGGACCTATATCTTATCGAATTGATGAGGAGTTTCAAAAGCGGATAAAACAGGATTTTGACCGCTACGAAAAAAAATTAGTTCTTCCTAACGGCATAAAAGAGACACGGAGCCATTTTGAATCGTATTTGAAGACCAGCAATTAACAACCATTACAGTTGAACAAATAGTCATAATATGATAAATTAGTACCTGGTTATAATAACTGACTATAAGAAGGTGCTCATTTGAACGTAGGAATAAAAGGGATTGGCACATATATCCCTGAAAAAGTTATGACAAATCATGATTTCGAGAAATTTTTAGATACATCTGATGAATGGATTTCAAAAATGACGGGTATTAAAGAACGTCGTTTTGCTGCTGCAGATGAAGAAACAAGTGATATGGCGTATATAGCAGCTGAAAAGGCAATTGCAGATGCCGGTATTGACAAAGATGAAATAGATATGGTCATCGTAGCAACAGCTACAGGGGATCATAAGTTTCCTGCAGTGGCCAATCAGCTACAGGAACGTTTAGGTTTGNNCCCGTACCATCCATGGATCAGCTGGCTGCATGCACAGGATTTATTTATAGTATGATTACCGCACAGCAGTTTATTAAGACGGGCATGTGCAGAAATATCCTTGTAGTCGGAGCAGAGAAACTGACTAAAATCGCCAATATGGAAGACCGAAATACTGCCATTCTATTTGGTGATGGTGCAGGTGCCGTTATTCTAGGCGAAGTGAGCGAAGGACATGGTATACTTAGTTCACAACTTGGCAGCGATGGTTCCGGTGCTAAACATTTATACGATCGCAAAGAAGACCAGCTACTAGTGATGAACGGACGTGAAGTATTTAAGTTTGCGGTGCGTATCATGGGGGAGATGGCTACTGAAGTTGTAGCAAAAGCTGGACTGAAGCCTGAAGACGTTGATATGTTCATTCCGCACCAGGCGAATATCAGAATCATGGAATCTTCCCGTGAAAGACTTGGAATACCACGTGAAAAAATGAGTGTGACTATCGATAAGTATGGTAATACTTCAGCGGCGTCCATTCCATTGTCAATAATGTATGAGCTTGAGCAAGGAAAAATAAAAGAAGGAAGTAATTTAGTGCTGGTTGGTTTCGGTGGTGGGCTGACCTATGGTGCAATAACATTAGTGTGGGGAAAATAGGAGGAAACTATGAAGAAAAGAGTTGTTATTACAGGAATCGGGGCGCTAAGTCCTCTAGGTAATGATGCAAGAACTACTTTTAATAATGCAGTAGCCGGATTGAACGGGATTGATTATATCACTCGAATTGATACAGCTGATTATGGTGTTAAAATTGCTGGGGAATTAAAAGATTTCAACATCGAAGATCATATCCCTAGAAAAGATGCGAGAAAGATGGACCGTTTCACGCAGTATGCGATGGTTACAGCAAGACAGGCAGTTGCTGACAGCAAACTCGAAATCACTGATGACAACCGTGATCGTGTCGGTGTGTGGATTGGTTCTGGTATCGGTGGTATGGAAACATTTGAAAATTCATATGACCAATTACAGCAGCGCGGACCTAATCGTGTCAGCCNNCATTCTTCATTCCAATGATGATTCCTGATATGGCAACTGGTCAAGTATCCATCGATTTAGGAGCACAGGGGCCTAATGGCTGTACAGTGACCGCATGTGCTACAGGCACCAACTGTATTGGTGATGCTTTTAGAATCATTCAATATGGTGATGCTGATGTTATGATTGCAGGAGGCACTGAAGCGCCTATTACTAAGATGGGAATTGCGGGCTTTATGGCTAACAAAGCATTGTCATTCAACAACGATCCTGAAGTTGCATGTCGTCCTTTTCAGGAAGGTCGCGA
Source organism: Staphylococcaceae bacterium UBA6286 (assembly GCA_002438305.1). Lineage (GTDB taxonomy): Bacteria > Bacillota > Bacilli > Staphylococcales > Staphylococcaceae > Macrococcus. The sequence goes on along the minus strand of DJUI01000032.1, from coordinate 47,496 downwards.
TGGATTCGTGATGGGCGAAGGGGCAGGTATTGTCGTGCTCGAAGAACTTGAGCACGCCAAAGCTCGCGGTGCTCACATCTACGCTGAAGTTGTTGGATATGGTAATAACGGCGATGCATATCATATTACAGCGCCTGCACCGAATGGTGAAGGCGGCGTGAGAACGATGAAAATGGCCTTGAAAGATGCGGGTATTTCACCGGAACAAGTCCAATATTTGAACGCACATGGTACGAGTACGCCAATCGGTGATTTATACGAAACAATGGCCATTAAACAAGTGTTTGGAGATGCAGTGAAAGACTTAAAAGTATCTTCAACAAAATCAATGACAGGTCATTTACTTGGCGCAACAGGAGCAGTGGAAGCTATTATTACGTCACTTGCCATTGAAAACAGCATTGTCCCTCCAACCATTCACCAGTCAACACCAGACCCAGAATGTGATCTTGATTATGTACCGGAAACGGCTCAGAAACTGGAGATTGAATATGCTTTGTCTAACAGTTTAGGTTTCGGTGGTCACAACGCTGTACTGGTATTCAAAAAATACAGCGAATAAGTGAATCGTTAAAATAAAAGGTCCTGATGATATCATCAGGACTTTTTTTGATGGCATGAGTCATTTGATTAAGCCGTATTAAGACTGCATAAACGAGATGATTAGAGTTATGATCATCGCAGCAGACGAAACATATAGTAGTGGCATTGTGATTGGATAGTGCTGCTGTCTAATGTCCACTTGTTTCTTTGAATAGAGTTCATCATCCTCCATTGTTTTTCTCATGCGTTTCGGTGCAGTCATATATTGAAACCTTCTAAATGAATGACCCATAATACTGAAGGCACCTTGAGACAGCAATAGAATAAACAAGGAGATACAAAATAATAACAGGGCAGCCATGAACAATGAATTGATGATTCCTATTCCATTAAATCCATTGATCAGCCCGAATATGATAGTCATAAAGAATAGAGCGGCAAATGATATGAAGTAAAAATTACGTTTCACTGTAAACCTCCGAAAATTTTTTGACCATTAGTTATTGTACATGAAAAGGCCTATTAATGTATATGATATTAGTTTTTTTAATAAACGACAGACCGAACAGTTGGTTTAAAACCGTTTCGGTTTAAATGAAATTAGTTTTTATACTGAAAACTGAATAATTTTTAAAAATAAATGCTTTAAAGCAATAAAAAGTACTATAGAATCTTATAAATATAAAATTTCTGAATAAAAAATGTATTGCAAAAATAATTATAAAACAACTATAATAGTCATAGAGTTTTCGTGGTTAAATAAGATACGTTGTCATGGATGGTCTTTGGGGTGGATAGAGATAATACAGAAGGTATGACGACAATTAGCTGACAGGACAGTAGAAATGATGACTCCCATCGATTCAAATGACAGCATCTGTTTCATAACTTATATAATAAGAATTTCTTTGGATTTTACTCAAGAATAGTCATATGCAGTCTCTTATAAGTAGTAATATGTCACTATTTGTGGAGAAGGATATTAATATATATCGCTCTCTTTAAATAAATTTAAAAAGTAGTATGAATTATAAGAAAATTTAGTTATTATAAGTTATGTATAATAAATTTAACTGCGTGTATAGGTTAGNNAGGGTCACCTTATAATGATGAAAAGTTATCTGCAGAACAGAAAATCATCGTTAATGAAAAATATGGATTAAACGATCCAGTAGGTGTACAGTATGTCAATTATTTGAAAAAAGTAGTGACTGGTGATTTCGGTATCTCATTCCAATATGATAATAGAGAAGTTACAGATATCATCGTTCCGCGTTTAGGACCATCGGTGGAAATCGGTCTATACGCCTTGATCTTTGGTGTTATCGTCGGTATTTTACTAGGTGTCATCGCTGCGGTCAGACAGAATACATGGGTGGACTATGTGGCAACAGTATTCTCAGTATTTGCCATTTCAATCCCATCATTCGTATTAGCAGTATTGCTGCAATACTATTTCTCAGTACACTTCCAGATCTTTCCGGTAGCAGGTTGGGAAGGATTCAGCTACGCAGTATTACCGGCGCTTGCATTATCAGCAGGTGTCATTGCAACGATTGCTCGTTATATTCGTTCTGAAATGATTGAAGTACTTGGATCAGATTATATTACGCTTGCTAAAGCGAAAGGGAATACAACTAGCCGCGTGTTGTTCGGTCACGCACTGCGTAACGCATTGATTCCAATCATCACTTTAATCGGTCCGATGACTGTCGGTATCTTAACAGGGGCCTTAACTATTGAAACCATTTTTGGTATTCCTGGTCTTGGTGACCAATTTGTTCGTTCTATTCAAACTAATGACTATCCTGTTATTATGGCTCTGACATTATTCTTGAGCTTATTGTTTATCGTCGTATTATTTATCGTCGATGTACTCTATGGAATCATTGACCCACGTATCCGTGTTCAAGGAGGTAAAGATTAATGGCTAATGAAACAAATGGCAATCAAGTATACACACATGCTGATGTAAATCAGGAGCAGTCGACGAATCGGTCTCAACCTTTTATCCTTGCCAATCGCGACGAAATCTTTGAAGATAAGATTGAACGTCAAAGTAAGACCTTCTGGCAGGATGCGTGGTTGCAGCTTCGTTCCAATAAAGGTGCTGTTGCAGGGCTGATTGGTTTAATTCTGCTTCTTATTATGGCATTCCTTGGACCGGCAATCAGCGGCCATACATACCGTGCACAAAACATTGATCATTCAAACTTACCTCCCAAAATCGAAGCACTTAAAAATGTAAGTTTCCTTCCTTTTGATGGTAAAGATAAAGATGGATTTGATTTATACAAAGCAAAAGATATTAAAGAAAACTACTGGTTCGGTACTGATGAACTAGGTCGTGACTTGTTTACACGTGTCTGGAAAGGGACTCAGGTATCTATTCTGATCGGTGTAGTTGCAGCATTGCTGGATGTGCTGTTCGGAATTACATATGGTGCCATATCTGGTTTCTTCGGCGGCTGGGTGGATACACTCATGCAGCGTATCATTGAAGTCATCGCCTCTATTCCAAACTTGATCATCATGATCTTATTTGTTATCGTGTTCGATGCAAGTATCATCACAATCATCCTGGCGATGAGTTTGACCGGATGGATTGGTATGAGTCGTATCGTTCGTGGTCAGTTCTTGAAACTGAAAAATCAAGAATATGTTATGGCTTCTAGAACACTAGGCGCATCTAATTCAAGCTTAATCTTTAAACATATTTTACCTAACACATTAGGACCGATTATCGTTACAGCAATGTTCTCAATTCCAAGTGCGATATTCTTCGAAGCGTTCTTAAGTTTCATCGGTTTAGGTATCCCGGCACCATTTGCTTCACTTGGATCTTTAGTTAATGATGGACGTAAAATGTTGTTGATTCACCCATATCAAATGTTTATCCCTTCATTTGTCCTCAGTTTTCTGATTCTTTGTTTCTATCTGTTCGGTGACGGCGTCCGTGATGCTTTTGACCCTAAAATGCGTAAATAAGGAGGAAATATAAATGGCTGAAAGAATTTTAGAAGTAAGAAACCTTAAAGTTTCCTTCGATATCAATGCGGGGGAAGTACAGGCGGTTCGTGGCGTTGATTTCCATCTTGATAAAGCAGAAACACTTGCTATTGTAGGTGAATCAGGTTCAGGTAAGTCAGTAACAACAAAAGCAATTATGCGTCTCTTGCCAACACCACCCAGCCGCATCAAAGAAGGACAAATTTTATTTGATGGTAAAGATCTTGCGAAACTATCAGAAAAAGAAATGCAGAAAGTACGCGGAAGAGATATTTCGATGATTTTCCAGGATCCAATGACTTCCTTGAATCCGACAATGAAAATCGGTAAACAAGTGATGGAACCTCTTATTAAACACCAAAGATTATCAAAAGCTGATGCTAAATCAAGAGCACTCGATATTTTGAAGCTTGTTGGCTTACCTAATCCTGAAGCCCGCTTTAATAACTATCCTCACCAGTTTTCTGGTGGTCAGCGTCAACGTATTGTTATTGCTACTGCGCTTGCATGCGATCCGAAAATATTGATTGCTGATGAGCCGACAACGGCACTTGATGTAACTATCCAGGCTCAAATTCTTGAGCTGATGAAAGATCTTCAGAAGAAAATTGATACATCCATTATATTCATTACTCATGACCTTGGCGTTGTAGCAAACGTAGCAGACCGAGTAGCTGTAATGTATGGTGGTCAAATAGTGGAAACTGGTACGGTAGATGAAATCTTCTATGATCCAAAACACCCGTATACATGGGGACTATTGTCTTCAATGCCAAGTTTAGACACAGCTCAGGATACAGAGCTTCGCGCGATTCCTGGAACACCACCTGATTTAATCAAACCACCAGTGGGAGATGCATTTGCGCGTCGTTCTGAATATGCTCTGCAGATTGATTTTGAACAGGAGCCACCTTGGTATCAAGTTTCTAAAACTCATTTTGTGAAGTCGTGGCTGATGGATCCTCAAGCTCCTAAAGTTGATCTTCCTGAGATGGTAAAAATGAAACAACGGGACCTTCCTGGCCAGTTTGACCAGCCAAGACAAGTAGAGGGGGTTAGTTTCTAATGAGAAACGAAAGAGTAAACGATAATGCAAATAATAAAAATGTCCGTGTCGTTGATGTTAGTGATCAGTCGGTTGAACATTCAACTCCAAATAACGAGCGGCAATCTGTTGTCAATAGAACTGTTCAATCGGTCGATGACCGCGACACTCATACAATTGAAGATGGGCCGTTAGTTGTTGATGAATCGCAAATTACTGAAGATGCATCGCAGTACTCAGAAAGCGAATTGAATCAAACCGTGTTATCTGCCGAAGAAAAACGTGGTCATATTGATTACGGTCAAGGAAAAGAAAAGTTAATAGAAGTGAAACATCTCAAACAATACTTCAATCAAGGCAAGGCGAATGAAGTTCGTGCGATTGATGATATTACCTTTGATATTTATCGCGGTGAAACACTGGGTCTTGTAGGAGAATCCGGCTGTGGTAAGTCAACAACAGGCCGTACATTGATCAAGTTGTATAACGCGACAGACGGCAAAGTCATATTTGACGGGACAGATATTCAATCAATCAAAAATAAAAAAGATCTTCTTCAATTCAATAGACGTATGCAGATGATCTTCCAGGATCCATATGCTTCGCTTAATCCGCGCCTTAAAGTTATGGATATTGTTGCTGAAGGTATCGATATTCATAAGCTTGCTAAAAATAAAGAAGACCGAGCTAACCGTGTCTATGAATTACTTGAGACAGTTGNNCACGAATTCTCGGGTGGTCAAAGACAGCGTATCGGTATTGCCCGTGCGCTCGCAGTGGAACCTGAATTCATTATCGCTGATGAGCCGATCTCAGCACTTGACGTCTCTATTCAAGCACAGGTCGTCAACTTAATGTTGAAATTACAAAGAGAACGTGGCCTAACATTCTTGTTCATTGCCCATGACTTATCAATGGTCAAGTATATTTCTGACCGTATCGGCGTCATGTATTTCGGTAAGCTTGTAGAAATTGGACCTGCCGATGCGATTTACAGCAATCCTTTGCATGAATATACTAAATCATTGTTGTCTGCAATCCCGCTGCCAGATCCAGAATCTGAACGTACACGGGTGAGAAGAACATATAATTCGGATGTTCATGCGTATACAGCTGATGAAGCCCTTGAACTACGTGAAGTAGGACCTGACCACTTTGTGTACTGTTCTCCAAAAGAGTATGAAGTCCATAAAGCCAATTACAATCGCAGCTACATTAACGCTTAACAACTTAAAAGCTCTGTTTGTCTTTTGAGACAAACAGAGCTTATTTTATAGAGAGATGGAGGGTGACTGCTTAAATAGAATAATATGCAGTATTATTTTTATTTAAATATAGAGAAATAAAGCTATATTAAGTTGTGATTATTCCTTGAATTCATTTAAAAAATAAAATATTCAAAAAAATTGATAAATGTATAAAAAAACTATTGCTAACGTTCACTATATAAAATATAATTAATACAAATCTTCTGAAAATTCTTACAGAGTGATTTTAGAAATCGTTGGGGGGCATTTATAGTATGAAGAAGAAAAGTACATTATTTTTAGCATCATTAATCGCAGTATCCGGTTTCACTGCAGCTTGTTCTGGTGGAAACGATGATAAAAAATCAGACGGTGGTTCTGACACAGCCGGCAAATCAGGTGGAGATGAGCAAGTATTAAATCTTTCTTCTGGTTCAGATATTCCATCAATGGACCCATCATTAGCAACTGACCAAGTTTCTTTTGACGTATTCAACCAAACATTAGAAGGTCTTTATACTCTTGATAAAGATGATAAAGCAGTTCCTGGTGTGGCTGAAGGAGACCCTGAAAAATCAGAGGACGGCAAAACTTGGACAATTAAATTACGCGATGACGCGAAATGGTCTAACGGTGACCCAGTTACTGCTAATGACTTCGTTTATGCGTGGCGCCGTACATTAGATCCTAAAACTGGTGCTGAGTATGCTTACATCATGGCAGATATCAAAAATGCAAATGATGTGAACGCAGGCAAAAAGAAACCTGAAGAATTAGGTGTTAAAGCAGTAGATGATCATACATTGGAAATTCAATTAGAAACTGCTGTACCTTACTTCCAGGAATTACTTGCTTTCGGTACATTCATGCCTCAAAATGAAAAATTCGTTGAAGAAAAAGGCGACAAATTTGGTACAACTGCTGAAAATACTTTAGCAAATGGACCTTTCGTACTTGATACTTGGGAAACTGAAAAGAAATTCAGTCTTAAGAAAAACGATGAGTACTGGGACAAAGATAAAGTTAAATTAAAAGAAGTTAACTACCAGATCATCAAAGATACGAACACTGCATTAAACTTATATACTACAGGTAAAACTGATTCTGTAGGTCTTTCAGCAGAAAACGTTGATAAATACAAAGATGATCCTAATTTCCAGACTGAATTAGATGCATCTACTTACTTCGTAAGAATCAACCAATCTAAAAACAAAGACTTAGCAAATAAAAACCTTCGTCTTGCATTAGCTAAATCTATCGATAAAGAAAAATATGTTGATACTTTACTGAACAATGGTTCTGTAGCTGTTGATACATTAATGCCTAAAGAGTTCGTTAAAGGTCCGGATGGTAAGGACTACATTGAAGGCGTTAAATCACCATTGAACTACGATAAAGAAGAAGCAAAAGATCTATACGAAAAAGCTAAAGAAGAACTTGGTAAAGACGAATTCACATTTGAATACTTGACTTACGATGCAGATACTTCTAAGAAAGATGCAGAGTATGTAAAAGAGCAAATTGAAACTAACTTACCGGGCGTAAAATTAAAAATCAAACAACAGCCTTTCAAACAAAAATTAGCGTTAGAGTCTAAAAAAGACTATGAATTATCATTCGCTGGTTGGGGCCCTGACTATCCAGACCCAATGACATTCTTAGATATGTTCGTAACAGATGGACCTCATAACCAAATGGATTACTCTAATGACGAATATGATAAGATGATCAAAGACGCTAAAGGACCTTTACTTCAAGAAACTGAAGAGCGCTGGAAAACATTACAGGATGCAGAAACTATGTTCTTAGAAGATGCTCCGATTATCCCGATGTACCAACGTGGTACTTCACGTATGCGTCAAGACTACGTTAAAAACTTAGTCACTCACAAATTTGCCGGCGATACTACATTAAAAGAAACTTACATCGAAGGTAAATAAAAAAAGACTCCGGATTTCCGGAGTCTTTTTATTTTCGTTTACGGCCGAGGCCCATAGCATTTTCCATCTTTTTCAGCATTTTATTTGCTTGTATTGCTGCTTTTTCAGCACCCCGGTCTAAAATTACATCCAGTTCATCTGAAGCCATATAGTAATTATATGATTCCTGGAACTGTGTAATGAAGTCGACCATAACATCAGCTAAATCTGATTTGAATGTGCCGTAGCCTTGATCTTGATAGCGGTCTTCAAGTGTCTCAATCGGTGTATTCGTAATAATAGAATAGATGGTAAGGAGGTTGGAAACACCGGGTTTATTTTCTTTATCATATTTAACAGTACCTTCAGAATCCGTCACTGCGCTTTTAATTTTCTTCGCAACAGTAGCTGGAGGATCAAGCAAAGAAATGAATCCTTTAGTGTTATCATCTGATTTGCTCATTTTTTTTGTCGGTTCCTGCAGACTCATCACGCGACCACCGACTTTAGGCATTTGAACTTCTGGTAAAGTAAAGATATCGTTGTAACGCTGATTAAAACGTATTGCTAAATCACGCGTCAATTCAATATGCTGCTTCTGATCTTCACCGACAGGTACAATGTCAGTGCCATACAGGAGAATATCAGCAGCCATCAGAGGTGGATAGGTCAACAGGCCGGCAGGTATGCCTTCTTTTCTATTTTTTGCTTTGTCTTTAAACTGGGTCATCCGCTCCAGTTCACCGATTGTTGAAATAGAAGTTAACATCCATCCTGCCTGCGCATGAGCCGGCACTTCTGATTGAATGAACAGCGTTATCTTTTCAGGATTAAGACCACTCGCAAGATAGAGAGCAGCGAGAGACCGTGTGTTTTTTCTCAATGTCATTTTGTCTTGAGGGACTGTGATTGCATGCTGATCAACAATACAGAAATAGCACTCATAATCATTTTGGATTTCTACAAATTGCTTTAATGCACCGATATAGTTTCCGATGGTCGGAATACCACTCGGTTGTATGCCTGAGAATAATGTTTTCATCGTCTTTCCTCCAAGAATAGATATTTACTATTGTACACTATTTCATTAAGAGTTAAAATGGAGCAGGACGTAATTGATTAGTCGTAGACGATTTGAAAAGTAAATTAAATATATTCAATTTCTTTGACGTTTCTCATTTAATTTTAATGTTCGAAAATTATAATAATAATATCAGGTTGATAATTATCAATATAACCATATTTCTTGACATTTTTGGTTTATACTTAACTGTAGAGGGAATATATTAATTACGTATTGATGAGACATTGATCGATATAATACATATATAAAATAGGAGAGTGAGATGTATGGTAACATTATTTACTTCACCAAGTTGCACATCTTGCCGTAAAGCGAAAGCATGGTTACAAGAACATGATATTCCGTATACGGAGCGCAATATTTTTTCTGATAACTTAACAATTGATGAAATTAAAGCGATTTTAAGAATGACTGAAGATGGAACGGATGAAATTATTTCTACACGTTCTAAAACATTCCAAAAATTAAATATTGATATTGATGCAATGCCATTACAGGATTTATACGAAATCATTCAGCAGCATCCAGGATTATTACGTCGTCCCATCATTTTAGATGAGAAACGTTTACAAGTGGGTTATAACGAAGACGAAATTCGTCGATTCCTTCCTCGTAAAGTACGTACATTCCAGCTGCTTGAAGCACAACGTATGGTAGACTAATGATATTTTGCAGCTGTCGATTCCGGCAGCTGCTTTTGTTTGTTCTCATAATCATATTACTATGTTTTTTTATCCCGTTATAATACAATGAGATTACTATTCATTCGGAGATGGAGGGATACACAATGAGAATAGAACGAATCAATGAAATGACAATCAAATTTTATTTGACATATACCGATTTGGAAGAGCGCGGCTTTAAGCAGGATGATTTATGGACTAACCGCAAAAAGGGAGAAGAATTTTTCTGGTCAATGATGGAAGAAGTTAATCAGGAAGAAGAATTTGTAATAGAAGGGCCATTATGGATTCAAGTTCATGCTTTTGACAAAGGGATTGAATTTGTTGTTACGAAGTCTCGTAATGATGAATTTATGCACCTGCCTGAGGAAGAATCAGATGATCAGTTGGAATATCAGGTCAACGAGTTTTTGAACAAAGCCATCGACAATGATCATGAACTTGCAGATTTATTGACAGGCGACAAAGCGCCCGCTGGTCATTTGTTCAGTGATGACATATTAGTTCAGTTCAAGGACCTTGAGACAGTGATACAGTTCAGCCATTCTCATGAATTTGAACAAGTCGATTTTGAAGATCTGCTCTATATGTATGAAGGTAAGTACTATTATTATGTACAGTTTGATAAGAATGTTCCATCAGATATCATCGATGGCTACATTGCGCATCTCTTTGAATATGCCGATCAGACAAAACTGAAGCATGCCGTGCTCGAAGAATATGGTAAGGTCGTGATGAGTCATAATGTCCGACATCAAATCAAGCGGTACTTCAAAATATAATTACAAAGTTTATCTAAAATTAATAAATTAAAACAATTACCTTCTACGATTATTAAGTAGGAGGTGTTTTTATGCTCATTGCAGTCAATCATGAAGGAAGATATGTGTCCGCTGATCAAGCAGTAGGGTCATTGTTTACATGTCCAGTCTGTCAGAAACCTGTCATTTTAAAGAAAGGGCAGTACAAGATCGCCCATTTTTCCCATCAGCGTGTCATAGACTGTTATCAATCGATATATAAGCAGGAATCAGCTGCTCATCTAGCCGGCAAACATGAATTGTACCGGCTGTCTCAACAGCATCATGTCAGCATGGAATGTTACATTCATGAAATTGAACAAATACCAGATATACTGGTTGATCATAAGAGCGCACTGGAGCTGCAGTTATCCGTTATTCCAGTAGAGACCATTATGGCAAGGACTTATGGTTATCACTCATTAGGAATATCTGTCATCTGGATAGCATCTGAGACTTCTCTAAAAAAAGTAGATGGTCAGCTCAAATTGACGTTATTCCAACGCAGCATGATTGATGCGTCAAGACGTCTATTAGTGACGTTTGATGCTGACACCACTCAATTTTACTGTTATGAAATCATTGGCTTAACTGATCGGCTGACTCTTTGCTATAGACGAACATGCGTCAAATCGGTCGATGATATACTGTGCATGAGGACAGTAAGTCCTGTGACTCAAGCTGTGACAATCAGCAAAGCAGAACGCACGAAGTATATCAGCAGCTGTCTTGGCAAGAAAAGTGTGCTGGAACCAACACTCAGTGCTTTGTATCAACTAGGGATTCACTGGCGGCATCTGCCAAAAGAAATAGGCATCGTCGTTCCGAGTCAGTTTTATATCAGGACACATCCTATTCAGTGGCAGAGCAACTTAAGACTACTTCTCGATAAAGGAAGATTTTCATTGCCACGTTTTGCTGATGAACTTGAATTTTATACTTATTATACAAACGGATTGACTCATCACACGATAGCGCTTCAGCTGATCGATGAATACCGTTCGGCGGTCAGAAACTTATACGTGCAAATTTGATTGAAAAGTGAGAAAATTATAATAATCAATACATTTAGGAGGCAATTATGACTGAAATGATGACGAGAGAACAGCAGCTTGAAGAAAATACATGGGATCTCACAAAAATATTTTCTGACGACGAAGCTTTTGAAGAGGCGTTCAATGAAATCAAAAGCTATCTCGGACGCGAAAAAGAAGTTAAAGGAACCATCGGCCAAAGTGCTGATCATCTATTAAAAGCATTATTACTTGATTCAGAAATTGATGAAAAATTAGGGAAAGTATATGTTTATGCCCATCTGAAGCATGATCAGGATACGTCCAATGACCAATATACTGCGATGGAGCAGCGTGCTGCGGCGTTAGCAGCACAGTTCAGCAGCGCATGGAGCTTCATGCTTCCTGAACTGATGGCAATCGATGAAAAACAGCTGAATCAGTTTGTAGAGGAAAATGAGGGATTGAAACGCTTCGCTTTTGATCTGGAACGCATCAACAAGAAAAGACCGCACGTGTTATCTGACAAAGAGGAAAAAATTCTTGCTGAAGCGGGTGAAGCTCTATCCACTCCGAGCAATGTATTTGGCATGTTCAACAATGCTGATCTGACATTTAATGATATAGAAGATAAAGACGGCAATCTTCACCCGCTATCTCAAGGCACATATATTCAATATCTTGAGTCTACAGACCGAGTACTGCGAGAAAATGCCTATAAAGAAATATACCGTAACTATGGCCAGTTTAAAAATACTTTGTCACAGACACTGGCAGGGAAAGTGAAAGCCGCTGTATTCTCAAGTAAAGTGAGAGGCTATGATTCACCTCGCCAGCAGGCATTGTCCAACAACGATATTCCGGAATCAGTGTATGACAACTTAATTTCAACTATTCATGACTATCTACCGCTGTTACATCGTTATACAGCACTGCGTAAAGAGCTGCTTGGGCTCGAAGAGATGAACATGTACGATATGTATACGTCGCTTGTCCAGGATGAGACATTTGAAGTGACTTATGATCAAGCAAAAGAATGGGTTTTGAATTCTCTTGAGCCGATGGGAGAAGAATATACATCAGTTATCAAAGAAGGATTGAATAATCGCTGGGTAGATGTCTATGAAAATAAAGGGAAACGCAGCGGTGCTTATTCATCAGGAACATATGGTACAAATCCATATATTTTGATGAACTGGACTGATAATGTGAATAACACATTCACTTTGACTCACGAATTCGGTCATTCAGCACATAGTTATTTTTCAAGACAGAATCAACCGTCCAATATGTCAGGTTATTCTATCTTTGTGGCAGAAGTAGCCTCTACTTGTAATGAAGCACTGCTGGCGCATCATATGTATAATACATTGACAGATGAAAAGAAAAAGCTTTATTTACTGAACTATCAGCTGGAAGGTTTCCGTGGAACAGTGTTTAGACAGACGATGTTCGCAGAGTTTGAACATCTGATCCACACGCTTGCACAAAACAACGAGCCGTTGACAGCAGAACGATTGAACCAGGAATACAAACAGTTGAATGAAAAGTATTATGGTGATGCGGTCAAACATGATGACTATATCGCAGGCGAATGGAGTAGAATTCCACACTTCTACTATAATTATTATGTTTATCAATATGCGACAGGATATTGTGCAGCGATGGCGCTCAGCGATCAAATTCTCAATGAAGGTAAGCCCGCTGTTGATCGCTATATTAATTCATTCTTGAAAGCGGGCAGTTCAGATTACCCAATAGAAGTGCTGAAAAAAGCTGGTGTAGATATGACGACGAGTGAACCGATTGAAAAAGCATGCAAAGTATTTGAAGAACGACTGAATGAATTTGAGCGATTGATTAAACAGACAGTCTGATAGAGAATACGTTTTCATTATGGCGATATTGTGAATTCGTGAGGAATAGGTTGTACAGCCTGTATATTCATGATATTATACAGACATGAAATTTATCACAAACCAAACATACCCCTTTGTTTGAGTGAAAATTTCTCCCATCCCCTTTGTTTAAATACCGTGTATACAGACACGGTATTTTTTTTGTCTTTAAAACTAATTTCACACAGCAAAAAGGTTCTANNTAGAACCTTTTTGCTGTGTGAAGAACAGCGATCTGATTAAATTAAACCACTTCTTTTTTACGCCAGTACTGGCCGGTCGTATAAGTGACGACTTCTATTTTGTTCATCAGCTTTAATTTCTTTAACTCCCTGGCCAGTACGTTCTTCGGCCATTCGTAAATCACTTCTAATTCACTTTCACTGACCAGCTCATTTTCAATGATGTACTCATCAATTTTTGGAGGAAGTTCTTTTTCTATTGTGTGATTGATCAGCTCATTGATGATATAAGTATAGATTGCATACTGCTGTATGCCTTCGACTTTGAGTCCGTCATCTTCATAGTTCTCATTAAAAAATACAAGCGTTGGAGACATCGTGACTTCCATCTCTCTTGAGATATGCTGATCGACTTTTAAAGAGTTGGTTACGTGCACACTTTTAATATCTGTTAAAAATGTTTCTATATCAAGTCGTGCTTTTTCAGCACATTCAATAATCAGTTCACGCGTAATGATATCTTGTTTCGGCATTATTTCATTTTGAACATAACGGAGAAACATCATGGCTTTCTTTCTACCCTGCAGTTCTGCTGCTTTATAAGCTAAAGCGATGTTATCATCTTCTGTTGTACTTTGAGCCTGACATTTTGTCAGTACTCGCAGTGTCGGAAGAAGTATTTGTTTAATTTCAACGTACTGGCTGTATTCAATCTGCAGCTTGCGCAGAACTGCTTTTAATTCCCAGCAATCTTTGCAGAACGGATCAAAGAATGAATAGATTTCTACCTTCTTCACTGGTTGAAGGGAGAGACCATTGTCATTATGAATGACCTGTAAATGTTTCATACTTTCACCTACAATTTTCTTCAGTGTTTATCATATGCGTCGCAGTCAATTTCAAACGTTCAAATACATAGTCTTTTAAATCTTCATCTATCTCAAAATCATCTAGTGCCCGCTGCATATTACTTAACCATGCATTGCTCGCAGAAGGCGTAATCTGAAAAGGGCTATGCCGCATGCGCAGCATAGGGTGTCCATGTTCATCTGTATAGAGTGATGGACCACCTAAAAATTGAGTGAGAAACTGTTTTTGTTTACGAGCAGTTTCAGTTAAATCGTCCGGAAATAAGTGATTGATGCGTTCATCGTTACTGACATAGCTATAAAACCGGTCGATAACAGCATACAAGGTTTCCTGTCCGATAGCATCATATGGAGTTGACAATATAATCACCTTTTCATTAAATATATCACTTCAGCAATAATATTAAAGTTATTTGCTTATTAATTGATGATGACGCGAATAAAATCTTTGGACTTTGTTCAATGTTTTTTCCTTAGGGATGTTATACTCTGAAAGGAAATTCTCAAACTGTGCACGTCCTATTTCGTAGTCTTGCACTTCAAATTCAATTTCGTAATCTTCTGCATCGAGATAACGGCTCGCATCAAGGACAAGCAGTCCATCATGATAAGGAAGTTCTCTACGTTCAGTAGATAGCACCCCTACAATACGCAGTTGTTTTAAGTGAATGGGATAGCGGGCGAGCTGTTCTTTAATATTATCAGGGATGTCCTCTTCAACAATATACTCATGGTCCAGTAGTTCAGCATTGATAGCGTCGTGATATTCCATCACACCGATTGTCTGAGGAATTTTCAGAGTCATCACAAGACTGCCGTTAGTATCTCTTATGCGCAAAGCTATTTTTTGATTGATGAGGTCGTGCTGCAATGTATCTATGTAAAAATTGGTCTGTGTCTTATAGTCGACTTCTTTGAAGAGCGTGTCTCTTAGTTGCGCAAAGGACTCGTAAGTGAGTAGGTTTTTAAATTCAATTTCTAATTCTTCCAAAAGCANNGACGACAATATAATTGAAGTAAAGAAATAAGCTATAGTACGACTTAGTTTTGATTTATGTTAAAATATCTATGTTAAGGGAGAGATTTTAATGAATTTACATGTGAATGAAATTAAACTCGTAGATCATGAGGTTCATGTATTTACTGAGGAAGAACCAATGATGGTGCAGCCTGCAGGGCAATTGCTGACTGACAGCGACCATTTTCAATTTGTTTATTTACTGGATGATGGCAACGTCTATCATCATTTAAGATTTGTCGAGGAGACTTGGCAGATGATGAATCTATATCAAGATAAGAAATGGTTTTTATACGGTACTATTGAACTTGACCGATTTAATGAAGAGTTCGCAATGCTGCTGGACAATATTGAAGGTAATCATAATTACGGAAAGCCATTTGTCGAGCGTGTTGAAGAAGTGTTCGAACTGTAAAGGCAGAGGTGAGATGAATGAATCAATGGGATGTTTTTTTAGCACCTTATAAACAGGCGATTGATGAACTGAAAATTAAGTTGAAGGGTATTCGTAAACAATATGAACGAGAGGGGAAATCTTCACCTATTGAATTTGTCACAGGTCGAGTGAAACCCATACCAAGTATCATCGAAAAAGCAAACAAAAGGGGTATTCGGTTCGACAAATTGTCAGAAGAAATGTATGACATCGCGGGGCTGCGCATGATGTGCCAGTTCGTAGATGACATTGATATCGTAGTCGAGCTGTTAAAAAACAGAAAAGATTTTGAANNGTAGTCGAGGAACGCGATTACATTAAAGAAACAAAAGAAAGCGGCTATCGTTCTTATCATGTTATCGTCAAGTATCCGATAGAGACGCTAAAAGGTCAGCGATTTATTTTGGCTGAAATTCAGATCAGAACGCTGGCAATGAATTTCTGGGCAACGATTGAACATACATTGCGCTACAAATACGATGGTGATTATCCGCCTGAAATCCAGCATCGACTCGAACGCGCCGCAGAAGCTGCTTATTTACTTGATGAAGAAATGTCAGAAATTCGAGAAGAAATAAAAGAAGCACAGAAATATTATACTGAACAGAGAAGCGAATTAAGATAGGGGTGAGTCAGCTGAAATATGCCATTCTTTCAAAAGGCGATTCCAAAAGCAATGCGTTGACACAAAAAATGAAAAGTTATATGAAGGACTTCAAGATGATTGAAGATTTAGAAATGCCGGATATCGTTATTTCAGTTGGCGGAGACGGCACACTGCTGCAAGCATTTCATACTTACAGTCACCGGCTGGACGACTGCAGTTTTGTCGGAGTTCATACAGGACATCTTGGTTTCTATGCCGACTGGCTGCCTCATGAAGTCGAACGACTGATTATTGCTAACAATAACGAGCCGATTCAACGCATCGAATATCCGCTTCTTGAAGTGATTGTAAGATATACAAACGGCGGCCGGGAATCCCGGTACTTAGCGCTGAACGAATCGACGATTAAAACTCATAATGGTGCGACTCTTGTGGTTGATGTGGATATTCGAGGCCAGCAGTTTGAACGATTCAGAGGCGATGGTCTATGCATGTCGACACCAAGTGGGTCTACAGCCTATAACAAAGCGCTCGGCGGCGCACTCATCCATCCGTCACTCGAAGCGATGCAGATGGCTGAAATCGCCTCGATCAATAACCGTGTATTCAGAACAGTCGGTTCGCCTCTTGTTCTGCCGAAGCATCACACCATTCATGTTACACCTGTTAACAGAGGAATGCTGCAGTTGACGGTTGATCACATCGCAAGCGATCATCAAGGGATTGCCTCAATTCAATATAGAGTAGCTGACGAAAAAATTAAATTTGCGAGATTCAGACCGTTTCCATTCTGGAAAAGGGTTCATGACTCATTTATAGCGAGTGAATGATGAAGTTGTTATATACTGTCAGCCATTCTATGTTACTACGTGATTTTCTTCAGCTTCAACACATATCTAAGAAAAGTTTAAGCGCCATTAAGCAGAATGGCGCTTTAGTTGTCAATGGGAATCCTGTCACTGTGAGATATGAACTGACTCCCGGTGATCGAGTAGAAGTCCATCTGCCGGAAGAAATGCCGAGTCCGAGACTTACAGCGAGTGATGGTCCACTGACCATACTGTATGAAGATCAATATTTGTGTATTGTGTCAAAGCCTGCAGGTATCAGTACAATGCCTTCTCAGCTGCATCCACATGATAGTCTGCTGGAACGAGTGCTTTATCATTTTCAGCAGCACGAAGAGACAGGCATCCCTCACATTGTCACCCGGCTGGATAGAAATACAAGCGGTATCGTTGTATTTGCCAAACATCAGTTGATTCATCACCTCATGACCGATATTATTACTAAAACTTATATTTGTGTATTAGTCGGCAAGATTCCAGTGTCCGGAATGATTGATTATCCAATTATGAGAAAGCACGACTCAATCATCGAACGACAGGTGTCAGCGGAAGGTAAACCGGCACTAACAAGCTTCGTTGCGCTGCACCGGGAGGATGATCATAGTATCGCTTTAGTGAGCTTGCATACTGGCCGTACGCATCAAATACGCGTTCATTTCCAGGCAATTGGTCATCCGCTTGTAGGAGACACATTATATGGCCACGATAAGCGACTGCCGAGACAAGCTCTGCATGCCTTCCAGATTAAATTCATTCATCCGATGACAGGTGTTTCTATCACACTGCAGGATTCAATCGCTCAAGATTTAAGAAGTATAATACCTATGTTATAATGAATTGTATTTTTAGGAGGTGAGCGCATGGCAGAAGAATTAGAAGAGCAATTATACGATAAAGAATTACTAGATGAATTGCTTGAGCAGCATGATATGGACCGATTCAGAGAAGTCTTCCTTGCGCTGCACATTTATGAGCAAGGTGAATATTTCACTGAATCAGATGAAGATAAGCGTAGTGTCATTTACCAGATGCTGTCGCCTCAGGAAGTCGCTGAATTTTTCGAACTGACTGAACTTGAAAACTATGATGAAGTGTTTGAAACAATGGATACTATGTATGCCGGTCAGATGCTCAGTGAAATGTCATATGATAATGCTGTAGATATATTGAATGACCTGCCTAAGGCAAAAATTGCAAGCCTGTTATTGATGATCGAGAAAGAAGCAGCGTCTGAAATTAAAGCGCTGCTTCATTATGAAGAAGATACAGCGGGTGGTCTGATGACTACTGAGTATATTTCAGTATCGTCATTGGTGACAGTCCGTGAAGCGATGCTCCAGCTAAAAGAGCAGGC
>DJUI01000032.1:15265-28884 GCA_002438305.1 Staphylococcaceae bacterium UBA6286 | reverse complement strand
GCACCTAGTGCAGAAACCATTTATTATATTTTTGTCGTGAATGACCGTAATCAGCTTGTTGGCGTTATTTCACTCAGAGATTTAATTATTGCTGAGAATGATGCCTATATTGAAGAGGTCATGAATGAACGTGTCATCAGTGTGAATGTCGCTGATGACCAGGAAGATGTTGCTATGGTTGTCAGAGATTATGACTTATTGGCACTTCCGGTCGTTGATTATCAGAATCATCTGCTCGGTATCATCACGATTGATGACATCGTCGACGTTATCGATGAAGAAGCAAGTGAGGACTATTCTAAACTTGCCGGTGTCAGCGATATCGATTCCACGGACGATTCAGTGTTCTCGACTGCCAGAAAGCGTCTGCCATGGCTTGCGGCACTGACGATTATGGGTATGGGGACAGCGACGATACTAGGGAGTTTTGAGACCACTCTTGAACAGGTGGCTTTACTTGCTGCGTTTATACCGATTATCGGTGGTATGGCCGGTAATTCTGGTACCCAAAGTCTGGCTGTTGTTGTACGTGGTATTTCAACAGGTGAGATTGAAGGTCAGAACAAATTTAAGCTGGCATTACGCGAAGCAGGATCTGGTCTACTGACTGGATTGTGCTGTGCTCTGTTGTTATTCATTATCATATATGTCGTCTATAAAGAACCTGTACTGGCCGCCATTGTGGCTTTCAGTTTGACGATTGCTATGACTGTTGCAACACTTGCTGGAGCACTTGTCCCGATATTGATGCATCGCATTAAGATTGACCCTGCGGTCGCCAGCGGGCCTTTCATATCAACAATCAATGATATTATCCGTATGCTGATATACTTTGGTCTTGCAACAACATTTATGAGTTACTTATTGTAGGAGGAACTATGGAACATCACTTACCATCACTCGTCATAATCGTCATGACAGCACTTATTACACCGATTTTAATTAAAAGACTTCATCTCAATTTCCTGCCGGTCGTAGTAGCAGAGANNAGAGATTTTAATGGGAATTCTTATCGGTAAATCAGTATTCAATCTTGTACAGCCGAATGAAATGCTGAATGTTTTATCGACACTCGGTATTATTTTCCTGATGTTTTTAAGTGGGCTTGAAATTGACTTTTCAACATTTAAAACAAAGAAGAATGACAAAAAAGATACAGATGAGCCGAACCGATTAGTATTAACAGGAAGTATTTTTATCGGCATATTGATACTATCTGTATTATCAGCCTACGTGTTTAAGTGGACGGGCCTTGTAGATGATATTTTGTTGATGGTCATTATCATTTCGACCATTTCATTAGGGGTAGTTATGCCTACTTTGAAAGAAATGAATTTGCTTCGGACGTCTATTGGTCAAATCATCCTGCTCGTGGCTGTAATTGCAGATTTAGTAACGATGCTGTTATTGACCGTCTATGGGACACTGCATGCTAAAGGTGATTCGCCATTATGGCTTGTCGGAATATTAGTCGTCTTCACTGCATTGTTTTATGTGCTCGGTGGCTATTTCAAGAAGTCATCACTGCTGAAGAAAATGATGGAGGGCACAACACAGATAGGCATTCGTGCGATTTTTGCGTTGATTATTCTGCTGGTGGCATTGGCAGAGGGGGTTGGTGCGGAAAATATACTAGGTGCATTTTTAGCTGGTGTTGTCGTCAGTTTAATCGGAGCGGATCAAGATTTAGTCAACAGNNTTTCTTCATCATGGTCGGAGTAGAACTGAATATTAGAGAGTTGCTGAAGGATCCGTCGCTATTAATTTTAATTCCCTTACTATTACTTGTCTTTTTCCTGACCAAGTTCTTTCCGATGCTCGTGTTGATGAAGTGGTATGACAAGAAAACAGTAGTAGCTTCGTCCTTTCTACTGACGTCTACATTGTCTCTCGTCATCGTATCGGCTAAACTCGCAGAACAGCTCGGTACTATCAGCAATGTTTTATCAGGAACTTTAATTTTAAGTGCCATTATCACGTGTGTCATTGTACCGATTTTCTTCAAGAAATTGTTTCCGGTCCAGTTATCAGATGACAAAGTGTTTAAAATTGCTTTCATCGGTAAGAATCAACTATCGATTCCGGTGGCTCAGAGTATTCGGTCAGAACTCTACCAGCCGACTTTGTTCTATAGAAAGGATAATTCAGATAATCGAACACTTGAGGATATCGAGGCGATTGAGCTTGACAGTTATGATGTTGAAACATTGGAGAATTTAGGATTATTTAATTTTGATATTGTAGTATGTTCAACGAATGATGAGCAGATCAATAGAGATATTGCCTTAATGGCCAAGCAGCGAGGTGTCAAACGCGTCATCTGTCGTATCGAAAACAAGAATGATGATGAGCAGCTGGCTGGAGAAGGTATTGAGCTGTTCAGTGAATTCCAGAGCACTAAAACATTGTTGAAAGGGTTAATTGAATCTCCGAACATGTTGAATCTGCTGTCCAATGTAGAGACATCATTATACGAAATAGAAATGCTGAATACGCGCTATCATGAAATGCGGTTGAGAGACTTCCCATTCCGCGGAGACATTATTTTCGTCAGAATATTACGCGGCAAAGATTCTATTGTACCGCATGGGGATACAGAACTGCACTTCAAAGACCGCCTCATTGTCACAGGGTCCCGTGATTACGTTGATGAGATTAAACGTGAGCTTGAATTATTATAGACTGAAAAACAGGGAAACCTGTTTTTCTTGCATTTCAAGTGTAAAAACTATAAATTAGTAACAGGTACTAATAACTTATAATAATAGCGAGGGATATCATGTTAAACTTAGAAGGACATCAATTTGTCATTATGGGTATTGCCAATAAAAGAAGTATCGGTTTTGGAGTGGCACAAGTATTAGACGAAGCAGGCGCAAAAGTCATCTTTACATATCGTAAAGACCGCAGCCGGAATGAACTCGACAGATTACTGCCTCAATTAAAAAATAATCAGGATGCACTGCTGATCCAATGTGATGTGCAGGAAGATGAAGCGGTAGTTCGTGCATTTGAAGAAATCGGTGAGAAATGCGGAAAAATCAATGGCGTCTTCCATTCGATTGCATTTGCCAATACTGAGGATTTAAGAGGAAGATTTTCAGATACATCAAGAGATGGATTTCTGCTTGCACATGATATCAGCTCCTATTCATTGACAATCGTTGCTAGAGAAGCAAAGAAAGTTCTAGTAGAAAACGGCAGTATCGTGACGACTACATGNNCTAATGTTAAATACTTAGCATTAGATCTTGGTGAAGAGGGCATCCGTGTCAATGCTATTTCTGCTGGTCCTATTCGTACATTAAGTGCGAAAGGTGTCGGAGGGCTCAATGTCATCTTAAAAGAAGTAGAGGAACGTGCGCCGCTTAAACGCAATGTCGATATTCTTGAAGTCGGAAAAACAGCTGCCTATCTACTGACTGACTTGTCAAGCGGTGTTACTGGTGAGAATATTCATGTCGATTCTGGGTATCATATCCTCGGTTAGATCATAGCATCCGTATTCAATAATAAAGAAACCAGAAGGAGTTTATCATTCCTTCTGGTTTCTTTCAATTAATCATTAGTCGANNCCAAGGACATTCCATGTGCCATTTTCAAGCTGATAGCAGAGACTGATTTTATCTGCTGTTTCGTTATGTTCAATGCCTGCCATTTTTAACTGGCCATAGACATCTTCAAATTCCTGACTTGAGAAGCCTTGACCAATCGTGAAATGCGGAACAAACGGATGGGTATTTTTGCCGTAGAAAGAGCCGTCGTTTAAGGCATCATATATCTTCGTCAAACCATCATTGTTGACTACTTTGAAGAAAATAACGTTTTTCGTAGGAGAGAAACTGGATACTTTAGTGACTGAAATTTCAACTGGTTCCATATCAGCTGTGACTTCCTGCAATTTTTTTGTAACACTTTCGACGTCATCTTCAGCAACTTCGAATGCATCTTTCAGAGTGATATGCGGTGGAATCAATGCATAATGTGAATCATAACGTTTACGGTATGAATTAACTTTATCCTGGAACCCCTTTGCNNTTCAAATCAATTATATCAAATTAGTGCGATAAAAAATACTTCAGAACTAACTCAAGCTCGGGTTTCCATGTCTTCCACGTATGACCGCCCTCAAGCTCTTTATATTCTGTCGTGACTCCGGTAGCGATAAGACGGTCATGGAAATCTCGGTTAGGCGTCAGAAAATCTGCTTCTTCTCCTTTTGTCAGCTTGAAGGCATGTTCCTCTTTGCCGATAACGTGATAGAGATCAAGAGGTGATGTTCCAGCGACAGCGAGTTCCTCATTGATTGTATCGGTAATCATTGGACTGAACAGAGCAGCACGTGAGAAATTCATAGGATACGCAAGAACGATGGATAATGAGATACTTGCAGCAAGGCTGTCACCCATCAATAACCGTGCATTCCCTGTCTTTAAAGTAGCAAAATTCTGGTCGAGATAGGGCATCAGTTCTACAGTAACAAATTGAATCATTTGTTGTTTAGCGGGACTATCTGGATGATACTCCTTCGTTCTAACGGCAACATCCGGATAATGAATATAGATGATGATGGCACGTTCGATTTCATTGTCAGCATATAATTTCTCGTAGCTGCGATGTAGTTGACCAAGCTGACTGAAGTCCTGGCCATCGAATGCGATGATGACTTGGTGCTTATAGAGTCTGGAATAATTTTGGGGTAAATAGATGCCCAGTTTAACGGTTCGATCTAAGAACCGACTTTTAAGTTCATATGGATTTACTAGTCCTTGCTGAAACATTCATACGTCTCTCCTCAAAGTTTTTTTATTATTGTAACACAAATGTGTAAGCGGTTAATTGTATTTATTGGATTTAAATTCTATATTTCTTTGATTATTGGGTATAATAGAGAAGAAATTAATCTAGGAGGTCTATATGCTTAATAAAGCTTGGGTAAGGACAGCGATTGGGTTATTACTTGCATTTCTACTTATCAAATATTTTCTGGAAATCAATCATATTTTCTATCCGATCATTGTCATCGTCAATTCTATCGCACTGCCACTATTACTTGGAGGATTCCTGTACTATATTACAGTGCCATTTCAAAACTTTCTTGAAAACAGAAGAGTACCACGATGGGGAAGTTTGATTATCATTATTTTGCTGATGGTATTATTTGTTTCAAGTTTTGTGTCCATTATTGGACCACTGATTGTCGCACAGGTTAATTCTTTCATTGATAATTTCCCTCAGATTCAGCGTGATTTTGAATCTTACATTAGTTATGCTCTTGATCAACGTGAGAAGCTGCCTGAAGGTTTGAAGAATGGAATCAATGATGGAATTCAGAAAATCAATGATTATACAGGAACCTTACTATCTGGAACAGTCACTTATGTGACTAAATTTATCTCTACATTGTTCCTGCTCATATTAGTGCCTTTCTTTTTAATCTATATGCTTAAAGATCATGATAAGTTCATTCCTTTTATGGCATCTCCTTTCAGTGGAAGCAGAAAGAAGTTTGTTGTTCATTTATTCAAAGATATTGATAAAACGTTGAAAAGCTACATTCAGGGTCAGGTGACTGTCAGCATTATTTTAGGTTTACTGCTGTTAATCGGTTATTTGATCATTGGACTGGAATATTCACTTGTACTCGCATTATGGGGAATGATCACGAATTTAATTCCGTTTCTTGGGCCATACCTTGCTGTCATTCCGGCACTTGTCATCGCTTTGATTCAGGATCCGATTATGGTCATTTATGTCATCATTATTATGTTTGTCGCACAGCAGCTTGAAGGTAATGTGATTACACCTAATATTATCGGCAAATCGCTGAGTGTCCATCCATTGACTGTCATTACAGTAATACTAGCAGCAGGTAATTTAGGTGGATTTTTTGCGATACTAATAGCCGTACCGACATATGCTGTGTTGAAAACAATTGTCACTAATTTCTATAAGCACAGACAAGATATACAGCTGCAGGCTCAAAAAGTAGTGAAGGATCAACCGAAAGCAGAAAAATAGCTTACGATGATTCCGGCTCCTGCTAAACTATAGAAAAATTTTGCTCATAAGGAGACTATATGAAAAAAGTGAGAAAAGCGGTGATACCTGCCGCTGGACTAGGATCAAGATTTTTGCCGGCAACAAAAGCGATGCCGAAGGAAATACTTCCGATTCTCGATAAGCCGACTATCCAGTACATTGTAGAGGAAGCGGTCGCTGCTGGTATTGAAGATATCATTATCGTCACGGGTAAACATAAACGAGCNNCACTCAACGAATCTCGCGAATATATTCTATGTCAGACAGAAATCACCGCAAGGACTAGGTCATGCGATATGGACGGCTAAACAATTTATCGGAGATGAACCGTTCGCTGTATTACTAGGAGACGATATCGTTGATGCAGATGTTCCAGCCATTAAACAGTTGATGGATGTATATGAAGAGACCGGGACCTCAGTCATCGGTGCTAAAACTGTAGCTGAACATGAAACAGAGCGTTACGGGATCATCGAATCCCATTCAACAAATGGTCGTCTGTATGAAATTGAGAATTTGATTGAAAAACCAGCCATTGGAACGACTGAGTCACGTCTAGCTATTATGGGGCGTTATATTTTGACACCTGATATTTTTGATTATCTTGAGGAGCAAAATATCGGAGCAGGTGGAGAAATCCAGCTTACTGATGCTATTCAGCGGGTGAATGAACAAACATCTGTTTTTGCCTATGATTTTGAAGGTGATAGATATGATGTCGGAGATAAGATCGGTTTTGTCAAAACAACGATGGAATACGCGATGCGTTCAGAAATGAAGGACGAGTTAATCCCGTTCTTAGAGCATCTCATCCAGAAATATCAATCATAAAAAGATCCTGATGACGGCCATCAGGATCTCTTTACGTTGAGAGATTAATCATTGAGATGAGCATGTCCCACTCTTATCAGAAAATAAATACTGTAGAACAATGTCAGCATCATAAATATCAAGGCAGATAAATAGAGCGTAAAATTGACATCTTTGAATAGTTCAGTTGCAATACCGCCGGCTACAGGTCCAATCATCGTACCAATTCCTTGCAGACTGTTAAAGACACCCCATGATTCTTCTTTCATCTCATCACTAATATTTTCTGCGAGGAATGTATTCCAGCCAGGTAGCAGTAACCCATAAAATAGTCCGATGAGTGAAGCAAGAGCTAATGCGATAATAAATGAGTTTAAAGTACTGAGTAAGTAGATGGCTGTTCCGAATACTAAAAATCCTAAAACGATGATGCTATATCGCAATCCCCGACTGATACGGTCCATCCATCTTGAAATAAATAACATCGCTACTGCGCAGCCGACACCACCACTCACCAGTAAATAAGTATATTCAAGCGTAGTGACTTTCAGATGACTGATGGCATAGGTAGGAAGAATCGGCACAAGCATTCCGATGGCAAGGCCTTGAAACAATATACCAGGAAAAAGAACACGGTGCTGCTGCATCACTGATTTTATAAGTTTAATCTGGGCTCTTAAAGATTTTTTTTCGATGAAAGATACTTCAGTATGAACAAACAAATAAAAGACCCAGGCAATTCCTGCAGTCAAGGCCATGACGAACGTATAGCGGTCAGGATGTAACTTGAATATTAAATTCATACTGATCATACCTGCGAGCATCCCGACAAGCCATGCGAAATAAACATAGCCCATCTGATTGGCGCGGTTGTCTTCCTGTACTGAACTCAGCATCACTACCCATATCGGACAGACAGCAATGCCGAGAAGGACGGCTGTAATGACAAGAACGAAGGTGGACTTGAAGAAGATGATTAAGAACAGTCCTATCACAGCAAGGAAAAAACCGAAATTGAGAATCAACTTAGTGCCGAATCTTCTCAGCAGAAATCCTGTCGCAAAATTCATCAGTGCATCACTCACAAAATGAAGGGTGATACATAAAGAGGTCAGCCCTACTGAAATACCGATAGCTGTCGTCGGCAGAATAGGAAGGTAACTTAAAATAAACATGCCCCTTGCAAATTCCATTAAAAATAACACTGTCAGCATTAGCCAGAAATTAAATCCTTTAAGGCGATTATCGCGCAAAGAAGCGTGCATATATAGAAACCTTAGATTGAATGTGCTGATCAATGAGCGATGTATCGAGTAATTGGATAATGTCGTAACAAATATTTTCTGCTGCTGAGGGCATATAATCTTCTGTCATCTGCTGTTTCATTTTGCTAAGTTCTTTGTCGTCTGTTAACAGGTCAAGAGCTACATGAGTAGTTTCAGCGACGGTATGTGTAATACGTGCATATCCTTGCTGACTGAAGTAAATCGCATTCTCTCCTTCTTGACCTGGTGCAGGATTAAAGAAAATTAACGGAATGGCTTTAGAAAGACTTTCGGAAATGGTGATTCCTCCTGGTTTTGTCAGCATTAGATCGCAGGAAGCCATCCATTGATCCATCTCCTTCGTATATCCGATAATAACAATATGAGGCGCACCAGCAAACTGCTCCTTCAATTCTTTGAACAGTCGAGTGTTATTACCGCATATGACTACAAACTGTTCATTCGAACGCTGATTCATATCTGCTAACATATCACTGAAACCTTGAACGACACCGAATGCTCCGGCAACCATCAGCAGCGTCTTCTTGTCTGCTGATAAACCATGAGCATGCAGCCATTTGGCACGATCCACCTGCTGCTCGAATTTGTTATCGATCGGAATACCAGTCACTTGCACAGCGTCTTCATCGATGCCGATAGCGGTGAGCTGCTGTTTAGTATGCTCTGCAGCCACGTAGTAACGGCTAGATTCTGGAGTGATCCAGTTTTTCTGCATATTATAATCTGTGATCACTGTTGCAATAGGGATGTTCATATTGAACTCCTGAGTGATGAGCGAGACGACAGGTGTTGGAAACGTCAGCAGAATTAAATCCGGCTTTTCTTTAATGAGTAGATTCAATAAACGGTTTAAACCATAATATTTATAGAAACATTTATCAATTTCGTCAGGTCGGGAATAGTAAAAATATTTATAGGTGTTTCTAAAATACTTATAACTGTTGATATACCATTTTTTCATCAGAGAAGTCATAATTGGATGTGCCTCAAGGAATAAATCATGCTGAATGATATCCAGGTGCTTCAAGTTCATCTGATTGAACTGGTTGACGATACTATTGGTTACAGAAATATGACCGTTTCCAAATGAGCCTGTTATAATTAAGATCTTTTTGTTTGTATTCAACACAATCACGCCCCGGAACAATTATTTTATTTCACCATTTTATCTCATTATAGAGAATTTTGAAAAATAAAACATGATAATTACAAAAAAATTACAAATAAATATGAAGTTTTAATGAAAGGTTAACACATAGCGTCATATTACAACAGTGACTTTAGAATTTTTATAGAGAATCATTCATATCAGACAGCAAAAAGGTGTATAATAAAAAATTTAATAAAAGGAGGCTGCCCTGTGAATGTAAAAGAATTAATAGATTCTATAAAAGCGAAAAAATTATATGGTGAATTTCCGGATGTAGTGACTACTATCACAACCGATTCGAGACAGGCAGATGCCGGCAGTGTGTTTATTGCGTCTGTTGGATACACAGTTGATAGTCATCGCTTTATACCAGATGTCATTGAACAAGGCTGCCGTTTTATTGTAACCAATCGTCATGTAGAGACAAGTGACAATGTGGGACAGATGGTCGTCAAAGACACATTGCGCATCGCTAGTTTGTTTGCGCATCAAATCTATGATCAGCCGAGCACGAAACTTACGACTTACGGCATCACAGGTACGAATGGTAAGACCAGTGTTGCAACAATGATTCATCATCTCCATCGTGCAATGAGGATAGGCAGTGCTTATTTAGGCACTAATGGACTACAGATCAACGAAACCGTTACTAAAGGTG
This sequence comes from Staphylococcaceae bacterium UBA6286, assembly GCA_002438305.1. Lineage (GTDB taxonomy): Bacteria > Bacillota > Bacilli > Staphylococcales > Staphylococcaceae > Macrococcus. The sequence continues at coordinate 18,938 of DJUI01000032.1, read as the reverse complement.
CCAATTCAACGCCTGAGACAGTGACGCTTGTCAAAAGTATGGCCACAGCTGTCGATGCCGGTGCACAGGCGATGAGTTTTGAAGTTTCAAGTCATGGGCTTGTGTTAGGGCGGTTGAACGGGGTCCAGTTTGATGTTGCTGTTTTTACGAATTTAACACAGGACCATCTCGATTTTCACGGGACGATGAAGGATTACGGATTTGCGAAATCACTGCTGTTCAGCCAGCTCGGTCATGACTTTGTACATCCTAAATATGCTGTCCTTAATAGTGACGACCCTTTTTCGGCACAACTGACACAAGTGACATCAAGAGAAGTCATCACATATGGTATTAAGCAGCAGGCGGACTTCATGGCAGTTAATATGGACCCGTCCATCTATGGGACGACATTTGAACTGGTGACACCAGAAGGGGATTTTGTTATTAACAGTCCGTATCTTGGTGAATTCAATATTTATAATTTAATGGCAGCCGTGGCCTCTTTATATGCAGCGGGTCATGATCTTGAAACGATTTGCGGGGTAATATCACAACTTCCACCAGTCGAAGGTCGTCTTGAAGTATTGGACAGAAAGTTACCGATAGATTTATTGATTGATTATGCGCATACACCAGATGGGATGAATAAGCTGATAGATGCAGTACAACCGTTTGTCAAAGGACGTCTCATTTTCCTTGTCGGTATGGCAGGAGAACGGGATATGTCAAAAGCTGCAGAGATGGGAACGATTGCATGTCGTGCAGATTATGTGATTTTTACGCCTGATAATCCTGCAAATGATGATCCTAAAAAGTTGACTGGTGCCCTTGAAGCAGGTGTGACGCACCAAAACTTCCGGTCATTCGATGATCGTAAGGAAGGAATTCTTCATGCTATAGAAGTGGCTGAACCAGGTGACATGGTTGTTCTTGCCTCAAAAGGACGGGAGCCTTACCAAATTATGAAAAACTATGTTAAAGTGCCGCACCGTGATGATTTAATAGGATTAAATGCTGCCTACGATAAGTTTGGAGGACCAGATGAAAATTAGACAGAGCAACAGCGATTCATTGACAGTGAAAGTATATATACACGAAAACAAAAAAGAAGAAACATTCCTCGTCAGTATTCCAGATATCTTCTTTTCCATTCAGTTTGATTATGAACTCTACGGAGAGTCACTGACCGAATATTTATACCTGCACTTATTTAATATTCTGGACGAACAAGAAGCGAATGAACTGGCACTGCGTATTACTCAGTGGACGAGCGAAGTATAAGGAGACTATATGACATTAAGAGAAGAAGTAGAAGCGAGAAAGACATTTGCCATCATCTCACACCCAGATGCTGGTAAGACGACATTAACTGAAAAATTACTGTTATTCGGCGGAGCGATTCGCGAAGCGGGTACCGTTAAAGGAAAAAAAACGGGTAAATTCGCAACGAGTGACTGGATGGAAGTTGAGAAAGAACGTGGAATATCCGTCACTAGTTCGGTCATGCAGTTTGACTATGATAACTTTAAAATCAATATTCTTGATACGCCTGGACATGAAGATTTCTCTGAAGATACTTACCGGACATTAATGGCCGTCGACAGTGCGGTCATGGTCATCGATGTCGCTAAAGGGATCGAACCACAAACATTGAAACTCTTCAAAGTATGTAAGATGCGCGGCATTCCTATATTCACGTTTATCAACAAGCTCGACCGGGTCGGGAAAGAACCTTTTGAATTACTGGAAGAAATTGAAAAGACGCTTGAAATTGAGACTTATCCTATGAACTGGCCGATTGGGATGGGTCAATCATTCTTCGGTATCATTGATCGCAGAACACGCACGATTGAACCGTTCAGAGATGAAGAAAATCTGCTTCATCTGGATGAAGACTATCAACTGACTGAGAGTCATCCAATTGAAAGTGACAGTGCTTTTGAAGCAGCCATTGAAGAACTGATGCTGGTAGATGCAGCAGGTGAGTCATTTGATGAAGAAAAATTACAGACAGGTGATTTAACCCCGGTATTCTTCGGCTCAGCACTTTCTAATTTCGGCGTACAGAATTTCTTGAACGCTTATGTGGATTTTGCTCCGATGCCTGGTGGCCGTCTGACAGTAGAAGGAGATGTTGTTGAACCATTTGATAGTGACTTTTCAGGGTTTATCTTTAAGATTCAGGCGAATATGAACCCTGCACACCGTGATAGAATTGCTTTCATGAGAATCGTCAGCGGTGCGTTCGAAAGAGGGATGGATGTCACGCTGACTCGTACAAATAAGAAGCTTAAAATATCAAGATCAACATCATTTATGGCGGACGACACACAAACGGTCAATCATGCAGTCAGTGGTGACATCATCGGTCTGTATGATTCCGGTAACTATCAGATCGGTGATACTTTGGTTGGAAGCAACCAAAAATTTCATTTTGAAAAATTGCCTCAGTTTACGCCGGAACTATTCATGAAAGTCAGTGCTAAAAACGTGATGAAGCAGAAGCATTTTCATAAAGGGATTGAACAGCTGGTGCAGGAAGGTGCCATTCAACTATACAGGACATTATATACGAATCAGATTATTTTAGGAGCTGTCGGGCAACTACAGTTTGAAGTATTTGAACACCGGATGAACAATGAATATAATGTAGATGTCATCATGGAACCTGTCGGTAAAAAAATTGCACGATGGATTGAGAATGAAGACGAGATACGTGATGCGATGAACTCCAGCCGCTCCATTCTCGTTGATGACCGTTTCGGCAACAAAGTGTTCTTATTTGAGAATGAATTTGCGACGAGATGGTTTGAAGACAAATTTCCGGAAATTAAGTTGTATAGTCTGTTATAATGATTGAATTAACTAANNAGGGGGAATCCTAGTGGATCCAAGTATTTTATTGACCTATGGCTGGGTAGTCATTGTTTTAGTCGTTCTAGAAGGGCTGCTTGCTGCAGATAATGCGATTGTGATGGCAGTTATGGTAAAACACTTACCAGAAGATCAAAGAAAAAAAGCATTATTCTACGGACTATTAGGAGCGTTTGTTTTTAGACTTGTTTCATTATTTGTAATCAGTTATCTTGCAAATATATGGGAAATCCAGGCCATTGGTGCTGCCTATTTACTGTATATATCTATTAAAAATCTGTACCAATTTTTCAAAATGAGAGATGCATCACCTGCTGCTGAGGAGGAAGAACTCGTTGAATCTGTTTCAGGCCCTGCTAAAACAGGTGGTAAGGGCTTCTGGATGACTGTACTGAAAGTAGAGCTTGCAGATATTGCTTTTGCTATTGACTCTATGCTTGCTGCCATTGCGATTGCCATTACGCTGCCTGAAGTTGGTCCACAGTTCGGCGGAATGAATTCCGGCCAATTCACGGTGATGTTCATCGGTGGTATGCTGGGTGTAATCATCATGCGTTTTGCTGCCAACTGGTTTGTTGCGCTGCTTCAGAAATATCCAGCACTGGAAGCTGCAGCATTTGCGATAGTCGGCTGGGTAGGTATTAAACTTGTAGTAATAGTTCTTGCTCATGAACAAATCGGTATACTGCCGCACGACTTCCCGCATTCTGTCTTATGGCAGACGATATTCTGGACTGTACTCGTTGGTATATTGGTAGTCGGCTGGTTCTCAGGTCAGAAAAATGCTGACAGCCAGTAGATAAACAGAATCGATTAT
>DJUI01000032.1:14888-15191 GCA_002438305.1 Staphylococcaceae bacterium UBA6286 | reverse complement strand
CGAGGCAATAATGAAAAAGATTACGATTAACAGAGCTGATTATCGAAGAAGGAGAAGGCATTTCTTTGATAAAGAACATCATGAGGAATCACGTGAAGAAACAATTCCTGTGACAGCTGCAGAAGAACCTAGTGAGGAAATAACGCCGACTGACAGTACTAGTCAAGATCATCAAGTCGAAGAGATGCATGCAGAACCACAATCTCATGAGCGTGGCTTGCGTTCGCCATTTTGACTTTGGCTGGCACTTGGTCTGCTGCTAGGTGCTGCATTGATGTATTTGTTTGCGATGCTGTTTATGAG
>DJUI01000032.1:14436-14789 GCA_002438305.1 Staphylococcaceae bacterium UBA6286 | reverse complement strand
TTAGGGATAGGTAGTGGTGTCATATACAAAGTGACAGACGAGTATGCGTATATCGTTACGAATGAACATGTCATTAAAGATGCGGATACTATTGAAGTGACGATGACAAACAATGAAAAGCAAGTCGCTAAGGTCATGGGCTCTGATCAATGGACTGATTTAGCAGTGCTGAGAATTCCAAAAGGTAAAATACAAAATCATATCGAGTTTGCTGACAGTAATTCCGTTGTCGTCGGAGAAACAGCAATTGCTATTGGCAGCCCTTTGAGTCAGGCATTCGCAGGTAGTGTTTCTCAAGGTATTATTTCAGGAAAAAACCGTTCTGTTCCTGTAGATTTTGACAATGACGGGGA
>DJUI01000032.1:13925-14379 GCA_002438305.1 Staphylococcaceae bacterium UBA6286 | reverse complement strand
GCTGATCAATCAAGAAGGGCGATTGATCGGTATAAATGCATTAAAAATATCATTAGATAATGTAGAAGGCATCAGCTTTGCTATTCCGGCTAATGAAGTCAAAGAAATCACGGCCATACTTGAAGATAAGGGTGAAATCAAAAGACCCTCACTCGGAGTGATGGTAGAAGATTTGTCTAACCTTGAAATAGATGCGGTCAGAGCTCAGATTAATTTACCTGAGTCGGTCAATAAAGGAGTCGTAATTACAGGGTTTGATACTGGCTCAGCGGCTCAAGATGCAGGTCTTGCAACAAAAGATGTCATCACTCAAATTGATGATACGCCTATTGAAAGTTTAGTTCAGTTCAGAAAAGTCCTCTACTATAACAAAAAAATAGGTGATGACCTTAATATAACCTTTTATAGACAAGGCAAGCAGGAAACTGTAAAAGCCAAGTTGAAATGAGGAAGT
>DJUI01000032.1:6688-13913 GCA_002438305.1 Staphylococcaceae bacterium UBA6286 | reverse complement strand
GTACATGCAAAAATTATTTGAAAAACTGACACCTCAGCAAGGGATAGTGTTATATTATCTCGTTGCCATGCTCATCTCATTTCTGCTGCTAAGAATTCCTTATGTGCATCGCCCCGGCGTTAATATTTCTTATGTCGATTCGTTATTTGTAGCAGTATCAGGAATTAGTGTCACAGGGCTGACCCCTGTTTCTATTGCAGATTCCTATTCCATCTTCGGACAGATGATGATACTTGTCATACTTAATTTCGGTGGTATCGGTGTGATGGCGATGGGTACATTGATCTGGGTACTGCTCGGCAAGAAAATTGGTATGCGGGAACGTCAATTGATCATGGTCGACAATAATCGGGATAAGATGTCTGGTGCAGTGGCACTGATCAAAGAAATCGTTAAAACCATGCTGATGATTGAATTGATCGGTGCATTGATGCTCGCTTTTTATTTCTATAAGGATTTTCATTCAATCACGAAGTCGCTTTATCATGGGTTATTTGCCAGTGTATCTGCGACAACGAACGGCGGTCTTGATATTACAGGAGAATCCTTAAATCTCTATGCCGGTGATTACTTTGTTCAATCCATTACGATGCTGCTGATTATATTAGGTGCCATAGGTTTCCCGGTTATCATAGAGATGAAGACGTATTTAACGAACAAAGTACCCAACTTCAGATTCAGTTTGTTCGCTAAAGTGACAGTGAGCACTTATATACTGTTACTGACTATCGGTTTTATCGCAATCTATTTACTGGAATTCAATCACGCTTTTAAAGGCGAAACATGGCATAAAGGAATCTTTTATGCTATGTTCCAGTCAGCGACGACAAGGAGTGCCGGTTTGACCACTATTGATTTAACTCGTTTTTCTGAAGCTACACAGTTTGTTATGGGAGGACTCATGTTTATAGGATCTTCACCTAGTTCCGTAGGCGGGGGGATCAGAACAACGACGCTTGCCATTTTAATTCTATTTCTGCTGAATTTCAGTAATGGAAGAACGACAATCAAAGTATTCAACAAAGAAATTCATCCGATTGATATTCAGCGCTCATTTGCTGTAATGATTCTTGCAATCGTCATTTGTTTCACTGGTTTGACGCTCATTCTAAGTTTTGAGAATAGTAGAATCGATCTATTGTCCATCTTCTTTGAGGTCATGAGTGCCTTCGGGACATGCGGTTTATCACTCGGAATTACAGACGACTTGTCTACACCATCCAAGTTTGTCATTATGTTTCTAATGTTTGTCGGGCGAGTGGGACTGATATCCTTTATTATTATGCTCGGCGGAAAGGCTGAACCAGATAAGTTCAGATATCCTAAAGAGCGGATTATGATCGGCTGATTAACATGTATTAATCATTTAAGGTCCACCTATTCTGATTNNTAGTAGGTGGACCTTAAATGATTTGATTTCAGGTAAATGAACGATAAAGGTGGTACCGATATTTGGCTCACTATCTACAGAAATTGTACCGCCATTCGTTTCGATGATATTCTTTGTGACTGAAAGACCGAGTCCAGTACCACTTGGTTTGGTCGTGTAAAATGTATCAAACAGATGCTGCACAGTTTGTTTTGACATTCCTTCACCATTATCACGAATAGACAGAAAGACATCATCACGATGACTGACTTTCACTTCAATAATTCCTTGACGGTCATTCGGAATGGCTTCAATAGCGTTCTGGATAAGATTGATCAATATTTGCTTAAGCTGATCGCTCGATATTGGGATATAGAGTGGATAGTCCGGATATTTACTAATTAACCTGACATTGTAGAGTTCAAGTTCATATCTCATAAATGTCAATGTGTCTTTAACTACGTCATTGATATCTACAGAATCATCAACTGCAGCGGTAGGACGACCCAGGAGTAAAAACTGGCTGACGATATCATTGATACGGTCAAGTTCACTCTTAACAATCGAAAAGTGAGCGTTTTTATGTTCCTTATCATAAGTCAGCTCAATGAGTTCGACAAACCCTTTGACTGAAGTGAGTGGATTCTTGATTTCATGAGCAGTGTTGGCAGCGAGCATACCGATCAGCTCTTTTTTCTGTACATTGATTTCTTCAATCAATCTCTGACGTTCAGTATGAACTTCTCTATTATGATTGAACAGCTGAATCATTGCTGTCGCGAGACTGATAATGAGCATAACAATCAAACTCTGTTTTAATGTTTTTAGTACAACAGGCTGGTTGGAGGTGATGGTGAGCTTCCACTGCATGTTTTGGAATGATACAGTTCTTGATAGGTTGGTTTTCCTCGGATCCTTTGATTCAAAAATGGTTTGATTATCGCTATCCGTAATCGTAATGGTGCTATCAGATTGAATAGCATCAATCACTGAAATCAATCCGTTAATATCCAGTTCTATAACTACGAGAACTTTATCAGAGTTATTGGGTATGGCTTTTGAAATATAGATAACATCCATTCCGTTTCTATCTTTTTCAAGGCCGCTGATGGCGACATTATTTAAGTTCAGATGAGTATTGAAATAATCATAGCCTTCTAATTTTTTACCGAGTATATTACGGCTCGAAGAATTAACAACTTTGCTCTGTTTGTTCAATATATAGATGGTTTTATATCTTGGCTCCTGTGTTTTTATAGAATTGATGGCCTGGTTAATTTGAGTGTTGCCCTCGCTCAGAGCAACGACTGTCGCTAAATTATCAATTGTAGCAGATGCATCGTTGAATAACGTCTCAATATGCTGCTGATGTATCGCAATGTTTCTGTCAATTCTGTTCAGTTCATTTTCATTATAGTCGCGAAGCATTATGACAAATATAAATGATGACAATATAAGCGTCACAAGAAGATTTATAATGATATGTTTTTTCAGTTGTTTCATTAAACTGTTAAACCTCCTGGACGCTCATTTGTTATAATTAAAGAAAACGTGGATAGGTGATATATATGAATCAAGAATTAATCGATATTCATATTATAGCAACAAATGACATTCATGGGGCACTCTTTCCAACAGAAAATGATGTCGGTATTATGAAGGCATCGACATACGTCAAAATGGTGAGACGTGCGTCAGATCATCTGCTGCTCATNNGTGCGTCAGATCATCTGCTTCTCATCGATAATGGGAATGCTTTGAGCGGTTCAGTCAGTACTTATTTCTTTTCGCGCTATAAGAATAAATTTCGTAATCCAATGATTACTTTGATGAATCAAATGAAGTACGATGCAAGTGGTATCAGTCCGAATGAATTTCGGTATGGCCTTGCTTATTTCAATAGAGCCCAGGCAATGGCCAGCTTCCCCTTTTTGTCTGCCAATATTCTGCATGCGCGGACAAAAGAACCTTACTTCAACTCTCCTTATATCATCAAGACATTCGGAGGAATGAAAATAGGGATTATTGGCATTACTTCAAGAGGCCTGATGTCAAAAGAAGTGGTCGAAACAGTAGGTGAATTTGCGGTTGAAGATTCAGTGAGAGCGGCAAAACGCTGGATCCGCCATATGCGTGACAAAGAGAATCCTGACTTTGTCATTGCACTTTATCATGGTGGATTGAATGAACTCGTTCATCATTCAGATTACAAAGAATTAACAAGTAACGAAGCAGAAGCCATCATCCAGGCAAGTGAAGGTATCGATGTCATGATTACGGGACATCAAAAACAGACCATCAATAAGATGATTGATGACACATTGTTCATCCAGGCGGGAAGCAACATGAGCCATCTCTGCCATATACACCTCCAGTTCAGAGAACGGACAAATTCCTTTGAGTTAGTGGGCAGTGATTCTACATTAGTTGATTTGACGGTCTATCATGAAGATGAACAATTGAAAGATGTGGTGTACTACGAGGAAAAAGTATTCAGAAAATGGCTGAAGAGTGAAGTTGCTGTAGTGGATGAACATCTAGCTCTGAATCATTATGAAGATTTCATGCAGCCGCATCCATTTAAAGCGATGCTTCATGACATATTAAAATCATGTACTGCAGAAATTACGTGCTGCCACATTCCTCATGTGAAAGCACGAGGTTTAAAAGGGCGTGTCACGCACCATGATCTGTACGAATCTTATATCAGTATTGATCATCCTGTACAGCTGACGTTGACAGGTAATCAGATCAAAAGAATCATGGAGCGGAGTGCCGCTGCATTATATGATGACGATGGGATACATATCCGGGAAGAGATGATGGATCCGACTGTAATTACTGACTGGCGCGGCTTCGATTACTCAATTGACTTGTCACAACCTATTGGACAGCGTGTGACGCTCTCTCTTGAACCCGATGCACATTACATTGTCGGCACGACAGACTATATATACAGACAATACAGTGACATGATACACCATGAAAATTTACTGCAAATATATGACAGACATATGATTGAACGTCTTGAAAGCCATTTGCAGACATTAAATGAATCGTAAGCAGAATTATAAAGACAGCGAAACGGAAATCCTAATCTTTTAGGATTTCCGTTTCGCTGTGATTTGATTCTTATTAGCGGGCATGAATCAAAATCAGTATGATGATAGCGAGAATTTGTCCGATCATTGGAGTGATCAGACGTTTTGTGTAAGCGTAGCTGACTGCTAATATGCACTGGATTACGAAGATGAACAAGACAAGCTCTAAATTCAATGTCCAGACAAAAAGTAATGCTGATGCAAGGCTTGTTATCAAAACTGCCGCCCATTTACTTGTATGTTCCATCAGTCGCTGCTGCAGCATAGTTCTCATATAGAGTTCATGTAATGGTATAGTGACGACCATGGTAATAATCAACTGCCATTTATAATAGACACCAACAGTGACAAGGGTCTTTAAAATATGGAAGTAATGAACGTCTTTAATGATATATGAAATCAATGCATGAACGATAACAATGGCAAAGCTTGCAGCAATTCCTACGCCAACGGAAGTAGGAATTCTTTTCGATTCAATGCTGCGCTCATAGAATAAATAACTGACTGAAGCAAACAGCATCAGACCAGTCATAATATGCCAGAATACTTGTTCATCATTACGCATCAGTATAACGATCAATTGAAAGATAAGATAAGTGATGACAAACCATGTTAATGGCTTTTTAGTAGACATACTATACCTCGTCTATGATTGTATAACGCTTATGATTGATTACAGTTTTCTCCTGTAAATCAAGTTGTTCAAAATTTTCCATAATAGTCAGATCAACGATCACGGAGTTTTCATTGACTTTCTCTACTTTACCGCGTAATCCATCATGAAACTCAACGATATTTCCTACCTTAGCAATTGTCATAATGTTCCTCCTAAAAACGTACTAATCGACATTATACTAAATTATGGCTCATTTTTAAATGTTAAACTATTGTTTTTACATATTTTTTCACGGGCATTCTTTCTCCAGCGTTTAATCGTTGAAGGACTTTTATTGGTCAGCAAGGCAATTTCTGAGATTTTATAGCCGGATAGTGCATACTGAAACCAAATACGTTCATCTTCACTTAATAATTCAGGGATTCCTTCTAAATATAGGCTCGCATAACTATTATATTGACAATCAATTAAAGAAATCAATGCCTCGTCTGATGTGACAGGATGACGCTGCTGATACTTAATTTTCTTTCTCAGTTCATCGATGATATAGAACTTTAACTTTAAATAAACAAACTGATCTCTATTTGGTGAGCGTTCAGAATCATAGCTTTTTTCAAGCTGCCATAGTCTGATTAAAGCGAGCTGATAAAATTCATCAAAATCATATTTAATCTGGAATTGATGAAGGAGATGATAAATCATACGGTCGTATTGCAATTTCCATTCTTCAAACATCTTCGCCTGTTTCTGTCTATGCATAAACGATGAATTTCCGGATAGGTCAATCATAAATCAACAAAAAGTTAAATGAAATTTAACGGAATTAAGTAATTGCAACATATGTTAAAAATAATCAGCAAGATTATTAAAAATAATGATGGTTTTCGTTTTTAGTGGCTGATTACTTATATAATTCAGTTATTAATAGAGAAAGGAGGAAAAGTCATCGATACAGTGAATAATGATGTTGTATTTTTAAGAAGAGATGAATCTACTCACGGAAAGACAGAAGTTGTGTTAAGAAATGGGAATACCATCAGCGTCGATACAGATCCAGATAAATTGCTCAATCAAACGCTGATTTTTCTTGGCAGCAATATGAAGGCAAGACGTACCACTGCAAAAAAAGTGCATAAAATAAAACAGTTTATACCGATTGTCATTGACTCAGAAATGGGGATTGCTTTTTTTCCGCTGCATAAGCAGACCGATTACTGCCGCTATTATATTAACAGCAACTATTTCTATGATTATGTCGATGAACAGATTGTCTTTACAAACAATGCTATATTATTGAGTTCACTGCCTGAGTCTTTTGTCAGAAGACAGTATGAAAGGGCGCTGTCGATGGTTGATTATCAGAAAAAGATCAGAGAGCAGAAAATCAAATATGATTATTGAACAAACGGGAATCCTGTATCAGGATTCCCGTCTTTCGCATGGAACGGCATTTAATTCATTTGTCATTGTTTCGAGGCGATCAAGGCCTTGAGCAAGAATATCTTTATGATAAGCATAGCTTAATCTCACATAGCCTTCACCGGCTTCAGTGAATGTTGAACCCGGTACAAGGACTACGCCATATTTCTCAAGTGCCATGTTAGCAAAATCAAATGATGATAGACCGAAGTGACGAATATCTATGAATAAGTAGAAAGCGCCATTAGGGGGAATACAGTTAAGATTCATTTTTGACAGATGGCTGATACAGTAATCTCTACGCTCGATATAGGCTTTGTTCATTTCAATTGCTGCGTCTTTAGCAGTAGTGACAGCAGCAATCGCCGCATGTTGAGCGGGGACATTGGCGCATATACAGTTATAGGCATGGACAATCGTTATATGCTTCATCAGTTTGGATGGTCCCATACAAAAACCGATTCTTAGACCTGTCATCGCATGAGATTTGCTTAATCCATTAATTAGGATAAGCTGATGGTGAAGCGACTTAAAACTGCCAAATGATACATGCTGCTGCCCGAATGTATTTTCACTATATATTTCATCACTGATGATATAGAAATCTTGTGCAGCCAAATAGTGAGCAAGATCTGCTGTTTCCTCATACGACAGTACAGCACCGGTAGGGTTGTTCGGATAATTCAACATTACAGCCTTCGTTTTCTTAGTAACAGCTGA
>DJUI01000032.1:0-6668 GCA_002438305.1 Staphylococcaceae bacterium UBA6286 | reverse complement strand
GTTAGCAGTAGTATCGATGACAACGACATGCGCCCCCATATTTTCAATCACTGGGATGTAGCCGGCATATATGGGACCTGGCAAAATGACTTCATCACCAGGCTCTAGAATAGTTCTAAAAGCCGTGTCAATGGCTTCAGAAGCACCATTAGTAATTAATATATCTTCAGCAGGATAGTCGACTGAATATTTATCGCGCATAAATGTACTGACTGAGCGACGAAGTTCCAGCAACCCTTGATTATGTGAATAAGTCGTATAGTTAGAGTTGACAGCATCAATCAAAGCTTGTTTAACAATAGCCGGCGTTGCAAAGTCCGGCTGACCGACAGTTAAATTAATCGCATCAGGAAATTCAGATACTCGGTTAGAGAATTTTCTAATGCCGGGAACTTCTAATTTTTCAGCATATTGATTTAATGATAAAGACATGTANNTTTATTGTTTATTATACAGTATAGAATAAGTGATAAAAATATTTATATCCGGTATAATTAATAAAATATACGATTGATTTACTAAGTGTATCACACAGTATTAAAGGAGAAATTAAAAGAGATGAAAAAATTTTTAATGAGAGCTGGAAAAACTCCCTTTCAAAGTAACACTGCTTTAGAAGTGATGAATAAAAATCTTATTGGAAGTAATGTAGGTAATTTGATTTATCAAAATAGTATATATCGGACATTACAGACTGATAATGTTATCATCGAACCAGATGATTACAAAATTAATCCAGACAAAGCTGCAGAAATTAATGAGCAGTATGATGGTTATATTATTCCACTTGCAGACGCTTTTAGAACAGATTTTGTTTCTACATTGGAGAACTATACAAAATTAATTAATCGTTTAACCATTCCGGTATATGTGATAGGCGTTGGATTAAGAGCCCCTTTCGAACCGAAATTGAATGAAGGTTTTGCATTCGATGAAACAGTTAAAGAGTTTATTAAAGCTGTATTGAATCATTCTAATATCATTGGACTTCGAGGACAAATTACTTCAGATTATTTAACAAGACTAGGGTTTAAAGAGGGTATTGATCACCATGTTATCGGTTGTCCATCAATGTATACATTTGGTCCTGATTTGATAATAAGAGATACTGTTATTAATAAAGACTCAAAAGTAGCTATTAATAATTCAAGACTATCTCCTGAAAATCTATTGAAATTTTTAGAGCGCTCTCAACATGAATTTAATGATATTACTTTTATTCCACAATGGATGAAAGAATTGAAATTAACCTACTACGGAGGACCTGACATTGATAATAAAGATCAATTGACATATCCAACAAGTCTAACACATCGTCTCTATCAAGAAGATAAAGTGAACTACTTCTTATCGGCTCATGATTGGATTGAATTTTTGAGAACGGTTGATTTAAGTTTTGGCGCAAGACTTCATGGTAATATCACAGCAACTATTGCAGGGACACCAAGTATCCTATTTCCTAAAGATGCACGAATGAGAGAACTTGCTGAGTATCATCAACTGACTCATGTGATGGCTAATGAAGTAACTGATGATACAACGATATTTGATTTAATTGAACAAGTTGATTTCCATAGTCCTGAAAAGATGCAAAAGCGAAACTTTAATAACTATATTGATTTCCTTAACAAAAATGATCTTGATCATATTTATAATTATGGTGGAAAGACAGACTTCGATTCTAAAGTTGTAAATTCAGAGATTGTCCATCCTATTATTGCAGTTTCACCAACTGAACAGACAAAACGTTTACAACAATTGCATAGTACACCTGTTAAGTCTAAATCAAAGACAGAAGCTAAATTAACTGCTGAATTAAAAAAAATAAAACAACAAAATAAACAATTAAAAGATGAGTTAAATTTTAAAAATGCCACTCTTAATAGAAGAAGTGTTAAGAGCGCGTTAAGTTTAGCTGATAAAGTATCTCAATTAAAAAATAGAAAATAGAAAAAGCTTCCAGTTCGCTGGAAGCTTTTTAATTCAGTGGATTTTTAACTTCAACTACAGGTGCAGCTACTTTCTTTGTCATGTTATGACTGAATATATAGACGATAAGTGCAGACATAATCAGCAGTCCTAACATGATAATCATCATATTACCTCCAAATGCCTTATCCCAGCCATTTGCACGAAACAAGCCGATGAACAGTCCATGAAGCAGATAGATAAACATCGTCCTGGAGCCTATATAAGTGAGTGTTAAATTTCTTTTTGGTACAATGTTCAAAAAACTGAACGTACTAACGATTATGACGATATAGATTAGACCACGTTTCACACCGCTGTAAATATCGGCGTTCTCTAATGAACTGTAGGGTTTACTACCAAACAACCATTCGAAGTTAAAGTCAGTCAACATATAAAAGGTGAAAATAATTGCAAGACTTGCAACCGATAATGGTAAATATTTTTTATTTTTGATGACATTAAAATGTTCGGAGGTTGCATAATAGCCTAATAGAAACAAAGGAAAAAATACAAATGTTCTGGATAAACTTAAAGTATTGTTAATGAAATCAAAGTAACCTACTATGATTCCGACAAGAAACGATAAGAGAACAACGATTATCATGTTGAAATTTTTCACTAAATACAGCATGACATGCCATGAGAACAGACTCAGTAAAAACCACATCGCCCACTGAGGATCAAACGGGTTGACGTCTATTGATTTCACATCATCGATAAAATAGTAATAACAAGCATAAAAGGTCTGGAAGATTAAATAAGGTATCAGTAATTTCTTTACCAATTTCATCAAATAGCCTGGTTTATTGATTCCTTTTGCAAAATAACCAGAAATGAGTACAAATGCAGGCATATGAAAACTATAGATGAACATATAGAGTGCTTGAAGGAAATGGTTTTCTGTGACAAACGATCGAAGAAGATGACCGAAAACGACAAGTACAATTAAGAAGAATCTTGCGTTATCGAAGTAATGATCGCGTGTTTTAGCCATATCATAACCTACTTTCTCATTACAAAACTAATATCCCATTACCCTGAATCAGAGAATATATGCACAGGTGAAACTAAAATAGCCATTAAATAGTATACAATCATTATTTAAAATTTAATAAATAGTTGATAAACTAATTGTGGTGCATTATAATTCATGTTAACAGAATTGAAGGAGACAAAGCATGGATGAAAACCGCTTAAAACGATTTGGGCAATTAATTTACATAATGAATTCAAAAATTGATGATTTTACTTCGACAGAATTATCTGATGTTAACTTGACAAGAGAACAGTTGTATATGATGGAAATAATTGCTGCTGAAGATAATATGACTCAGAAAAAACTCATCTATCGATTGAATAAGGAACAGACTGCTGTCTCACGTGCCATCAAAAAGTTAGTGGATAATGGTTATGTTTATAAGGAACAAAGTATATACGACTTACGCTCTACAGTCCTAAAAGTTACAGGGCCGGGTAAAGAAGTGCTGGAAAAAGCTGAAGATATTAAAGCAAAGGTCGTTCATAATTTTATGAAAGAATTAAGTAATGATGAAGCTCAAGAACTAATGATTTTACTTGAAAAAATTTATGATTCATTCGTAATACGAGATCCATTTAGATTTTAATTAATTTCAATAAAAAACACTGTGAACAAAATTAATGTTCACAGTGTTTTTTATTACTGGTCATAACGGTGAATAAAGTATTTCAGACCTTCAAGTCCAAGCTGCTGATAGAATTGGGCTATACGAGAAGCATTTTTTGAAGCCCAGTTAATATCAGTTGCATATTGATGACTTCCTGTATTAACAGGATTCCAGCGCATTTGATGCAAGGTGACCTGCTGATTTTTAAAATAGCTGTCAGCAACATATTTTGCACCGCCGACAATGGCTTTAGCCGGCGTATTCCATCCTTGCTCATAGGCATACTTAATGCCGCCATTTTCTACGTTTTTATCAGTCGCTTTTGTACCAAACATATTATAATACTTCACTGAAGATTTTGTAGTAACTTTACCTGTTTTACGATTATATCCTAACCCTGTACTCAGGGCACTTGTACCGTTACCTGTTTCAAGCAGTGCATGACTGATTAAATAAATTTCATTGATATTCAATGTCTTCGCTGCTTTAGCAAATGCATCTCCATGTCCTTCAAGAACTCCTTTACCGACTAGCAGCTTATTAAGCTGTGAACCAGATATTCCCTGAGAGGAATGAAGATCAAGGAACTGATACTTCTGAACAGAATCGTTCATCGTATTGTTGGTATTCATTGCCTGCTTCACTTCCGCAGTAGTAGCATTTCGCCACGCATGAGTTCCATTGCTCTTGATATAACTGACTTGAGGCTTTGAATTTTTAAGCTTCATTTGTTTTTTGACAGCTGAACTTAAAGAATCAGGCGCTTTTTTAGTTTTAATCGTCTGTTTTGTTAAATACTTTCCTGCAATCCACCCGATTGTACGCGTATTGGCAATTGTACCTTTGTACCATAGCGCTGAACCTACTTGTTCAGCTTTAACGACGTTGAACACTTTACTTGTGAGGTGAGTTAAGGGAGCAACGCGCTGCGATGCACTTCCACCAGGGATATGATAGACATACGTTTTTGTGTTATTGATCACGTAAGGTGCCTTTTGATAATTTACGACTTTATGAGAAGTTTGTTTAATGCCGCTGTCACTGACCCAGCCAACCAT
Organism: Staphylococcaceae bacterium UBA6286; assembly: GCA_002438305.1. Taxonomy (GTDB): domain Bacteria; phylum Bacillota; class Bacilli; order Staphylococcales; family Staphylococcaceae; genus Macrococcus. The sequence goes on along the minus strand of DJUI01000032.1, from coordinate 1,993 downwards.
CTTATTAGCACTATCAACAATTCTGAAATATTTCGTTGAACCTTTCATTCCTTGTTTATCAATATAATACTGCATATTCACTAACTTTTTAACAGCTTTCTTAGAGATTTTACTATCAGTATAATAAGTGGCACCTTTGGATGATGTTCTACCGATCATATCAACTGTTTTCAGCTGTGTCGGTCCGACATTCAGCGTGAGGTGAGAGCCGCTGATCCAACCAGTCATTTTATTAATAGTGCCAAAATAGTACGGTATGTTATTAATAGTTACTTTCTTGCTAGGGGAGAATGATTTGTTAATGGAAGACTTGAGATCATTAATTTTTTGTGCACTTGTTCCCCATGGTACTGAATAAATTCCGCTCACTTTAGAATTAATAGTATATTTTGTCGTAATCTTTTTCTCAGCGCTTCTTGTTGCCTGTGTTAAATATTTGGCTTCAACCCATCCACGTGATACTTTTTCGTTATCTTGTAGTGAATAATAAGTTACACCATTGAGCACTGCTTTTTTGTTCACATAATATGAAACACCATATTTTGAATTAGCTTCCTGACTATTTACATCTGATACACTGCTGTAGACTGGTGATGATTTAGATTTAATACGGACCATCTTTGAGACAGCGGTTGTAGTGATTTGACCTGTCTTTACCGGAGCAGGTGCCGGCGTTGTCGGTGGAGCAGGCGTTGTTGCTGGAATACCACTTGTTTTATAGTTGTACTTTTCTGCCACGAGGTAAACAAGTTCATCAAATGTATAGTTGTTCTCCGCGAACCATCCATAGGGATCTGTGTGGTCGGTTCCACCGATATAATTGGATATCGCTTTATGAGACCATAATGTACCCGTCCCGTCATATTCTGCGCTGTCAACAGGCAGTTTGTAATATAACAAGTTAGTAGCAATATAATCAGCATAGTTATTAATCGCTTTGCTGAAGCGGTCTTTTCCTTGAACTCTGACAAGTTCGACTTGTATGAATCGACTATTGGCATATGGACCTGCTCCCCATGCGAGATAATCGGTCGGTGCAGTTTCGACAATTCTGTTATCATCGACAAATGCGTGAACGAAGGCATTTTGATAATTACGTTTCATATAAGCAATTTCACCGTCAATGGTCGATGTGTTATTAGCAGTTTCATGTGCGATAATACCTTCAGGAGCACCAACACCTGCACGATAAGCAATTTTGGGGATATCAGTAGAGAAATCTTCTTCATATTTTGGTACTTCATAGTTCTTATATTTAATATAGTCATTGACTGACATATCTGATGATGTTTTCTTCACTGTTGAAGTTAGTGTTGTTGCCTTAGTTGAACGTAAAGTAAGTTTAGGTTTGACCACTGCTTTCGACGCTGCAGTAGTTGTTTCAGTTGAAGAGAGTGGCTTCACAGTTTCAGCTGACTTCTGAAGCTGGTCATCAGTGACTGCTGCTTCTGTTACTGGTTTGGGAGTTTCAGCTGAACTGTTAGTAGTGCTGCTGGTATTATTTTCCGGGACGGCGGTTTTGATTGGCTCTTTCGTAGTGTTGATATTACTGTTTAAGGAGTTATCAGTAGTGACCGCTACAGGCTGTTTGTCATTCGTGACTATGTCTGCAGATGGTTCATTAGATGAGAGAGTTTCTTTTGAAGAAATTTCTTCTGATTGTGTATCATTAGTTGTTTGAGCAGTAACTGTCGCTTCATGTTGATTTGGCAGTGTTTCTATTGGTTCTATAGAAACAGTGTCAAGTTTCTCAGGAGCTGTCTGAATATTGCTCAGATCTGCTGCATTGACTGATTTTACAACGTTATAAGGATGAGCGGAACGTGTTTCTGATAAGTTTGGTTCTACTTGATCAAGAGTAGTAGGTGGTTGATAAGAAGAGTCATCAGTTTGTAGGTCAGTTGATTCATTTTCAGAAGCATGAGCTGCCGTAGTATGTGCAGCAAACATCATGAGTTTTAGAGCGGTTGATCTCAAGTAAAATTTATTGTCT
>DJUI01000060.1:4696-8746 GCA_002438305.1 Staphylococcaceae bacterium UBA6286 | reverse complement strand
CTGACACGCGAGCAGATATTATCACATGTATGGGGATATGACAGTGAAGTTGAAACGAACGTCGTGGATGTCTATATCCGTTACTTGAGAAACAAACTAAAACCTTATCATATGCAGTCCATCATTGAAACCGTTAGAGGGGTAGGCTATGTCATTCGATGAATAAATCTACATCACTGAAGACGAAGTGGACGATGATTACAACAAGCATCACATTTATTATCTTCATGCTGTTCAGTTTCTTTATTATTTATTTCATCAGCATTTATTTGAAAGAACAGGAATTTGACAGTGCACGACGAAGTACGGTCGATGTCGGCAAACTTCTGGTGACTGGGAATCCAGGAGAAGTATCGACGGTTGATATTAGAGCGGCTATCACTGATCATCAGAAAGTGATCTTCTATGATACGGCAGGACAACCTTATACCAGTGTGTCTAGTGATCAATCCATCACCTTGACTCCCGCATTTAAGCCGGTAACACGTGTTGAGTTCTCAGAGGAACATCATCAGGATGAGGATTTTATCATCGTCAGGTCACCGATCAATACCGCGCAGTCTTCTGGATTTGTCACTANNGACTGCATTATTCATTACAGCCATTATCAGCTACTTCTGCTCCAATCAAATCACGAAGCCGATTCGGAAGCTTTCGGAACAGATGAAGCAGATCCAGCGGGATGGTTTTCAGAACAAACTGACACTGCCTAAAAGCTATTATGAGACAGATGATATGATTGAAACATTCAACAATATGATGGCGCAGCTTGAAACATCATTCAATCAGCAGAAACAGTTTGTCGAAGATGCTTCGCATGAGTTACGGACTCCGCTGCAGATTATTCAAGGTCATCTGAATCTCATTAATCGGTGGGGTAAAAATAAACCCGAGATTATGGACGAATCACTTGAGATCTCACTCGATGAAATGAACCGGATTACAAAACTTGTGGAGGAGCTGCTGCTGCTCACTAAAGATAACCAAGGACAGTATAATAGAGAACTGGATACGATTCTTATCAATGACGACATACAGTCCAGATTGAAGTCTCTCGCACAGTTGAATCCGGACTACCGCTTTGAATTCCATTCCACCCATAAATCTATTAAGCTGAAAATCAATCGACATCAGTTTGAACAGATGATGCTGATTTTCCTTGATAATGCGATGAAGTACGATAAAGAAGACCAGCATATCATTGTCCGTACTTCATTGAAAAATAAGATGGTCCAGCTGGAAATCATCGATCACGGCACAGGCATTCCTGAAGAAGACATTCCCTATATATTTGATAGATTTTATCGGGTTGATAAATCTCGTTCCAGAGAAATGGGTGGAAACGGTCTTGGACTGTCCATCGCGAAAAAAATTATTGAAAGCTACGGAGGAAACGTCAAAATCGACAGCGAGCTCAATCGATATACAAAAGTTATTATCCAATTACCTGAACAGTAGACATATTTTCATAAAAAAACAGAACAGCCTTTAAAATCAATATTTAGAGTGCTAAAATAGGGTATGTAAACGTTTTATATCAATTGTGGAGGGTGGAACTAAAATGAAAGGGAAAAACCTCGAAGAAGCGCCTGCTAGGTTCGGTGCGAATTTAGGTTATCTACTAGAGATGTTCGATCAATATGCTCAAGATCCAGCATCTGTGACAGGGGAACTACAAGAATTATTTTCAACGATATCAACTGGTCAAGTGGTCAGTGGCATCGATTCAGAAAAAGTAAAATCGGTGATGAGACTGGTTGATAATATTAGGCAGTACGGGCATCTTACGGCTGATATTTATCCACTCTATAAACCTAAACGTGAAAATCTGCCGAAATTAACTATAGAAGATTTTAACTTGACACAACAGGACCTTGAAAAGTTGCCGGCAAGTTTAGTGTCCGCTCATTTTGACGGGCAGGCTGCTCATGCCTATGAGGCAGTGACACAGCTGTCTGAAATTTATCAAGGAACAATCGCTTATGAAGTAAGCCATATCAACAACACCGAAGAACGTGACTGGCTGAAAAAAACGATCGAGTCAAACAATAAAAATCCATACACCAAAGAAGAAAAAATCACATTGCTCAAAAGTCTTGCTCACCTTGAAGGGTTTGAAAAATATATTCATAAAAACTTCGTCGGAGCAAAACGCTTTTCAATTGAAGGGGTCGATGCTTTAGTGCCGATGCTTCAAAAAGTGCTGGCTATTTCGAGCGATAATAACATCAAGAATATCCAGATTGGTATGGCTCACCGCGGTCGCCTCAATGTATTGACACACATTCTTGAAAAACCATATGAAATGATGCTGTCTGAATTCATGCATACAGACCCGATGAAATTCCTGCCGGAAGACGGTAGTCTTCAAGTCACTAAAGGCTGGACCGGGGACGTTAAGTATCATTTAGGCGGCGTTAAAAAGACCACACGTTACGGCACTGAACAAATGATCACACTTGCCAATAATCCGAGTCATCTAGAGATTGTTGCTCCTGTCGTGTTAGGTAAGACGCGTGCTAATCAGGAAGAGACTACAGGTGTCACGAAGCCGGAAGTCGATTTCAATAAAGCACTTGCGATTTTAATTCACGGTGATGCTGCATTCCCGGGTCAAGGTATCAATTTTGAAAGCATGAACTTGAGCAATCTTCAAGGATATTCTACAGGCGGTTCACTCCATATCATCACGAACAACCGCGTCGGTTTCACTACTGAAAGCTATGATTCACGTTCTACAGTCTATGCGACTGATGTAGCGAAAGGCTATGACATACCGATCGTTCATGTCAATGCAGATGATGTAGAGGCATGTATTGACTCGGTGATTCTAGCGATGCAGTTCCGTCAGCAGTTCAACAAAGACTTTGTGATTGACTTAGTCGGCTACAGACGCTACGGCCATAACGAGATGGATGAGCCGTCAGTGACTAATCCGATGCTCTACAAAGAAGTGAAAGGCCACCCGAGCATTGAGATTAAATACGGCAAGAAACTTGTTGCTGAAGGAACGATCACTGAAGAAGAAATGAATGAGATCTTCCGTCAGACAGAAGAAGCGATTCGCTCTGCGCATAATGCCATCGATAAGAACGAAAAAGTGCTTGATGCTGAGATGGCGATGCCGGAAGCTGTCAGCACAGGTCAACAGACCGTTGAAACAGGTGTCGCTAAAGACAGACTGACAAAACTGAACGAAGAGATGCTGACTTATCCGGAAGGCTTTACACTGTTCGGCAAGCTTTCAAAAATACTAGACAGACGTCATGAGCCGTTCACTAAAGATGGATTGATTGACTGGGGGCATGCAGAACTGCTTGCATTCGGCACAATCATTGAAGACGGCCATCCAGTCCGTCTGACGGGCCAGGATTCTGAACGGGGAACATTCGCACAGCGTCATGCTGTATTGAGTGATGAGAACACAGGCGCTAAATATACACCACTTCAGCACATCACTGACAGTCAGGCATCGTTTGATATTCATAACTCACCGTTGTCAGAGGCGGCGGTTGTCGGCTTTGAATACGGCTATAATGTGGAGAACAAAGAAGCGATGACGGTCTGGGAGGCCCAGTACGGCGACTTCTCAAACATGTCACAGATGATGTTTGATAACTTTATTTCCAGCGCGAACGCGAAATGGGGCGAAACGACAGGTCTGACATTGCTGCTGCCACATGCCTACGAAGGTCAAGGGCCGGAACATTCATCAGCTCGTCTAGAAAGATATTTACAGCNNGCGCTGAAAATAACTGGACTGTAGCAAATTTAACAAGTACAGCTAATTACTTCCACTTACTTCGCAAACAGGCACATTTCTTGAACACTGACAAGATGAGACCATTAGTAGTCATGACGCCGAAGAGCCTGCTGCGCAACAACTTTGTATCTGACAAAGTAGACGCATTCACAACAGGTTCATTCAGACCGATTATTGTGGACAACTTCAAAAAGACAAAAGTGAAGAAATTACTGATTGCGAGCGGTAAAGTGGCGATTGATCTGTACACTGAACTGCAGAAATCACCGAACGAGGAGATTCTGCTA
>DJUI01000060.1:826-4687 GCA_002438305.1 Staphylococcaceae bacterium UBA6286 | reverse complement strand
AGATCGGTTTCGTTCAGGAAGAACCTAAAAACCAGGGCTCATGGAATTACATTTATCCTCAGCTGGAAGCATTAGCAGGCAATATCGCTGTCAACTACTACGGTAGAATCGAGCGTTCAAGCCCATCAGAAGGCGACAATGAAATTCATAAGCTTGTGCAGTCTCAAATTATTCAGAACGCGTTAACTATTTAAGGGGGAAATTAAAGTGGCAGAAATCAGAGTTCCAGAATTAGCAGAATCAATTACGGAAGGTACGATCTCAACATGGTTTAAGCAAGTGGGCGACCGCGTTGAGAAGGGTGAAAATATCGTTGAACTTGAAACCGACAAAGTCAACGTTGAAGTGATTTCTGAAGAAGCAGGAATTGTCACTGAATTGAAGGCTGCAGAGGGCGACACAGTCGAAGTAGGGTCAGTCATTGCAATCGTTGATGAAAACGGAAGTAATGCACAACCTGCGGAACAGAAATCAGAAGCACCAGCATCTGATAATAATGGAAATGCTGAAAAAACACCGACTGTCGAACAAGCAGTTGAAGATACAAACAAAGTAGAACGTATTGTGGCAACACCTTCTGCACGTAAACTAGCGCGTGAAAAAGGCATTGATTTAAGTGAAATCAATGCGAAAGACCCACGTGGCTTAATCCGCAGCCATGATGTTGAAAACAGCACGAAGCAGGAAGTACCAAAAGCAGCTGCACCTGCTGAGAAAGCGGCACCGAAAGAAAATCCTAATAAACCGGTCATCCGTGAGAAGATGTCACGCCGCCGTAAAACAATTGCTAATAAATTACTGGAAGTATCTCAAAATACAGCAATGCTGACGACATTCAACGAAGTGGATATGACGAATGTGATGGAACTCCGTAAACGTAAAAAAGATAAGTTCCAGGAAGATCATAATGGAACACGTCTCGGTTTTATGTCATTCTTCACGAAAGCAGTTGTAGCTGCACTGAAAAAATATCCTGCGGTTAACGCTGAAATCGACGGTGATGATTTAGTATTAAAACAGTTCTATGATATCGGTGTTGCAGTATCAACAGAAGAAGGACTTGTTGTTCCAGTTGTACGTGATTGTGATAAAAAGAACTTTGCTGAAATTGAAGGCAGTATTTACGACCTTGCAGTGAAAGCACGCGACAAAAAACTTGGGCTGGACGATATGATGAATGGTTCTTTCACCATTACTAATGGCGGCGTGTTCGGTTCATTGATGTCGACACCGATTATCAATGGAACGCAGGCAGCGATTCTAGGAATGCACTCAATTGTAACGCGTCCTATTGCTATTGATAAAGAGCGTATGGAAAATCGTCCGATGATGTACATCGCATTAAGCTATGACCATAGAATTATTGATGGTAAAGAAGCAGTCGGCTTCCTTAAAACAGTTAAAGAATTGATTGAAAATCCAGAAGATCTATTACTTGAAAGCTGATTTACAACAACGTCCTGACATATTATTTAGTCAGGACGTTGTTTTGCTGATCATCATAAATTTTCATTAAATCTCTTTATTTCATAGTCAAAAGTAGTGTATTATTTGTTATAGTAATTGAATTTACGGAGGATTGTTATGTTACATGAAGAATGGCTGACTAAAGAGCCGATTAAACAAGTGAAAGTCGTACAGACTCAAGCAAAAAAATACAAAGTAAGTGATATGCTGACGATAGGCGAGACATATGATGTTGTCAATGAAACGGAAGAGTACTATCATATAAGAGATAACAGCGGTAAAGTCGGGGGTTACTACAAGGAATATTTTGAAGAAATCTAAAGGGCGAAAGCCCTTTTTATTATTGAAGGAGACGGTTCGTGATGAATTTATATCAAAATGAAGATACTACGATATTAAACGATGCCATAAACATGATTAAGCTCAAAAAAAATATATTGCTGAAAGGGCCGACGGGATCAGGCAAGACTAAACTTGCTGAAACATTGAAGCTGCAGTTAAAACAAGAGATGAATAGTATTAATTGTTCTGTTGATCTTGATGCGGAAAGTCTGCTCGGTTTCAAGACGATTGAAGTAGTGAACGGTGAAACTCAAATTACGTTTGTCGAAGGACCCGTGATTCAGGCGATGAAAGAAGGACGGTTGCTCTACATCGATGAAATCAATATGGCGAAGCCTGAGACACTGCCGATTTTAAATGGTGTGCTGGACTTCAGACGTACGATCACCAATCCATTTACTGGAGAAGTAGTGACTGCTCATGATGATTTTGCCGTCATTGCTGCAATCAATGTCGGTTACATTGGTACATTACCGATGAATGAAGCATTGAAAAATCGTTTTGTCGTCATTGATATGCATTATATTTCAGGAGAAATATTAAAGCAGGTTATCATGGAACAGACTCAATTGACAGATGAGAGATTAATCGGTCAACTGATTCAGTTCAACAAAGATTTAGTGATGATGGCTGAGCAGGGACAGATCAGCGAAGAAGCAAGCTCTATTAGGGCACTTCTTGATTTATGTGATCTGACAACTATTATGCCGGTTGAACGGGCAATCAAAAGAGCTGTCATTGACAAACTGGAAGATGAAAGAGAACAGCAGGCAATTATCAATGCGATGGAACTGACATTTTAATGGCAGATAAATTTATACTGTTCAATGATGAAAAGATTGATCCGTCACAGTTGATGATGCTCACTGATCTAGCACAGCTTGTCATGGAAGATAATGAAGTGAAAGTCGGCTATCAAAAATTCGGCTACTACAATCCGCTTGAGAAACAGCTCAATGTTAGTTTTAAATGGCGGCATCGTGAGGCGCATGATGAAATATATGCTTTGAAAAGCGACTGTCTGCTATATGGGATGGGCTATAGTGCTCAAGATCAGGACGTTATTCTTACGATGCTTGAAGAAGATTTTCTCTACAGAAAGTTTTTCATGCAGCTCTTTGTCATGTTGGAAGAACAGCGCTTAACACAGTTCATCATTAAAAAACGCCCTGCTGCAAAAAAATATTTTACTACAAGACGATTATTAAAACGTCAGGATAATGCCAGTCAGCTGACAGTCTATCGTACGAAAAAGATGCCGACCGACCTACTGTTTCTTCAAATTGAGGAGGCAATATTGACCGATAATATTTTGGGCCTTGAAACCACCTATGATGAAACAATCAATGGACGACTGCGTGAGCTGCTGAGCCGTTTATTTACATTGAATTCTACTGAAGACAGCGCTGATCTTGCTGTTGCGATGATGTATATCATCGATGAACTGCTGACCCGTGATATGTTAAATGATTATTATTATCTGCCTGTTAAATTGCTCGAAGATATTAAAAGATTCAAAGAAATCAAAGGAGTTGAACTTGCCGGAAACGATTCAACAGAGGGTGATATTGATACTGAAGAAGTGATGGCTAAGAGCCGTTCAGCTGAAGGACAGTCTGACAGCTATCTTCAAACAGAAGTTTCTGAAGGACAGAACAGCGGTGCGAAAACAGCGGAAGGCAGAGAAGGACATTCCTCCGATGAACCTACTGAGATCATGGCAGGTCGAGGTACAAGTGAATCAAAAAAAGACGGTGATGGCATTGATATTTCTGAGCAGCTTGGTGAAGAAAACAGCAGCGTCATGATTGAATGGAAAACACCCGTCATTACTGGAGAAACAGTACAAAATTATTCCTTACTTCAGAAAGAAGTTCTGCCTGAAGTAAGAAAACTCACTTCGATTATTCAGAAGACGATTGCACATCGCAATGAAAATTCAAGAACGCATCTGACAAAAGGGCGGCTTGATAAAAAACTTGTCAATTGGTTTTTGGACGATCAAAAACGATTATTTTATAAAAACGATATGCAGTCAAAAGAACTGGATGC
>DJUI01000060.1:0-821 GCA_002438305.1 Staphylococcaceae bacterium UBA6286 | reverse complement strand
AATCCGACACGAAATCATGGCATTCAATGAAGATACATTTAGCTCGGACGAGCAGTCTCAGCGCAATATTTTTGATTATCTTGTCAACTATCAGGAATCGCTGAACGTTCACGCGGGTCATGGTATTGCAACCATTAAAGCACAAGATGATAATAGAGACGGACTTGCCATTAGAGTGGCAGGGGAGATGATCAGTAGACGCAGCGAACTGCAGAAATTCATCATTGTTTTCTCCGACGGGGAACCATCGGCATTCGGCTATGAATCAAATGGAATCATTGATACTCATGAAGCAGTGATGAATTTGAGACGACGTGGAATATATGTGATCAACGTATTTTTAAGTCAGTCGCCTATTGAAGCCCATGTAGAATCAACTATTAAAAATATCTATAATGATTACTGTGTATTTGTGGAAGGTGTAGAAAATTTACCGTTTGTCATTTCACCACTCCTAAAAAAACTGCTGTTGCAATCTATCCATTAGTCGTTTAATATTTAATTATATTTTTTAAATATTCAGAAAGTGTTGGACTTCAACGCGGCACAGTGTTATGATTTTTCTGTTATCATTTTATTGTTTAGGAGGAGTTTTATGAAAAAAAATACTTGGGTTATCGGTTTTATGCTATTTGCCATCTTCTTCGGAGCTGGTAATTTGATTTTTCCACCTAAACTTGGTTTTGCAAGTGGTGAATTTTTCTGGCCGGCTATTTTAGGATTTATTTTTACAGGCGTAGGGCTGCCGCTTTTAGGAATTATTGTCGGCTCTCTTGATGAGGGCGGGTACAAAGCAGCACTTCGTAAAATCAATCCAATAT
>DJUI01000049.1:11100-14534 GCA_002438305.1 Staphylococcaceae bacterium UBA6286 | reverse complement strand
AGTACAGCTATGAAAACAAGAACAATGACAGCCATTATTGCTATGGCTATTTTTCTGCCGATTGTTATATACGGCGGCTGGCCGGTGCTGATTCTTGCATTTTTGCTCGCCATTGTTGCACTAAAAGAAGTATTGAATATGAAGAAGATCAAGCTCTATTCATTACCGGGCATCATCAGCTTAATTGCATTGTGTCTGATCTTGTCACCACAACGGAGCGATCTCGTCCAGATGCAGTATCAAGTCCCTTTTCTCATTATCATGAGTTTAATTCTGTTAAGTCATACTGTATTTTCTAAAAATAAATTTACATTTGTAGATGCGGCATTCTGTATGCTTGCAGTCGCTTATGTCGGAATAGGATTCATGTACTTCTCNNATTGATTGTCTGGTTGACCGATACAGGCGCTTATATTTTCGGTCGTTTATTCGGCAAGCGTAAACTATGGCCGGAAATCAGTCCGAACAAAACAGTTGAAGGCTTTGTCGGTGGTATATTGTGCAGTACGATTGTAGCTGTCGTCTTCAGCATATATTATGATATGCCGCTTAGTTTGTTTCCGTTATTGCTGGTGACATGGCTGCTCAGTTTGTTTGGTCAATTAGGTGACCTTGTTGAGTCAGCTTTGAAACGTCATTTTGACGTCAAGGATTCCGGTACATTGCTGCCAGGCCACGGCGGAATATTGGATCGTTTTGATAGCTTCATCTTTGTGCTGCCATTGATGAATATTTTACTTATTAACTTTTAAGGTTAGGTGAAGATATGAAGAATATAGGAATATTAGGGGCCAGTGGTTCTGTAGGGATGCAGGGGCTGGATGTCATTAGAGAACACGCTGATGTCTACCGTCTCGTGAGCTTTTCAGTCGGTAGAAGTATAGATATAGCCAAGGCTGTCATTGAAGAATTTCAGCCGGATATCGTCTGTGTGCAGAATGAACTGGATGCAGCCGCGCTTGAAGGTTATGACATTGAAGTAGTATCTGGTGATGAAGGTCTATTAAAAGTTGCGGGATACTATAAGAATGATATGCTGCTGAATTCCATATTGGGAAGTGTCGGATTAAAACCGACGCTGCATGCAATTGAACAAGGAATTGATATTGCACTTGCTAATAAAGAAACACTTGTTGTCGCAGGTGAACTAGTTATGAAGGCCGCAAAAGAGCATGGTGTTCACATTCTTCCCGTTGATTCAGAGCATTCGGCTATATACCAGTGCTTGAACGGGGAAGATGCCAAGTCAGTCAACAGATTGATCATCACAGCAAGCGGGGGATCATTTAGAGATTTGTCGCGAACAGACCTTGAACATGTTACTCTGGAAGATGCATTGAATCATCCGAACTGGTCGATGGGTCAGAAAATTACGATTGATTCTGCGACGATGATGAACAAAGGACTGGAAGTGATTGAAGCCAAGTGGCTGTTTGATATTCCGGTCGAACATATTGAGACAGTGCTTCATAAGGAAAGTATCATTCATTCTATGGTAGAATTTAACGATACAAGTGTTATCGCGCAACTAGGTACACCGGATATGCGGATGCCTATTCAATACGCGTTCAGTTATCCGGACAGAATACCAAGAAAGGCAGAGCGTCTAAATCTGGCAGCGATTGGTCAATTGAATTTCAAACCGATGGATCTGGAACGGGTTAAATGGTTGAAATTTGCTTATGATGCCATTCAGATAGGCGGAACAATGCCAGTCGTCATGAATGCAGTGAATGAAGTGGCGGTGGCAAAGTTTCTGAACGGAGAAATCAGTTTCTTGGATATTGAGCGATTGATTGAACGCGAAATGGCTGCCCATCATGTGATATTAAATCCGGACCTTGAGACTATACTAGAAATCGACGCTCATTATAAGTTGCGTCATTACGAGGTGTAATATGCTAGGAATTATTTCATTTATTATTGTCTTTGGTCTTCTTGTCACTGTTCATGAATTCGGACACCTATATTTTGCAAAACGAGCAGGGATAATGTGCCCGGAGTTTGCCATCGGGATGGGTCCCAAAATATTTTCATACAAGAAAGATGAAACACTGTATACGATTCGTATGCTGCCGGTCGGCGGCTATGTCATGATGGCTGGCAGTGGAATGGATCAGAACCCTGTAACCGCAGGGATGACCATCAGCATCAAAAAAAACGAAAATAANNGATGTGACACATGTCATATTAGATGACCAGCATCAGTTCAGACAGATTGAACAGCTTGAAGTGACAGACAGTGACTTTGAAGATCGTCTATTTGTCTCTGGCGTTGACCAGTATACTAACGAAACAGTGACTTATCCGATTGCTGAAGAAGCGTATTTTGTTCGTGAAGGCGACTTGATTCAAATAGCACCGGTAGACCGTCAGTTTAAAAACAAAAAACCGTGGCCGAAATTTTTGACCTTGTTTGCCGGTCCATTATTTAACTTTATATTGGCGTTACTGTTATTCATCGGCTATTTCTATGCGTCAGGAACACCGACAGACAAAGCAATCATCGGTGGGGTGCTGGAAGACAGCCCGGCAGACAAGGCAGGTCTTGTCACTAAGGATAGAATTGTCAGCATCGACGGTGAATCCATCGATCAATGGGAAGATATGACGTCCTATTTCAATAACGAAGATATCAAGGCTCATGATGTTGTCATTGAACGTGATGGTAAGACGATGACAAAAACTATCACTCCGGTTATTCAGAAAGTTCAGGATGGTTCAGAAGAAGTAGACAAAGCTGTCATTGGTGTCAATGCATTGACGACACATGAGAATTTGATTGACCCTTTGATTTACGGGGTCAAGACTACCTTCAGTACCGGTCTATTGATTTTCAACTTAGTCGGTGCATTGTTCGCAAGTATCTTTACCGGCACCTTCTCATTTGACATGTTGAACGGGCCGGTCGGTATTTATAAGAACACGGAGAAAATTGCGTCATTAGGTCTTCTGCCGCTTGTCGGTTTTACAGCGACACTATCAGTGAACTTAGGTATCATGAATTTGCTGCCTATTCCGGCACTGGACGGCGGAAGAATCTTGTTTGTCATCTATGAGGCGATCTTCAGACGTCCAGTCAACAAGAAAGCAGAAATTGTCATCATCTCAATCGGCGCAGTCTTTTTGTTCTTTGTGATGATTATGGTGACGTGGAATGATATACAGCGTTATTTCTTTTAATTGAACAGGAGGATATTAAATGAAGCAGTCAAAAATGTTTATTCCGACGTTGCGGGAAGTCCCGAATGATGCGGATTCAAAAAGTCATCAGCTGCTGTTGAAGGCAGGAATGATCAAGCAGATAGCGAGTGGTATTTACAGCTATCTCCCTATCTCAAAACGGGTACTCAATAAGATTGAAGCGATTGTCCGGGAAGAGATGGAGGCAGTCGATGGTATCGAAATGTTGATGCCTGCACTGCAGCCGGCAG
>DJUI01000049.1:10668-11052 GCA_002438305.1 Staphylococcaceae bacterium UBA6286 | reverse complement strand
ATGACTGACCGTCACGGGCGTGAGTTTGCACTTGGACCAACACATGAAGAAATCATCACGTCAATCGTTCGTGATGAACTTAAATCCTATAAGAAGCTGCCAGTCACTTTATTCCAGATTCAAAATAAATTCCGTGACGAAAAAAGACCGCGCTTCGGCTTGCTTCGCGGCCGTGAATTTATTATGAAGGATGCGTATAGTTTTCATGCATCTGAAGAATCGCTGGATGAAACCTATCAAGATATGTACCGAGCCTATTCAAATATTTTCACGCGTGTTAATCTGGCGTTTCGTCCTGTGATCGCAGACAGCGGTGCCATCGGTGGAAGTCACACTCATGAGTTCATGGCACTTGCAGAGATCGGTGAAGATACAATCGCCTAT
>DJUI01000049.1:10168-10574 GCA_002438305.1 Staphylococcaceae bacterium UBA6286 | reverse complement strand
TACAACCACTGGAGAAAGTTCATACGCCGGGTTTGAAAACAGCGCAGCAGCTGGCAGATTCACTTGGTAAACGACTGGATGAGATTGTGAAATCGATGATCCTCAAAGTGGATGACCGCTACGTGATGTTTTTAATCCGAGGACATCATGAGCTGAATGACGTCAAAGTAAAATCATATTTTGGTACGGAATTAGTCGAGCTGGCGACAGAGGCGGAAATTGAAGGCATAATGGGTGCTAAGCCAGGATCACTCGGACCAGTGGGTGTTGANNNNATAGNAATCTATGCAGATAACGCTGTACAGGATATCAATAATCTTGCGGTCGGTGCTAATGAGACAGACTATCACTATATCAATGCGAACCTAGGCCGTGACTTTAACGTTGAGGCATTCGGAGACTTCCG
>DJUI01000049.1:6939-10144 GCA_002438305.1 Staphylococcaceae bacterium UBA6286 | reverse complement strand
TCAAGTCTTCAAGCTGGGAACAAAATATTCTGAAGCGATGAAAGCGACATTCCTTGACGAGCAGGGCAAAGCTCGTCCTATGATCATGGGCTGTTACGGTATCGGTGTGTCACGGACGTTATCAGCTGTCATTGAACAGCATCATGACGACAACGGTATCATCTGGCCGAAAGCGATCGCACCTTATGACGTTCATATCATTTCGGTGAATCCTAAGCAGGAAGTGCAGCGCAACCTTGCAGACCAGTTGTATGACAAGTTCAGACAACACTACGACGTCCTGTACGATGATAGAAACGAACGCGCAGGTGTTAAATTTAATGATGCAGATTTAATCGGCGTCCCTCTTCGAATTGTAGTCGGCAAAAATGCTTCAGACGGCATGGTTGAAGTAAAGCTGAGAAAAACAGGTGAATCATTTGATGTAGCGGTCGACGAACTGCAGGCTAAAATTGATTCGTTATATGGTACGCTGGAATAAAAATTTGATATAATGAATGAAGCAAAAAGTAATACGCACTGACGCGTGTTACTTTTTATTTTGAGAAGGTGGTTCTTGCGTGGCAGATAAATATGAAAAATTTAAAATCCTTTTGACACAGCTGAAAATGACAAATGTTTTTCCTGAAGATATCATTTCAGCATGTTCACTTGAGCGACTGGATATATCAAGGAAAGATAGACAGTGGCATCTATACATCACAAGTCCCGTCATCCTGCCGAGTGATCTTTACTTTCAGTTCTGCAATGAATTGACAACAGCATTCAGCCATATCGCTGATGTCAGCGTGTCTATTAAAGTACTTGACCAATCGGACATGACAGACAAACTGCCGGGTTATCTCCATCATTGTATAGAGCAGACATCCGTCAGCCCTAGTTTAAAGATGCAGCTGAAACATAAGACCTATTCATTTTCAGGCAATGTGCTGAAATTTCAAGTAAATAATGAAGTTGAAAAAAAACATCTTGAAAAAGGATGTAATGGTTCTTTACTGAAAGCATTCAAACAGGCGGGTTTTGAGCTTGATCAAATCATCTTTGAAGTATCAGAAGAAAATCAGCTTAAAGAATGGGAATCACTTGAAGCCCATATTCAGGAGGAAGATACAACAAGTGCCATTGAAGCTCGTGAACGNNGAAGAAGACAGTGATGAAGTAGGCACCTGTTCCATTGGTAAAGAAATCAATGTGGAGACGATCCGACCGATTTCATCCATTATCGAAGAAGAGTTTAAAGCGGCCATTGAAGGCGTCATCTTTGATATTGAAATTAAAGAACTTAAAAGTGGTCGTCATATCGTTCAGCTGAAGATCACGGATTATACAGATTCCTTAACTTTGAAGATGTTCACACGAAAAGGTAAAAATGATCTGGAGCATTTCAAAGCATTGAAACCAGGTAAATGGGTACGAGCGCAGGGGCGCATTGAAGAAGATACATTCATCCGTGATTTAGTGATGATGATGAATGACATCCATGAAATCAAGAAATCACCGAAAAAGGACAAATCTGAGGAGAAGCGGGTTGAGTTTCATCTTCATTCCAGTATGAGTCAGATGGACGGTATTACTCATATCGGTAAATATGTTGAACAAGCAGCTCAGTGGGGTCATCAAGCCATTGCTGTGACAGACCATAACGTCGTGCAGGCATATCCTGATGCACATGCAGCGGCAGAGAAGCACGGTATCAAGATGATCTATGGATTAGAGGGAATGCTGGTCGACGACGGTGTACCAATTACTTATCATCCAACAGACCGCCTGCTTAAAGAGAGCACTTACGTGGTCTTTGACGTTGAGACGACTGGTTTAAGTTCACAGTATGACAAAATCATTGAACTCGCTGCAGTCAAGGTCAAGAACGGTGAAATCATCGATAAGTTTGAACGGTTCAGCAATCCGGGGGAACGGTTGAATGAGACAATTAAACGCCTGACTGGTATTACAGACGATATGCTCGNNGTCGGTGCACCGCCGATTGAGGAGGTGCTGCCGGAATTTAAGGAGTGGGTCGGAGATGCGATATATATAGCGCACAATGCGAGCTTTGATATGGGATTCATCGATACAGGATACGAACGTTTGAAGCTAGGTGCAAGTACGAACGGCGTCATTGATACACTTGAATTGTCCCGAACGATTAATACAGATCTTGGCAAGCACGGTTTGAATTTCCTTGCCAAGAAATACGGTGTGGAACTGACACAGCATCACCGGGCTATCTATGATGCAGAGACGACTGCCCATATTTTCATCAAGATGATGAAACAGATGGAAGATTTAGGTGTCACCCATCATCATGACATTGACCAGAAGTTATCTAATAAAGATGCCTACAAACGCGCACGTCCTGTTCACGTCACACTGATTGTACAGAACCAGACAGGACTTAAAAACCTATTCAAAATTGTCAGTGAATCATTAGTGAGCTACTTCTACCGGACACCGCGTATTCCGCGTTCCTTGCTCAATGCCAACCGGGAAGGACTACTGGTCGGCAGCGCGTGTGATAACGGTGAAGTCTTCACGGCTGTCATGAACAAAGATCAATCTGAAGTTGAAAAGATTGCAGATTTCTATGATTTTATTGAAGTGCAGCCGAAAGCATTGTATCAGCATCTGTTGACGCGTGATTTAATCCGCGATAATAAGACACTGGAAGAAATATACCAGCGAATCATTGCGGTCGGTGAGAAACTGAATAAGCCTGTTATAGCGACAGGTAACGTCCATTACTTATATGAATATGACAAAATTGCACGCGAAATTCTGATCGCCTCTCAGCCGGGCAACCCGCTTAATAAAAGTGGTTTCCCTGATGCTCATTTCAGAACAACTGATGAGATGATGGATGACTTCATGTTCCTTGGTGAAGACAAAGCGCATGAGATAGTTATTAAAAATACGAATGCCCTCGCTGATTCAATTGAGCGGGTCGTACCGATTCGTGATGAACTCTATACGCCGTCCATTGAAGGGGCCAATGAAGAAATACGTGAAATGTCCTATGCGAATGCCCGGAAACTATACGGTGAGGAACTTCCGGATATTGTCACGGCACGACTTGAAAAAGAGCTGGCAAGTATTATAGGTAACGGTTTAGCAGTGATCTATTTGATTTCACAGAAATTAGTGAAGAAATCGTTGGATGACGGCTATCTCGTCGGATCGCGGGGTTCTGTCGGTTCGAGTTTTGTTG
>DJUI01000049.1:2402-6907 GCA_002438305.1 Staphylococcaceae bacterium UBA6286 | reverse complement strand
TGCAATGCCAGTCATTTCTTTGATGATGGCTCTGTCTCAAGCGGCTTTGACTTACCTGACAAAAAGTGTGAGACATGTAATGTTCCGTTCATCAAAGAAGGACAGGATATCCCGTTTGAGACGTTTCTAGGGTTTAAAGGAGACAAAGTTCCTGATATCGATTTGAATTTCAGTGGTGAATATCAGCCGATTGCCCATAATTACACGAAAGAGCTGTTCGGTGAAGATAAAGTGTTCCGTGCAGGGACTATCGGTACAGTTGCAGAAAAAACCGCATTCGGTTACGTCAAAGGCTATTTGAACGATAACAGCATGCATAAGCGCGGTGCAGAAATCGACAGACTGGTCAAAGCATGTACAGGTGTCAAGCGGACAACAGGACAGCATCCAGGGGGCATCATCGTTGTGCCTGAACATATGGATATATATGATTTCACACCGATTCAGTTTCCAGCAGATGATCAAAACTCAGCCTGGAAGACGACACACTTTGATTNNCACGATGATCCGACGATGATCCGCATGCTGCAGGATTTGTCTGGCATCGATCCTAAGACAATTCCAGTCGATGACAAGGAAACGATGAAAATTTTCTCCAGCCCTGCAAGTCTTGGTGTGACTGAAGAAGATATTCTATGTAAGACAGGGACGTTCGGTGTACCGGAATTCGGAACGGGCTTTGTAAGGCAGATGCTTGAAGATACGAAACCGAGCACCTTCTCTGAACTTGTCCAGATTTCCGGATTATCTCATGGTACAGACGTCTGGCTTGGTAACGCACAGGAATTGATCCGTACAGGAACATGTGACTTGTCAGGGGTTATCGGATGTCGTGATGACATCATGGTATATTTGATGTATGCAGGATTAGAGCCATCACTCGCCTTTAAGATTATGGAGTCTGTTCGTAAAGGTAAAGGACTGTCTGAAGAATTTGAAGAAGCAATGCGGGAGAACAACGTTCCAGAATGGTATCTCGACTCATGTAAGAAGATTAAATATATGTTTCCTAAGGCCCATGCTGCAGCCTATGTTCTGATGGCTGTCCGCATTGCCTACTTCAAAGTGCATCATCCATTGTATTATTATGCAAGTTACTTCACAGTAAGAGCTTCTGACTTTGATCTGATGACGATGACAAAAGATAAACATACGATCAAAGCAACGGTCAAGGATTATTACAGCCGTTATCATGATCTGGTGAAGAAGGAAAAAGACGTATTGACTGTCCTGGAACTAGCCAACGAAATGGCGCAGCGGGGCTTTAAAATGCAGCCGGTCTCCCTTGAGAAAAGTCATGCATTTGACTTCATCATTGAAGACGATACGCTTATTCCGCCGTTCATTGCTGTGCCCGGCCTCGGTGAAAACGTGGCGCGGAGAATTGTTGCGGCACGTGAGGAAGGCCCGTTTCTCTCTAAAGAGGAACTGAACAAAAAAGCAGGCGTCTCTCAAAAAATTATCGATTATTTAACGGACCTTGGGACATTGAATGATATGCCTGACAAGGCACAGCTGAGTATTTTTGATCTGTAACTCGGTCGAACCGGCCCGTTGAATGGATTTGTAAATTCTTGATTTGTTTGATGACTATCAATGTGTTATAATGGGTATGCTTAAAAAAATACTCTAACGACGGAAAGAGTGGGATATCCCGCTCTTTTCTTCTTGTATCTTGAAGGAGGACTATATGAGCAAAATCACAGAACGTGTTGAAGCACTTGTCAGCCCAATTGTTACTGACCTCGGCTTTGAACTTGTCGATGTTGAATATGTCAAAGAAGGCCCTGACTATTATCTGCGTATTGCGATCGACAAGCCGGGTGGCATCGATATATCGGACTGCGCACTTGCCAGCGAAAAGATCAGCGACATGATGGACAAGGAAGATCCTATTAAAGACGCTTACTTCATGGATGTATCATCACCTGGTGCAGAACGTCCACTGAAAAAAGAGAAAGACTACGAAGCGGCTGTCGGTCATCCGATCTATGTCAAGCTGTACGAAGAAATCGACGGCGACAAAGAATGGCTGGGTGAACTGCTCAGCTATGATGAAGACGTCATCAAAATGTCTGTAAAAATTAAAACAAGAACAAAAGAAATCGAATTACCTAGAAAAAAAATTGCTAAAATCCGTCGTGCAGTCATTTTCTAGTAATGGAGGAACTAAAGTGAAAAATAATGAATTGTTAAATGCCATTGATTTTCTTGAGAAAGAAAAAAGTATTCCAAGAGAAGTTTTGATTGAAACAATTGAAGCGGCATTGATCACGGCTTACAAAAAGAATTACAATTCTGCTAATAATGTCCGTGTGGAATTGAATATGGACAACGGGACTTATGCCGTCTACTCTCGTAAAGATGTGGTAGAAGAAGTGGAAAACCCTAGAGACCAAGTATCATTAGAACAAGCCCTACAAACAAATCCTGCCTATGAAGTGGGCGATATCTTCGAAGAGAATGTAACACCTAAAGACTTCGGACGTGTCAGTGCACAGGCAGCGAAACAAGCTGTCATGCAGCGTCTGCGTGATGCTGAACGCGGCATTTTATACAANNATATGTCACATTAGGCAAAACAGAAGCAGTATTGTCTGAAGCTGAGCGCAGCCCGAACGACGTTTACCGTCCGACAGAGCGTATCAAAGTATACGTCAACAAAGTCGAACAGACGACTAAAGGGCCGCAGATCTTCGTCTCAAGAAGTCACCCTGGATTATTGAAACGTCTCTTTGAGCAGGAAGTACCAGAAATTTTTGACGGCACAGTCATTGTCAAATCCGTAGCCCGTGAAGCAGGCGACCGTTCTAAAATCAGTGTCTACTCAGAAAATCCTGACATCGATGCTGTCGGTGCGTGTGTCGGTGCCAAAGGTGCCCGTGTCGGTGCTGTCGTCGATGAGCTCGGCGGCGAAAAGATTGATATCGTAGAGTGGAGTGCAGACCCTAAAACATTTGTCAAAAATGCTTTGAGTCCGTCTCAAGTAGTGGACGTTCTCGTCAATGAAGAAAATCAATCAACAACAGTNNAAGTCATCGTGCCTGATTATCAATTGTCTCTTGCTATCGGTAAAAAAGGGCAGAATGCGCGTCTTGCTGCAAAACTGACAGGATGGAAGATTGATATTAAAAGTGAGACAGATGCCAAAGAAGCGGGTATCTATCCAGTAGAATAAGGGGGATTTCAATGAAGCAGAAAAAGATTCCCATGCGAAAATGTATATTGAGCCAGGAAATGAAACCGAAGAAGGACATGATCCGTGTAGTCCGTTCTAAAGAAGGCGATATGTCTGTCGACCCGCACGGAAAAGCGAATGGCCGCGGTGCTTATGTTTCCAAAGACCTGCAAATTGTTGAAGCGGCACGCGGCAAAAAACGTCTTGAGCAATTTTTTGATGCGAGTACTGAAGAGATGACACCCATATATGATGAAGTCATCCGATTAATCTACCGGGAAATGATACCGAAACGATGACTAAAGACAAAATCTTTAATTTTATCGGTCTTGCAATGCGTGCGAGAAAGCTGACAACAGGTGAAGAATTGGTTATCAATGAAATACGTAAGAATAAAGTCCGACTGGTCATTGTATCATCAGATGCATCAGCGAATACTAAAAAAAACATCACGAATAAATGTCATTCATATCGCGTCAAATGTGTAGAGTTTGGCACCCGATATGAACTCGGTTATGCCATCGGTAAGGATGAACGCGTCATCATCGGTGTCACTGATACAGGTTTTGCAAAAAAACTTGAGACGATGATTCGTGAGTGCAATGAGGAGAGAACCTATGAGTAAAAAAAGAGTATACGAATATGCAAAAGAAGTAAGTTTAAGATCAAAAGATATCATCGACGAACTGAAGAAGATTGATGTCGAAGTGACAAGTCATATGCAGACGTTGGAGCCTAATGAAATCGCGGCACTCGACAAAGTGTTCAAAAAGAATGCTGCACAAGAGCAGCGTCCGGCACAGAACAATGCACGTCCGAATAACGGTCAGAAACCGGCGCAGAACAACCAGCGTCCAACCAATGGTCAGAAGCCGGCACAAAACGCTCAGCGCCCGAACAATAGCCAGAAACCGGGAAACCGTCCGAACAATCAGAACCGTAATAACCAGCGTCCTGGCCAGAACAAAAAAGGTAAAGGTAAAGCGAACAAACCTGCGGTACAGCAGGCACCGGTCGTGAAAGAAACACCTTCTAAAATTACGTATCACGAAGGAATCACAGTTGGTGAACTGGCAGATAAACTGAACAAAGATGCTTCTGAAATCGTTAAAACGCTGTTTATGGTCGGCATTATGGCGAACATCAACCAGGCGCTGAATGAAGATGCCATCGAACTGATCTGTGCGGAATACGAAGTTGAGGCGGAACTGGAAGTCATCATTGATGCGACAGACCTTGAAACTTACTTCGAGGACGAAGCAGGAACTGAAAGTGACAAGCAGGAACGACCACCAGTAGTTACTATCATGGGTCACGTTGACCATGG
>DJUI01000049.1:0-2385 GCA_002438305.1 Staphylococcaceae bacterium UBA6286 | reverse complement strand
TTACCCAGCATATCGGTGCTTATCAGATTGAAACAAACGGTAAGAAAATCACATTCCTTGATACACCGGGTCACGCAGCGTTCACAACGATGCGCGCACGTGGTGCCCAGGTCACAGATATTACTATTCTAGTTGTTGCTGCAGATGATGGCGTGATGCCGCAGACAATCGAAGCGATCAACCATGCGAAAGCAGCAGAAGTACCGATTATCGTAGCAGTCAACAAAATCGATAAACCCACTGCTAACCCGGACCGCGTGATGCAGGAATTAGGCGAGTACGGCCTCTATCCGGAAGATTGGGGCGGCGATACTATTTTCGTTCAGCTGTCAGCGATTAACGGTGAAGGTATCGATGACTTACTGGAAATGATTCTACTGATTACAGAAGTAGAAGAACTGAAAGCGAATCCGAAACGCTCAGCGATCGGTACAGTTATCGAAGCGGAGCTTGATAAGTCACGTGGACCAGCAGCGTCATTACTTGTTCAGGACGGTACGCTTGAAGNNTAACACATACGGCCGTGTCCGTGCGATGGTCAATGACCTGGGTAAACGCATTAAGACGGCATCACCATCTACACCAGTTGAAATCACAGGTCTGCAGGACGTGCCGCTTGCCGGTGACCGCTTCGTCGTCTTCAAAGATGAGAAGAAAGCACGCCGCATCGGTGAAGCCCGTCAGCAGCAGAACATTATGGCGCAGCGCCAGGAAAGTCAGAAAGTGTCACTCGACAACCTGTTCGAACAGATGAAACAAGGTGAGATGAAAGACTTGAACGTCATCATTAAAGGGGACGTCCAAGGTTCTGTTGAAGCGCTGGCAGCGTCTCTGATGAAAATTGATGTTGAAGGTGTCAACGTTCGTATTATCCATACAGCAGTTGGGGCAATCAACGAGTCAGACGTTACATTAGCATCCGCATCAAACGGTATCATCATCGGATTTAATGTCCGTCCTGATGTGAACGCGAAACGTGCGGCAGAAGCAGAGAAAGTAGACATGCGTCTGCACCGTATCATCTATAAAGTCATCGAAGAGATTGAACATGCGATGAAAGGGATGCTTGATCCTGAATTCGAAGAGAAAGTCATCGGTCAGGCGGAAGTTCGTCAGACAATCAATATCTCTAAAGTCGGTACAGTTGCAGGAAGCTATGTCACAGAAGGTAAGATCACACGTAATGCAAGCGTCCGCATTATCCGTGACGGCATTGTCGTCTACGAAGGCGCAGTCGATGCGCTTCGTCGTTTCAAGNNAAAGATGACGTGAAAGAAGTATCAGCAGGATATGAATGTGGTATCACCATTGAGAACTTCAACGACATCAAAGAAGGCGACATCTTCGAAGCGTTCGTGATGGAAGAGATTAAGAGAGCTTAAGAAGGTTTAATTAAGCCATTCTTGAGTTATGAAAGAAGCGGAGACTTCACCAACTAGAATTTTCCAATTAGTTATTTTAGCTACTTCTAACCTTATAGGAATCACAAGTCCCTAAGTAATGAAAGAAAGCTGAAATGGCAAACTTCAAAACTGATATATTAACCCTCAATGTTTATTAAATTAAATGTTGGGGGTTTTATTATGTCGAGAATTAAGACAAGAAGAAGTAGGGAAGTAAATTTAAATAATGAATTTGAGAGATTTAAGGAAATTGTAGTTAATGAGAAGAAACTATTAAATTTAAGTAGGAATACTTTAAAGAACTATAACAAAGTATTTAATGCTTTGAATGATTATTTTAATAATAAAGTCAGTCAATTTGATTTAACTGCACAACAAGCTGAGGAGTTTGTTAGGTATCTTTGAAATGTTAAGGTGCATTATCGTGATAAATTAAGAAATGTGGTGAAGTAAGAAAGTTAAAACCATCAACTATTAACACTTATATAAAGCTATGTAAAACATTTTATCAAACGCTATATGAAATGAATTGCATTGAAATTAACCCTTTTAGTAATATAAGATGTTTTAAACGTTAGAATGAAAAATTAAAGTTATTACTAAAGAAGATTTAACTAAATTATTGAAAAGCTTTGATAATCAATACTTTGCAGATTATAGAATGTACGTTGCTATTAACGTTTTATTAGATACCTTTGGTAGAATAGGGGAAGTATTGAACATTAAAATAAGTGATATTGATTTCTACAATAGAACAATATTCTTTCCTATAACTAAGAATAATAATTTTAGATATGTGCTATATAGCAAACAAACTAAGCAACTAATTATTAATTTTACAGATGAATTTAGAGAAATGAATTCAGAATATCTATTTGTTGATGTTAACGGGAATAGATGGCAAGAAGAAGCCTTTAGAAATTCATTAATGAAGTATGGTATGAATCGTCTACACTTAATTGGACAACTCCCCTGAGGGGAT
>DJUI01000051.1:7575-9338 GCA_002438305.1 Staphylococcaceae bacterium UBA6286 | reverse complement strand
TGTCCTGCTTCAGTACCGACAGTAACCAGCTGGTCTGTAACATTCAAATAAGGAATTAAGTGAGACGACTGAAAGATAAATCCGATATCTTTTAGTCTCATTTCTGTTCTTTCATTATCGGACAATTGACGCCATGTGCGACCATTTAATTTAATATCACCACCTGTAGGTGTGAGAAGTGCTCCTACAATAGACAAAAGGGTACTTTTTCCTGATCCTGATGGTCCGTATAATGCAATAATTTCACCTGCTTCAATCTGAAGATTAATATCTTTTAATACGTGAGTGGCCTGTTCACCACTGCCGTAAGTTTTAGAAATATTTTCAATGGATAACATACTATTCTCCTNNGGTAAGGCCACTTGTGGGTCTATTTTTATAACTTTAATGAGTGACATCATCGCTCCAATCAATGACACAACAAAGAACAAACCGGTAAGAATCAATACGAGACTTTCGTTCAAATAGAACGGCATAGTCACTGGCAGGAACATAGCGATAACAATAGTCAGTATAATCCCTGTTGCGACACCGATAAAAGTTATCAACATAATTTCGATTAGAATAACGAGCGCAATTTTACGGTTTTTCATTCCAATCGCTTTTAATATTCCATATTCATTCGTCTTTTGAATGGTAATTACATAAAAGAACGCAGAGATTACAATGGCTGAGATGACGAATAAGAATATCACCATGAGCTGTAATGGCATCTGCTCTGCCTCATAGCTTGGGATTCCTTTTTTCAATTCGTCAGCTGTAATAATGTCAGAATTTTTTAGGTCATCTTTAATATCTTTGTCCAGTTCAGAGTTTATCAGTCCAGCATTAGGCGTAACATCAGGATTAAATAATTTGAATCCAGACTTTGTAACAATGGCAGCAGATGTATGGGCATACATTTCTTTTTCAATGAAACCAGTCACTTTATAGCGAATGGTCTGCTGTACATCCTCTTTATTTTTTACTGTGAGTGTATCGTTCAATTTTAAGTCGCCTTTTAGTGACTCGTCGACAGCCATTTCGTCGGCCGCTTCAGGCATACGTCCAGCAACGAGAGTACGCGCCGGTAGATTGTCTGAATAGATGGCCGCTACAGTGAGATTATTCGTCATAGGAAGTAGCTGGATTGATAACATCCCTATATCATGAGCTTCAAGTACTTTTCTGTCTTTGTCGCTAAGGGCAGATTGTGTCAGCTGATGGTCAGCTTCTTCATCAACGATATAATACTTGGCATTCATATGATCAATCATTGAAACGTTATCTTGTCCTAATCCTTGTGCTAAACTAGAAACAAATAATACGAGAAATGCAAGCAGGAATAAAATCGCTGTAATGAGTAAGTATTTCAGTTTATAATAAGAGAGTTCTTTTAACGCTAATTTCATGATGATCTTCCTTTCCTTAACTTATGATATAACGAGTTTAAAATATTAAGATGAACGCAATATGAACAGGAGAAAAAATGAAACCTACAATTTTGATAGTTGATGATGAGAAGAATATTAGAGAGATGGTCATACACGGTCTGTCTGACTTCACTGTGATAGGTGCAAGAGATNNGATTGCTCGATGCCGGTGATATCGATTTATGTGTGGTTGATGTAATGATGCCTGGAACTAATGGCTTTTTACTATGTGATGATATTAAAAACTTCTATCAGAAACCTGTCATTATGTTAACAGCGAGAAGTGAATTAAATGACAAACGTCAGGCATTTGAAGCGGGGTCTGATGATTATGTGACGAAACCTTTCAGT
>DJUI01000051.1:7012-7372 GCA_002438305.1 Staphylococcaceae bacterium UBA6286 | reverse complement strand
ATGAAGGTGATGAGCGGACGATTGATGTGCATATTAAGCGGCTGAGAAAACGATTGGCTGCAGTGGATGCTTCTGTTGAAATCATGACAGTGCGCGGTATAGGCTATAAGGTGCAGCATGTTTAAACGATTATCGACCCAGTTTATTTTCTATACATTAGTAGTGATGATCGTAAGCAGTCTCATTGCTTTTTTGTTGACCAATGTCTGCTATCACATATATTTAAAACCTAAGAATGATGCACGGATCACTCATACTTTGCTAGAGCAGAAACAGTTTATAGAACGACATCCAAATATTTCGAGCGATGATTATTTTAATCAGGTGGCTGATTTGAATTTTCAGGTCGTTGCAGTCAAC
>DJUI01000051.1:4980-7007 GCA_002438305.1 Staphylococcaceae bacterium UBA6286 | reverse complement strand
TCGAACCTCTCGGTGACACGATCTATCACGGGATTAAAAATCGGCCGTTCAATTTATTTATCACTGGATTTTTTGATAATGAAACTAAAAATACAGTCGGTGTTCAAATGAAAGTGGATGGTCGTATATATGATGTCTATATGCGACCAGATGTGGGACAAAGTATGGGCGAATTTCGTATCTTTCTAGCGATACTGCTTACTTTGATTGTTTTATTTTCAATCATATTTGTACTGATCAGCTCAAACAGCATCGTGAGTCCGGTGATTCAACTACAATCATTTGCTGAACGTATTCGACGAGGAGATTATAGTGATGTTTCCGCAGTCAAGCGACCCGATGAAATTGGGGTACTTGCTCGAGAAATGGAAGAGATGAGTGAGGCAATTAAAAGTCACCAAGAAATGAATGAACGTTTTGTAGCGAACGTCAGCCATGAAATTCAATCACCAATTACTAACCTGCTTGGACTGACTCAACAATTAAAAGAATCTCAAGACAGCGATATCATTGCAGCCATCGAACATCAATCCAACCGGCTCAGCAAGCTGACTCAACAGTTACTGATGTTAGCTGCTATTGAGAACGAAGGCGTGCAGTTGAACAAGCAGCCATTCAACGGTAAAACAATAGCACAGGATGTCATTCAATCGATGTTATTTCAACTGGACAGCAAAGAACAACTGATCATTGCGGACTTGGATGATATTATGATAGTCGGGCATCAAGATTTAATCTATCAGCTGCTTACCAATCTGTTATCCAATGCCATCAAATATTCACCGGTTGAAACAGAAATAAGATTGTCATTGAAATTAAAAGACGGTAGGGCAGTGTTTCAAATCAGTGATAACGGACAAGGCATGGATGACGAAACGCGGCGACATTTATTCGAACGGCTCTACAAAACTAATACTAATGAGGACACGATTCCTTCTAATGGTCTTGGCATGGCCATTGTGCATGAAATTGCTCTGCTTCACAATGCCGAATTGATGGTCGATAGTGAATTGAACCGTGGAACCATCATTACTGTTACTTTTCCAGAGACACAACATGTCCTCCATGATTAAATATGTTAAACTAGTGACAATTATGCATTTAAATTTTGATAAATGAGGTGAGTCAGTGAGAGAAGGATTGATTTATAAGGCATTAAGTGGTTTTTATTACGTGGATAGCGAAGGTGAAAGCTTCCAGTGCCGTGCCCGCGGTGTATTCCGCAAAAAAGGATTATCGCCGCTTGTCGGTGATNNTATTTCAAATTGAAAACCAAACAGATGGTTATATTACAGAACTCAAACCTCGTCGTAATGAACTGAAACGACCACCAGTTGCAAATATTGATCAAGTACTGGTCGTCATGAGTGCCAAAGAACCAGAGTTCAGCAAAAATTTAATCGATAAATTTCTAGTCATTGTTGAGAGTTACGATATTGAACCGTGTCTTATAGTGACGAAGAAAGATTTGCTGAGCATGGATGAAATATCTTGGATTGACAATCAGCTGAAAAAATATGAAGCGATCGGCTATAGGACTTACTTCGTATCAAATTTGGAAGATCAGTCTGCGCTCACTCACATACTGGTGGACGGTATCAATGTTCTNNNGTCATGTAGAACTGATTAAAATTAATGATCAGTATCTTGCTGATACACCAGGATTCAGTGCCCTTGATATTGCACATATCGATAAATATATTCTTAAAAACTGCTTCCCTGAGTTTGCTGCAAGGGAAGAACAATGTAAGTATCGTGAATGTCTGCACGTCAACGAACCATCATGTGCAGTTAAAGATGCGGTAGAAACGGGTGAAATCATGCAGTCAAGATATGATAACTATTTGCAGCTGATGAATGAGATAGAAACAAGGAAGGTGAGGTATTAATGGTCAAAATAGCCCCAAGTTTATTATCATGTGATTTTACAAAACTCTATGAAGAAGTCAAGAAATTGGAGGAGAGCGGTGCGGATTATCTGCACTTTGACGTTATGGATGGTCAGTTTGTGCCGAATATTTCATTTG
>DJUI01000051.1:0-4928 GCA_002438305.1 Staphylococcaceae bacterium UBA6286 | reverse complement strand
AATGATATTATCACGGTTCATCTGGAGGCGACTCCTCATATTCATCGTGCACTGCAGATGATCAGGCAGAAGGGTAAGAAGGCAGGTGTCACTATCAATCCAGGTACGAACGTGACATTGCTCAATCCAGTGCTTAAAGAGGTTGACTTAGTACTGGTGATGACTGTCAACCCAGGATTCGGCGGTCAGTCATTCATAGACAGCATGCTTGAGAAAATCAGTTATTTGGATCAATATCGTAAGACACACGGCTTATCATATGAAATTGAAGTGGACGGCGGTATCAACGAAGAAACAGCAGCCTTGTGCAGAGAACAGGGTGCCGATGTACTAGTGGCAGGCTCATACTTCTTCAGCAATGCTGACTATCATCAATCCGTACAGAAGCTTAGAGGTGAATGATATGGACTTACATCTACTTTGTACATACACAGGTGTCACTGAAGATACGTTGACTCGGCTGGCACACGAAGATTGGATCGGTATTGACTACGGGACAGTCGTACTGCTCCAGCATCAAATCACTCCGATTGCGGCATTCGGCGATTTTGATTCAACTACACCGCAAGAACGGGAACTTATCACCCAGCATATTCAGGTGGAAGTACTGCCATCTGAAAAAGATGAGACCGATCTTGAAGTCGGCATCCGCTATGCGTTGACGCTTGATTATGACCGTGTGTTCATTCACGGAGCGACGGGTGGGCGGATGGATCATTTCCTCGGTAACCTGCAGGCATTGACACATCCTGATGTCATACTGTCAAAGAGCGAGTTCTATATTATTGATGAACAAAACATGATTCAAGTACTGGCTGCGGGAACTCATATTATTACACATGCTGAAACGATGACTTATGTGTCGTTCATTCCGCTTGGTGAACAAGTGATATTGACAATAGAAGGATTAAAATATGAACTACCTCGTACACCGCTTGAAATGGGCAGGACGAGGACAGTGTCCAATGAATTCATTGCNNTTACCTGATTTTAATGCACGAGTAGAAACCCATACACGTTTAGGTTTACCATTGACAAGGATTCTAACTTTTTGTAAGTTAGCATTCCAGCGACGTTTGTTCGCATTCATAGCGTGAGAACGATTGTTACCTGTTACGGCTTTACGGCCTGTAACGTGACATACTTTAGCCATGTGATTTCCTCCTTTAATGATATATAGAGATACACTTATCTTTTACATACCATAGTAATGTAACATATATTACAGCTCAGTGCAACTTTATTCGTTACTTTGTTTTAATAACAGAATGGTTTTAGTGACTTCCTGTTTGACTGACTGACTATTGTCAGAGGCGTGGTCTGCATAGCGGATTTCATTGAATAATGACATCAGTTGAGCCGAATCAGGATAGCGTGACAAATAATCATTGAATGTATCGTCTGCTGAAAAATGTATGTCATACCGTCTGCCCGTTCGCTCAAGTTTTTTGAACTGTCTCATATAATTTTTGGGTAAGGATGACTCAAACTGAAATTCAGTCTGCTTGAACTCATGGGTGATGACTTGGGGGGCAGGTCTGAATTCTATACGCGGCATCTCGTTTCCGCGTAACTTCCAGACGACGAGTGCTGCAGTTAACAGGCCGAAAGCAACTAAGTAATAGAGTGAAGGATTGACAGTCGGTTCGCTCTCCGGCAGTTGCATCTCACGTTGTTCACCACGCATCTTTTCAATTTTTTCGACTTTTTCCGGATCATCAATAGGTTTAATATCGAACTTAAACTCTCTGATGAAATCAACTGGAATTTGTTCGATGACGAAAGGATAGATGATTCTGACAGCTGCAAATGCGAGCAGTAATATTACAACTGGGAGACCAAAGTACTGCAGCTTGTAGATGAAATCCTTCATCGAGCGCCCGATGAAGCTCAGCACAATCATCGTCACCATGTGACAGATATAGGCGACAGCGAGTAGGTTCAAGTGGTCGTTGAAGATCGCATGCACTCCGTAGAGCAGCTGAATATATAACAGCAGAGGTACATCTGTCGTCATAAAATAAATGATGACAAGCAGTGACAGCAGTATTAAGTAAATCAGTGACATGTCAGGTATGATGAGTGACAATATTACAGTACATGCAGCAATCAGGCCGATAGGATAACGCTGCTGTTTTATAGTCATGATATAGAGACAGAGCGGAACGAGACAGATTAAAGCAGCGCTTCGCCAGTCGATGAACAGCAGCGGAATCAATATCACTGTCATATGGATGATAGCGATATAAGGTATGAGACGTTTCATAGCTTCACCTCCATAATGACAGGGACAATGTGCAGCTCCTCAAAAGTGGAGGCAATCGTGTTGTTTATTGGACCGAAGTGATACCATTTTACGGTACTATCAGCTTGTGCAGCCATCATATGAAGTAATGAACTGTAAGGCATAATATAGCTGTCCTGTGAAAATGTCGCAATCAGCCGGTGGAGATGGTCTTTTTTCAGTGCACTATCGACGTATAGCATGGGTGCGTGTTGTTCCGTCACCGTTGCTGTTGTATTGATCCCTATAAGAAACGGCTGCCCGTGGTCATATAAGGTCAGTGCCATATGAGAGATTTCCTGCAGCTGCTGTTCAATAGTCGTATGGATGTCGTGAAAGCTGCCGACGTTTAAACTTAATACGACTGTTTTAGTGACAGGTATTTCAGTCTGCTTCACCAGCATCTCCTGAGCTTTTAATGAAGCGGACCAGTCGATGNNAGTCGATCTGATTGAAGGGCTGACTGTAATCATAAAGAATCGTCGAATATTTCTCCATACTGACACCTTCTATCGTCTTGTTCGCTTCACCTTCCGTCGTGAAATGAAATGACCGTTCTTCAAATGCACCATAAGATGCATAGAGTCTGCTGACAAAGGTTATAGGGACAATGTTGACTGATTGTATATTAAACAATCCTTGTACTTTTACATTGTCCACCGTCACATGAAATGACCCGCGTTCTTTTATATAGATGGGAATATTCATTCTCGCTGTACCATTTGTCTCTATGTCATAAGTCGTACTTCCTGAATGATTTTCGAACGTATGAGCGCCGTTTGAAAGTGTGAGGTGAAGCGTCATCTTTGTATGAACATGGTCTTTCGTTCGGATGAATAGTTCATAGTTAAACCACTGCCCAACAACAGGATAGATATGATCACGTCTATCTTCTATCTGCATGGATTGAATGATTAACAGCGTCTCTCGATTTTCCAACACAATCATGAGTATGATGACCATGAGGACAGCAGCCACTATGAAGTGACTGGATGCCAGCAAGACTAGGACAGCGAGTATGAAGAAGAGCAGCAGCGCCCGAATTCTGAACTGTTTATTCTGATCGATATAGACTTGACCGTTGACTATACGTTTGTCAGAGCGTCGGAACATCAATTTCTCCGACCAATCGATTGATGATATTTACTTTGTCTTGTTCAGCAAGCTGCGTATGACGGAACGTCACACGGTGGCAGGCGATGGCAGGCAGAACGAATTTGACATCATCCGGTATGACATAATTCCGACTGTTAATGAATGCCTGTGCTTTTGCCATTTCTGCGATATGTATGCCGGCACGAGGACTAAGACCTTGAATGAGTTCATGATCAGTACGCGTATGGTGAACAATGTAAGTAATGTACTTATAAATATCGTCATGACAGAAAACTTGATCTTTGTCCTTCTTCAGCTGAGCCAGCTCATCGCTCGAACTGACGATCTGAGCCACATGATTATCATATTGTCCGCTTATAATTTTCAGTTCCTGATCGATCGTCGGATAATCAAAATATAATCTAACCATAAAACGGTCCATCTGTGCTTGTGGCAGCAGGAAAGTTCCTTGAGCATGCTCCATTGGATTTTGAGTAGCGAGAACAACGAATGGTTCCGGCAGCGGGAATGTCGTGTCGTCGATAGTTACGGTCTGCTCCTGCATCGCTTCAAGCAGGCTGCTCTGTGTCTTTGGTGTGGCACGGTTAATCTCATCAGCAAGTAATATATTTGTGAATATCGGACCTTTCTTGATTTCGAACTGCTGCGTGCCGGGATGATAGAATTTAATACCAGTCACATCACTCGGTAAAATGTCAGGAGTGAACTGTATCCGGTTGAATGACCCTCCGAGCGTCTCACTGATTGTATGAGCAAGTTTTGTTTTGCCGAGTCCGGGGGGTCCTTCTAATAGCACATGACCGCCATTTAAAATGGCGCACATAATCAGCTTCAAGTCATCAATGTCACTGATATAGCCTTTTTGTTGTTCTGCAATCAACTGTTGAATCATAGCGTCTCCTTAATAATAGAAAATTTTGAATTCTATAAAAAATTATACATTAAATTATGTGTCGATTCGAGAGCTAAAGCCAAGTTATTTCCAGCCAAGTACTTCTATAGTCTATAATCTCTTGAAAAGGACGTTTAACACGTGTAAATTTTAGAGTTTTCTTGTACTTTATTATAAATATTGCGTATAATAACTTGATGAATGAAAAATTAGGAGGGGTCTTATGACTTTAGAAATTACGAACGAGTTCGGCAGCATTGATATTTCTAATGATGTCATTGCAACCATTGCCGGCGGTGCTGCGGTAGAATGTTACGGTATTATTGGAATGGCCAGCAAACATCAAGTCAGAGATGGTATTGCTGATATTTTACGCCGCGACAACTATTCTAAAGGTGTTATTGTCTCTCAGAAAGATGATAAACTTGATGTCGATATGTACATCATTGTGGCTTACGGCACAAAGATTTCTGAAATTGCAAACAATGTACAGTCCGCTGTTAAATATACGCTTGAAAAAGGATTAAACTTAAAAGTCAATTCAGTCAATATATATATACAGGGTGTACGTGTGATTAAATTGGACGAGGAAGAATAAGGAGGATCATTTGAATGAACAAGATTGACGGCAGGTTA
>DJUI01000047.1 GCA_002438305.1 Staphylococcaceae bacterium UBA6286 | reverse complement strand
CAACTTTAGGGGTGCACTTCAGATTGGAAAGGTTTTTTTGTGGTATATATGTGTTAAGCGATCCAGAACGGATTTAAGGAGACTGAAACGATGGCTAATAATTTCTTTGATGACAGGACGTTTTTCAACAAATATGATGAGATGCCGCGCTCACAAAAAGGACTGACAGCGGCAGGAGAGTGGGAAGCTTTCCAGAAGATGATTCCTGATCTTGAAGGTGCGCATGTGCTTGACCTCGGCTGTGGTTACGGCTGGCACTGTGAATATGCGGTGGAGCAAGGGGCAGCACATGTCGTTGGTATTGATATTTCTGAGAAGATGATCGACCGCGCACAGACGCAGCCGAACGCTGACAAAGTCACTTATATTCGAGGAAGTCTCGATAACTTGGAAGAGCTTGGCTTTGAGGCACATGAATTTGATGTCGTCATGAGCAGTCTAGCCCTTCATTACTTGCCGAGCTTCAATGNNGAAAGAAGTACTGACGATCAACGGTACGTTTGTGTTCAGTGTGGAGCATCCAATCTATACTGCAGATGGTTCCCAGGACTGGATTTACGACGAAGACGGCAGCAAAGTAAGCTGGCCCGTCGATCACTATCATCGTGAAGGCGAACGGCTGACGAATTTCCTCGGGGAACCTATTACGAAATATCATAGAACATTAGCTCATTATTTAAGTGTATTGATCGAACATCATTTTGTCATTAAAGGCATTGATGAGCCGGTGCCATCAGAACGACTGATGGACGAAAATCCGGAAATGAAAGATGAATTGAGACGGCCTATGATGCTGATTATCTCTGCCAGAAGAAAGTAAAATAAAAGGAGCAGTACAATGTATGTAGGACAGTATCGCGTCAGATGGATGTTTTTTGTAACCGGCCTTGCGATTATCGGGCTTGGCATCACCCTTATGCTGAGAGGGAAGCAGTTCGGCCTCAGCAGCTGGGACGTGCTTCATTACGGATTATGGAAGCAGTTCGGTCTGACGATCGGTCTTTGGAGTATTATCATGGGCATTGTCGTTATACTGCTCACAGTGCTGTTCACACACCGCCTGCCGAGACTCGGCGTCTATGTCAATATGCTGACGATCGGTACATTCATCGACATATTTAACGGCTTGCTGCCGGACGTCCATGGATTTTCAGCGCAGATGATAACGTATATACTTGGCATCATCGTGATGACATTCGGCATTGCGCTGTATATTACCCCGCAGCTCGGCGCGGGACCGCGTGATACATTCATGCTGCTCCTGGTTGAGCGGACGCGATTAGATCTCAAGACCGCGCGAACCATCATGGAACTCGTCGTGCTGCTTGTCGGCTGGCTGCTCGGGGGCCCGGTCTTTATCGGGACTATTTTTGTCACTTTTATGATGGGACCTTTCATCCAAATGTGGCTGCCCTATACACGACGGCTGCTTGAACGATGGGTGACAGTGCACGAAGCACTATAAAAAATGAGCNNTGAAACAGCGACACTTACACGACCTATTTTGGTATAAATTCAAAGTCGATGTGACGTCATGATTTTATGTATGTTACAATTAATAATTGAATATGAATGAACAGTATACGTATATACTGAATTTATAATAGAAGTAGAAGACTAGTTGAGGTGTATGATGTTAGAAAAACAATTGGATTTGACGACTATGGACAGTGCCCAGATTCGTAAATTTGAGCGGCCCCTTGCTCACTATTTGACTGAACTGAAAAATGATGAATTAAAAGACATCTGCAAATTCTTCGGAATCAAAGGTTATTCCAATAAGAATAAGGATACATTGGTGACGATGATCACTGAATTCGTGTTCAAAGACAACGAAGCGGCAGACAAAATGTTCAATGATATGTCGGTGGAAGAGTACAACGTGCTGAACCATCTGCTGATTTCAGACCATTTTGCTGATGAATTCAACGGCCGGATGCAGCCGCAGCACCTGATCTTTACAAATGGCAGCTATGCCTTCATGCCATCTGACGTCAAAGAATATTTAAGAGCATATGTCGTTGAGAAAAGCAGCGCAGAAGAACAGGACGATGAAGTGAAAGCATTGGTCAGCGCAGTGAACTTGTATGGTTATTTCTCGCTTGCGCATTACAAAGAAGTGCTGAAGACGTATTTCGACATTGATATGACAGTGGAAGAATTGAAAAGCGAGCTGTCCGGTGTAGCAACGCTGAAAGACAACTTCATATTAAACCCATTGATGTCTGAAGGGATGTTCAGCGGTGAAGGTGTAGACAAAGAGCGCATGTATTATCTACCTGACAGCTGGGAAGAATTCCAGAAATATTTCGCCTTTGAANNGGGTACTGAAGAGCTGAACGCCTTGCTCAACTACCTGGACGATTATTTGACAAGCCCGATGCGCCGCAAAGATCTGACAGATTCCTTGATCGTCATGATGAAAGTGATGGATCATCCGAAAAACTTGATGAACATCATTACGGATCTTGTCAGCGAAGGCATTTTGACACCAGTGCCAAAGCAGCCGACAGAACTGTATATGATCGCGGCATTCAGAACAATCCGCAACTGGCATCTCGGCGGCCACAAGATGATAGAAGTCGCTGAAACAGTCGCAAAAACGCCGGTTCAGACACAGGAAAAACGCGTCATCAACAAACAGGTCAAAAAGAAAAGTAAGAAACGCAGAAAAAGCCGAAACGTCAGCAGATCAAAAAAATAATGAAAACCCCGTGCCTCTGCACGGGGTTTTGTCATTTCTTGTAACTTTCATTGACGACAAGAAACTCAACTTGTTCATCAGTATGGTTATACCAGTAATGCGGCTGTTCTGCATCGTACATATAGGATTGACCGGATGACAGATGAAATTGCTGATCGCCTACTATCAATGTCAGAGTACCGATTAAACAATAGACGAACTCATGACCCGGGTGAGTCACAGTTTCAATCACACTATGATTAGGATGTATCGTTACTTTGATAGGGGTGAAGTGTGCGTCTGCCTCGTTGGCTAAATTCACATAACCAAAGTTACCTGCAGAAGATGATGGATCTTCAAGGTCGTTATATTCGAAGAAAAGACTGGGATGAACGTTGAGTACATCGGCAATCTTTCTTAAAGTGGCCATAGTGGCATTGCATTTATTAGTCTCGAGCTGAGATAAAAATGCAATAGAAAGCTGTGTTTTTTCAGAAACGTATTTTAATGTTAATTTTTTTTCTTTTCTTATGGCTCTAATCCGCTCCCCTAAAGTCATACATGAACCTCCTTTTGAATTAATGCTATTATATCAAACTCTGTCAGAGAGATGAGCTGAAAAAATATAGTTGACAGAAAATTCAGTTAAAACTATTATTTAAGTAATACTTAAATTTTAAAGTTAACACAAAGGGGTGTTGTATATGGACAAAAGGTTACAAAGAAAAGTATTAACTGCAAGTTTAGTCGGGTCATCTATCGAATGGTTTGATTTCTTCTTGTATGCATCAGTAGCGAGCATTATCTTCAATACGCAGTTTTTCGTCACTGATGATCCTGCGGTCTCAACAATGATCGCCTATTTTGGATTGGCGTTATCATTTTTCATCCGTCCGTTTGGCGGCATTGTATTTGCTCATATTGGTGACAGAGTAGGCCGCAAACAAACTTTAGTGCTTACATTGACATTGATGGGTATAGCAACAGTCGTCATTGGACTGCTGCCTAACTATTCACAAATAGGGATCTGGGCGCCGTTACTTCTATTATTATGTCGATTGGTTCAAGGGCTCGGCATCGGTGGAGAGTGGGGAGGCGCATTGCTGCTCGCTACTGAGTACGCGCCGGAAGAGAAAAGGGGCTTTTTCGGCAGCGTTCCTCAAATGGGTGTCACTATTGGAATGGTACTTGGCTCTTTATCTTTTTATTTAATGACAACATTATTGTCTGAAGAACAATTTGCAAGTTTCGGCTGGAGACTTCCATTTATATTCAGTGGTATTCTTGTTGCATTTGGTCTATGGATTCGTAAAGGTTTAGATGAAACACCTGAATTCAGAGAGACACTGGAATCAGGAAAAGTTCCTCGAGTACCGCTGGTAGATACATTTAAATATCACTGGAAAGAAGTGCTGGTAACAACTGGTGCAAAATTTATTGAGACAGCACCATTCTATATCTTTGGAACATTTGTAGTAGGTTATGCGACAAACACATTGAATATTCACTTTGACTCAGTCATGCTGGTCGTCTTGACTGCTGCCATTTTAACGACGCTGTTAATTCCGATTTACGGTTCATTAAGTGACAGAGTGGGCCGCAAGAAGCTCTATATGATGGGTGCATTCGGCATGATTGCATTCGCATTTCCTTATTTTCTCATCATCAATCAAGGTAATGTTGCTGCCTTATTAATAGGTACAATCATCGGCTTGAGCGTCATCTGGTCACCTATTACAGCAGTTCTTGGAACGATGTTTTCAGAAGTGTTCTCAAAAGAAGTCAGATATACTGGTGTCACATTAGGCTATCAGCTGGGCGCAGCATTAGCAGGGGGGACAGCTCCACTGATAGCAACTTATTTAATGGAACAGTTTAAGGGCTCGTGGATTCCAGTTGCGGTCTATATCATTGTTGTTGCCATCATTTCAATAGCTTCTGTCGCGACAATCAAAGAGAACAAACAAAGCGATACGACTAATCACTAGGAGTGACGATATGAAGTTCATGTCAGAACAAGAAATCATGGATCATTACCATATGACGCATGCAATAAAAGATGTGAAAGAGACGTTGATGTCTTTAGTAGCGGGCAAAATAAAAACAGAAGAAAGAATAGTGATTGAATCAGATGGTAACACGATGCTCTATATGCCGTGTGTGGATTTGAAAGAAAATTTTTCGCTGATTAAGATCATTTCCATATTTCCCGGTAACCCTGACAAAGGATTGTCAACTTCTCAAGCAGTGTCAATACTATCAGAGTTAAAGACAGGTAAACATGTTGCAACGCTGGATGCAAGCTATTTGACGCGACTAAGAACAGGAGCAATAACCGGTATAGCAACAGATTCGCTTGCCCGGCAGGACGCTGAAGTTGTAGGTGTCATAGGGACGGGGGGAATGGCTTTTGAACAATTATTAGGTGTGCTCGCAGTGAGAACTGTAAAGAAGATACTGTTATATAATCGGACCATGGAGAAAGCACAATTATTTGCAGAGCAGTTGCGGTCAGCAGCCATCGACGCCGATATTGAAGTAGTATCAGAAGTCAATCAATTAACAGCACAGGCTGATATTATTAATTGTGCGACTAAATCACATGAAGCGGTTTTTGATCATCGTGCGGTTAAGCAAGGCACGCACATTAATGGTCTTGGTTCTTACTTGCCATCCATGCGTGAAATTAATGTTGATACGATTGCTGCTGCAGATCTCATTGTTCTTGATGATTGGGAAGGTGCAAAATATGAAGCAGGAGAATTTATAGAAGCAGAAGCGTTAGGACGATTCAACTGGAATGAAGCCCTCTCATTAACTGATCTTATTTCTCAGCAAGTTTCAAGACAACATATCAATGACATCACTATATTCAAATCTGTAGGAGCTTCTTATTACGACTTGGCAGTAGGTGTTGGTGCCTACAAGCTCATGCAATAACCCCGTGCATCTGCACGGGGTTTTCATTACCTCTTAATCAATATATTATTACTC
Source organism: Staphylococcaceae bacterium UBA6286 (assembly GCA_002438305.1). Lineage (GTDB taxonomy): Bacteria > Bacillota > Bacilli > Staphylococcales > Staphylococcaceae > Macrococcus. Next base: position 3,301 of record DJUI01000047.1, on the reverse strand, counting down.
CTATCATTTAATTGCTATAATGAGTTTGTAATTATCAGTGCTCAAAAAGAGGAGAGATTTATATGTCAGTGTATCAATTTGAAGCGACAGACAGCAAGAACGAAACTTATCAACTCGATAAATATAAAGGACAAGTATTATTGATCGTCAACACAGCAAGTAAATGCGGCTTGAGCGGTCAGTTTGACGGTCTTGAGAAACTGTACCAGGAATATAAGGATCGCGGGCTGATGGTGCTTGGATTCCCGTGCAATCAGTTTGCGAATCAGGAACCGGGATCTGCTGAGGAAGCGGAGGCTGCCTGCCGTCTGAACTATGGTGTCACGTTCCCGATGCACGAGAAGATCAACGTCAACGGCAGCGACACGAATCCGCTCTTCAAATACTTGAAAGACGAAACGAAAGGGATGCTCGGCAGCGCGATTAAATGGAACTTCACTAAGTTTCTCGTGGACAAAGAAGGAAATGTCATCGCCCGCTATGCGCCTCAAACAGAACCTGAAAAATTAAAAGGGGATATTGAAAAATATCTGGAAGCCTGATACAAGCCGATTTGCTTATCATTATCTCCGAATCCGTGTACACTAGTAGATAAGTATATGCAACACGAAGGAGATTTAAATGAATAAAGAAACAAGAAATAGACCAAAAATTATGTGGGGTTCCATCTACCGCATCCTTAACATCGCTGTTATCATTATGATTTTAGCGCGATGGTTTACATCAGTCGAAATTGGATTATATATCATTCTGACCCTCGCTGCTCTGTTAATCGTAGGGCTGTTGGATAGTCTCGACACTAATCGTCTGAGAGAGAACCGGGCGCGTCACATTTTTGACGCCATCATCCTGATTCTCTTTATGATGTTATATGCAGGCTAAAAAAAGCTGGGCTCATCGTTTGAGCCCAGCTTTTTTATGCCACTACTTTGTTGACGTCTACACCGTACAACTGGCACAAAGATTCAATTAAATTAAAATCAACAGCAGGATTCACACCTGATTCCATGTCAACGAGTTCACGTTCAGTCAGCTCTGCATAGTCAGCCGCTTCAGCGATAGAATAACCAGCGAGTACGCGTAACTTACCGAGAAGTGTACAGGCATTGACGACATATTTGAAGTTAGTCAATTGAGGATACATCATTATCTCACGCTCTTTTCATATCACTTGTTAATTAAATTTAATCATATAGCGCTATTACTCCGCTATTAAAAATTGACGTTATTTGGAATTTGAATATTATAGATGTTTTAATGCATAAAAATGAACAGATGTTATCAATTGACCGACTGAATGACGTATACTAATAGTTAAGTCAGTGAGATGGAGTGGAATCAATGAAATTTTTAACGATACTGGACTATTCAAATATCGTGGCGCTGCTGCTCAGCACCGTCCTTGTACTGTCCTTGAAATTTGCAGGCTGGGAATCGCCATATATGATGGCGTTCATGATCCTCATGCTGGTGCTTGTCGTCGTGAACCGCATTAAAAACAGCAAATACAGAAGACAGGTCAAAGAAACGCAGCACGTGACATTGACTGAAGCCGACCGTCGCTTCGGTTACATCAGCATTGCTGTGATGCTGATGCTCTTTTTGTCTATACTGCTGTTTCCTGCCTTAAGATAACAACAACGCGCCGCTCTGTACATTCAGAGCGGTGCGTTGTTTGTTAAACGATAATGTCGTCATTCATATGAATAATAGTGTCATGAGCAATGGTGATCGGATGTTTCTTATCATCTGATGCAGAATTATGGTAGGTAGTAATGAACTTCAGCACTCTGAGCAATGTCTGGTCATCGTTTAATGTATCCATAATCCTGTCGAACCCTAACGTGCGACAGCGTAAACGCATGAACGCAGGGGCATCTCTATAATCGTCATTATTATGGATGGAACATACCCAGCGATTACCGAGGTAATCGAATATTTCATATTCACGCTGCATTCTCATTAAGGTTCCCTCCTGACTATAATCGCTTCTATTATATTATATTTAAGCTTATCACTAAAAGTATTGTAATAAAACAATTATTTTATTGATAATGGACATAATGTATAGGCTGTTGCACAACTTTTTATTTATTTTAAATAATCAATAATGTATTTCACAATAGTTAATTTCCATAATATTGAATTATTAACATAGAGAAAAATAAGTTATATGTTTACTTTTTAAGCTGTTATAGGCGTCTTTGAACACTGTGGAATATGGGTAAATAGGAGAAAGGAGGCGATGATCAGTGAAAGTAACGACTGAACATTTTGATGAATATCAAGGGAAAGTGATTACAAAATATACGATAACCACTGACACGATGGCGTTCTCATTTCTTGATTTTGGAGCGACTTTGCACAGTGTTAACATGCCGGACAAAGAAGGACAGCGAGATAATGTTGTCATCGGCTTTGACAGCGCTCAAGATTATATCGACAGCAGCGGCTTTTTTGGGATGACGATTGGCAGAGTGGCGGGAAGAATTAGTCACGGGACATTCGAGCTTGCGGGTAAGACGTATCAGCTGCAACAAAATATGCCACCGCACCATCTGCACGGCGGGACGCACGGCATGAGTTACCGCGTCTATGAGACAGAAATCAGTCGCCATGAGAACGGTCATGAGATTGCGTTGATCATGACGACAGTACTTAAGTCTGAAGACGACCATTACCCGGGCAATATGCGGGTGCAGGTAACTCATACTATCAATGACGCGAATGAGTGGACCGTTCATTATCAGGCCGTCACTGATGAAGATACATTGTTCAATCCGTCGAACCACACGTATTTCAACTTGAACGGCATGACGCGGGATATCATGAATCATCTGCTCACCATAGATAGTCATCAAATAGCGGAGACTGATGATGAGCTGATACCGACAGGACGACTAATCGATGTTGAAGAACAAACAGATTACAGCACTGAAAGGCCTGTTGTCGAAGGACTCGATACACCTTATGTGCTGGACGGTAAGCAGGATGACGATAGAATTCGACTTCGTGAACCGGAGTCAGGACGGACAGTCACTATTCAGACAGACCGCCCTGCAGTGATCGTCTATTCAGCAGGGGGAGTCGATTTTACCGCACAAAATGGCTTCCATGTCGGCAGCGGCTACGGTATTGCACTAGAAACACAAGTATTGCCGGACGCCATCAATCAACCGCAGTTCGGTGAGATAAGAATCATCGGTTCAGAAACATTCCAGTCAGCAACGATTTATAAGTTCAGCGTAGAGTGATGACATTAACAGCACAAACATGGCCCTCAAACAGGATTATAGGACCA
>DJUI01000077.1:829-5682 GCA_002438305.1 Staphylococcaceae bacterium UBA6286 | reverse complement strand
ATGAAGCAGTCATCAGTCAATATCCACAGCAGATGATTGTGACTCTTGGTGAACAAGGTGCGACTTACTTTGATGATGAACTCATCAACGTTCCGGCACTCAAAACAACGGTCGTAGATACTACAGGAGCAGGGGATACCTTCAATGGTGCATTAGCAGTTGCCCTCAGCGAAGGCCAGTCGCTGGCTGATGCCATTGCATTCGGTAATAAGGCAGCTGGTATTTCAGTGACTGGACTTGGTGCTCAAGGTGGTATGCCAAAAAGAGAGGAGATGAACTAATGTATAAAACAGGAATATTAAACAGTGACATTTCCAAAGTACTAAGTGACCTGGGACATACAGATACTATTGTGATTGCCGACTGCGGCCTGCCTGTCCCTGATGGGGTCAAGAAAATTGATCTTGCTGTTAAACACGGACTGCCAAGTTTCATCGATGTTCTGACAGAAGTACAATCTCACATGGTAATTGAACAAATAACACTAGCCGTGGAAATTAACGAAGCTAATGATGGAGTTCATCAGCAAGTGAAACAGCTGTTTGAAGGAACAGAAACCATATATGTTGACCATGATACATTCAAACATGAATCACAGACAGCAAAAGCTATTATTCGAACAGGGGAAGCAACGCCGTACGCTAATATCATCTTAAGAAGCAGCGTTAATTTTTAAGGGGGTGACAAGATGATAGAAATGCATCAGATTTACAAATCGTTTGGCAGGAATCACGTTCTTCAAGGTGTTGATTTCACGTTGAATGATCAAACAGTCCATGCATTAATGGGTGAGAACGGGGCAGGTAAATCGACATTAATGAATATTCTTGCCGGTATTCACCGAAGAGACAAAGGGATTATCCGAGTCAATGGACAAGAAGTGGATTACCAATCTCCAAAATTCTCTGAAGCGGCTGGTATCCAGTTCATCCATCAGGAACTGAATGTCTGGCCGGAAATGACTGTACTTGAAAACTTGTTTGTCGGCAAAGAAATCCACAATGTGTTCGGTAAGGTGAATGAACGCCAAATGACAGCTGAAGCAAATAAGATTTTTGACCGTCTTGATTTCAAACTTCCGCTTAATAAACGCACAGGAGATTGTTCTATTGGTGAACAGCAGATGATAGAAATTTCGAAAGCGTTGATGACCGATGCCAAAGTGATCATTATGGATGAACCGACAGCAGCACTCACTGACAAAGAAATTGATCGATTGTTTGATATGATCAATCAATTGAAATCAGAAGGTGTATCATTCGTCTATATCAGTCATCGGATGGATGAAATATTCAAAATTGCTGATGAAGTGACAGTGATGCGTGACGGTGTATCAGTCATGTCCAGCCCAACAGAACAGACCAATTATAATGACATCGTCCATGCAATGGTGGGGCGCAGTCTTGAGCAGCAATTTCCTGATAGAACGACTGTACCAGGTGAAACCATTCTTGAAGTGACGGATTTAAGCAATCATTCATTTGGTATGGATGGAATTAATTTCTCACTCCGAAAAGGTGAAATCCTTGGATTCAGTGGGTTAATGGGTGCAGGACGTACTGAGATCATGCGCAGTTTGTTCGGTCTTGATAAAGGAAGTAAACGCGTGGTGCTGAATGGCAAAGAAATTACGATTAACAATCCTCAGGACGCTATTAAAAATGGATTCGGCTTTATTACTGAAGACCGTAAAGATGAAGGATTAGTACTCGGTGCCTCTATTAAAGATAATATGTCACTCGCTAATTTATCGAGTTTTTCAAAACAAGGGGTCATCATGAATGCGCCGCTTGATGAATTTGTCAGTCGAATGTCAGACCGCTTAACGATCAAATCAGACAAAGAATTAATGGTGTCATCATTATCGGGTGGGAACCAGCAAAAAGTCGTACTCGCTAAATGGGTGGGTAATGGTCCGAAAGTACTGATTCTTGATGAGCCTACACGAGGTATCGACGTCGGTGCGAAACGTGAAATCTATACATTGATGAACGAATTGACTGAGCGAGGAATATCTATCATCATGGTATCTTCTGAAATGCCTGAAATCATCGGACTCAGCGACAGAGTATATGTATTACAGGAAGGACGAATGACTGGTGAACTCGATAAAGCGGATATTTCCCAGGAAAATATCATGACGCTAGCTACAGGAGGGCAATTAAATGGATAAATCATTAAAGCAGAGTAGTATTATAGAAAAATTAGGGCCGCTGCTCGGGTTAGTACTATTAGTCGTAGTGATTACAGTACTGAACAATAATTTCATTGCACCAAGTAATATTTTTAATCTGTTAAGACAAGTTTCAATCAATGGATTGATTGCATTCGGTATGACATTCGTTATTCTGACTGGCGGGATTGACCTGAGTGTCGGTTCTATTCTCGCATTATCCAGCGCACTGACAGCACTGATGATGACCAATGGTATCGACCCGATCATCGCATTATTAGTAGGTGCATTGATAGGTATTATTCTCGGAGCCTTTAACGGCGTATTAGTGACGTTTGGCAACATGGCTCCATTTATCGCGACACTTGCGACTATGACTATTTTCAGAGGACTGACATTAGTCGTCACTGAAGGCAACCCGATTACTAACTTAGGAGATAACATTTTATTCCAGATGTTCGGAAAAGGTTACTTCTTCGGCATACCGGTGCCGGCGATAACGATGTTTGTTATTTTCCTGATTCTTTACTTTGTACTTCATAAAACAGTTTTTGGTAAGCATACGTATGCCATCGGTGGTAACGAAAAAGCAGCATTCATCTCCGGCATTAAAGTGAACAAAGTTAAGATTATGATCTATGCCATATCAGGATTAATGGCTTCACTCGCAGGTGCCATTTTAACGTCACGACTTAATTCAGCACAGCCGACAGCAGGAACATCTTACGAACTGGATGCTATTGCAGCAGTTGTGCTGGGTGGAACATCGCTGACAGGTGGTAAAGGAAGAATATTCGGTACGTTGATCGGTGTGCTGATTATTGGTGTCCTGAACAATGGTCTTAACCTGCTGGGCGTGTCATCATTCTATCAGCAGGTCATTAAAGGGATTGTCATTTTGATTGCGGTATTGATCGACCGCAAAAAATAAGCAGTAATAAAAAACATATAAGGAGTGTTACAAATGAAGAAGATGTTAGTGTCTTTACTCGTGTTTATTTTTGTATTATCAGCATGCAGCTTAGAATCACCGGAAGAGAAAGGCAGTGCAGGCAAGGATAAGAAAAACAAGGATATTACGATTGGTGTCAGCTTGTCTACATTAAACAACCCATTTTTCGTTGCTATTAAAGATGCCATTGAAGAAGAAGCAAAAGCAAATAATTACAAAGTAAAAGTAGTGGATGCTCAAGATGATTCAGCAAAACAATCAAACGATATCGATGATTTAATTCAACAAAATGTAGATTATTTAATCATCAATCCAACAGATTCAGCAGCTATTTCTTCAGCAGTTGAGAATGCTAATACTGAGAACATTCCAGTAGTGACATTAGACCGTTCAGTTGATAGCGGCGATGTCGCAGCATTTATCGCTTCTGATAACGTAGAAGGTGGTAAAATGGCCGGCGATTATATCGTCGAAAAAGTAGGTAAAGACGCAGAAGTGGCAGAACTTGAAGGTGTCCCAGGAGCTAGTGCAACACGCGAAAGAGGTAAAGGATTCCATGAAGTAGCGGACAAAGAATTAAATATTGTAGCGAAGCAGACAGCTAAATTCAATCGTGCAGAAGGATTAAACGTCGCTCAAAATATTCTGCAGTCAAACCCAGATATTAAAGCCATCTTTGCACATAATGATGAAATGGCGTTAGGTGCTATCGAAGCGATCGGCAACAAAGATATTTTAGTAGTAGGGTTCGATGGTAATGATGATGCAATGAAATCTATTGAAAATGGTAAACTGGATGCAACTATTGCTCAGCAGCCAGATGAAATGGGCAAAAAAGCGGTCAAAACTGTGAAAGATTTAAAAGATGATAAAGCAGTCAAAAAAGAAATCAAAATTCCATTGAAATTAGAAGAACAGAAATAATGATTACCCCGACAATTTTAATTGTCGGGGTTTCTTTGTCATTTCACTTCTTTCATTTGTTCAATACCTTCGTCTGCGTACACGCCTTCTTATGCTGCTGATTTCGCAGCTTGTTTTCTCTGATCATAAAACTTATCCGAAGTGGTGGATGATTGATAAAAATGACAGTATGTAATTTTTAAGGAAACTTTAAGATTAACTAAACAGGTCTTATGTTACCATTAAATAGATTAATATATAAGGGGTGGTAATATTGGAAAGAGAACTGTCGTTTAAAGATGCTTACTTGAATTTCTGGCGGAAAGCATTTGTGATGAAGGGAAGAGCGAGGCGTAAAGAATACTGGGTTCCTGTGCTGATACATATGGCATTGTCCATTGTTCTTACTCTGCTTGCCGGCTTTATCGATTCTAGTATGGGCCGGAATACAGAAGATCCGGGTTCTGTCTCTCAAGTTGTCCAAGGGCTTACAGGACTGATTCTGCTTGTTCCTAACTTTACGGTCGGTGCAAGACGTCTTCAGGATATCAACATTAATGGCTGGGTGAATCTTGTGCCGATGGTTATATCACTGGTAGGCGTAGGAGCGATTATTTTTAGCATTTTAAAGGAAGCAGCTAACCCTGGAGTGGTAATCACAACGGCGTTACTTGTATTAGCCGTTCTGCTTGTTATGTTTATTGTCTTCATCATTATGTTTGCGCTTGATGGTACACGCGGAGCTAATAAATACGGAGAAGATCCTAAAAACAGAGTGAAATATTAAGAAATCTCTCATGACCTGGTCATGAGAGATTTCTTAAT
>DJUI01000077.1:383-773 GCA_002438305.1 Staphylococcaceae bacterium UBA6286 | reverse complement strand
GTCTAAAGCTTTTTGTGATTCACTGAAGGAGAAGACACGGTCGATAATGGGGCGGAATCTGTCTTCTGCAATGAGTTTGTTGAAATACTCCAGCTGTTCACCGCTTGGATGCATGAACATATAGCTGTAATGTGCCTTGTGTTCTTTAGCGGCTTTTTCGTATTTTGCAGCGACTACTTTAAACAGCCCCTGGCGCAAATAGCCGAGGTTATTCTCGACAGCGAACCGTGCATTCGGAACAGCGGCTATTGACACCACATGACCGCCGTCTTTCACAGCTTTGAACGACTGCTTAGTTGTATCGCCGCCGACGGTATCAAATACGCTGTCAAAACGGCCGGCTGGTTCACTGAAATCGACTTCCTTATAGTTGATCAGTTCATCTGCACG
>DJUI01000077.1:0-342 GCA_002438305.1 Staphylococcaceae bacterium UBA6286 | reverse complement strand
GTCACATGAACGCCGAGTGCCTTGCCGAGCTGTACAGCATAACTGCCGACACCACCTGCCCCTGCATGAATGAGCACATGATCTCCGGGCTGGACATGCATCTTTTCAGTCAATGCCTGATAAGCAGTCAGACCGGCGAGCGGAATCGCAGCAGCTTCGACAAATGATAAGCTGTCTGGTTTAAGGGCCGCATTATCTTCACCGATCACTGCATATTCTGCAAATGTCCCGTAATTGTCATTTTCAACGCGGCCATATACAGCATCACCGACGTTAAATTTTGTGAATTTTATACCGACTTGTTTTACGACCCCTGCGAAATCACTACCGAGAATAAGCTGC
>DJUI01000093.1:6776-7129 GCA_002438305.1 Staphylococcaceae bacterium UBA6286 | reverse complement strand
GCAAAGTAATGCCCCAGCTGCCAGTTGACCCACCCAGCATCAAGCCGTACTCCCCTGTTCCACGTGATGACAACAATCAGCCGAACAACAATGCAGCTACAAATGACTCATCGACAACACACGATACGATGACGGATGACAAAACTCATGAAGTACCAGAGTATTCAGACAACAGCACACCTGTGACATCCAAGACTTCAAGCCGTCCCGCTGTTAACACTCAACAGACCAGTCATGTTAAGTCTCTACCTGCTACAGGCGAACAGCCGATGGCATTGAATTTAACAGGCTATATATTATTACTGATGGGAACCCTGCTGCTGCAGCCGCGACTCAACAAGAGAAACAGCCGA
>DJUI01000093.1:938-6732 GCA_002438305.1 Staphylococcaceae bacterium UBA6286 | reverse complement strand
GGTCTGCCCGACCAGCTTACACCCGTCAACCGCTCACAAAATAATGAATTCAATGTCTCACTATAATCACCGAGAATATAAATCTTCTCAGCTGTCAGCTCTGAAAAACGGTGGAGCCGCTTATTGATTTCTTTGAATCCAATCGTTGTTCCAACAGCCACAAAAGCATCAGGATAATGTTTTATAATACGGTTAGAATATTTATTGAATGAACTGGACTGATCATTCCAGCAGACGATATCAAGTACAGTGCCGCCCTCACCAGTAAAACCACCCAGCTGTTCCCATGCTTCCTTAATCTTCATAGCCATCATATAACCTTCATCTGTTTTCGGACAGCCTATCACAATATCTTCAATACACGGATGAGTCAAGCGCATCAACTCAATCAACTGTTCAACTGCTTTTTCTTCCACTAAAGATACTTCAGACCATATCGCTGACAAATGTCCGCCCCCTAGAAAAGAATGTCACAAAAAAGAACTCACCACTATGGCAAGTTCTAGACGTTTTCTGATTCAATTTTAGCAACGATATCTTGTGTACGACGTTCGATGTCTTCAAAATCAGCTTTAAAGCGCATGAACAGAACAGCTGCGCCACCTGTGACAATAAGTGCTAATAAAAATACGATGAAAAATAATCCTTTGAGTACGTTTTTCATTTTCATTTCACCTCTTGTTTTTGTATATGTTTATTCTAACATACAAAATTAGAGTAAAGAAATGTTTTATCTATACTGACATGCTATAATAAATTTTACTCAATTAAACCATACAGAAGGAACGTGAACATCTTGGCACATGTCCATTTATTAGCAGCATGGCAACATCAGGATATTGAAACCATCAAGAAAATCCTCTCACCCGACTTGGATGCAACTTTCATATTACCGACTGGTGAAGAGAAAGTATACACTTATGATCACATCATCAAAGTGTTTGAAGAACTTTTTGAACAGCAACAAGAATGGGAATTTGATGTAATCTATAAAACGGAACGCGGTTCAGATAGTGTTGTTATCATTCGCATATTCAGGGAAGACGGCAATTATAACTTAATCGAGGATTCATCACTGGCGATACTGACATTCAAAACAATCAATGGTGAACGTAAGATGGTTCGTATGCATATGGAAATGGGTATCACAGGAGCTTAAAGGAGTGAGCGCTTTGCTCGGAATTTCTTCACCGATGATTCAAGCACCAATGGCCGGCGGGATTATCAGTCCTTCATTTGTAGCAGAAGTGTCGAATAATGGCTGCCTCGGTTCTATCGCTGCAGGTGGTCTTTCAATTAATGAGCTGGCAAATCAAATTAAAGAAGTAAAGTCTCTTACTGATTGTCCTTTTGCTGTCAATATCTTTGCACATCATCGTGTGGATGATTTATCATATGATATTACAATCATTAATAATGAACTTAATAATGTGAGACGGATGTTGAATATTCCTGAAATATCGAACATTCACTTGATTGAAGAACCATCAATCAACGACTATATTGAGTTATGTATTAAAATGAATGTTCCTGTCGTCAGTTTTACATTTGGCTGCCCCGATAAAACAGTAATCAAGAAATTGAAAGAAGCTGGTATTAAAACAATCGGGACAGCAACTAATGTTAATGAAGCGCTTATCATTGAAGAACGGGGAATCGAACTTGTGACTGCACAGGGATATGAAGCGGGAGGACATTACGGCGGATTTCTTAAACAGTCTTCTATCGGATTAATGAGTCTTATTCCTCAAATAGCTGATGCCGTAGCCATTCCCATTATTGCAGCAGGAGGTATTGCAGATCGCCGGGGAATCCAGGCAGCTCAGGCACTCGGTGCTCATTATGTCCAGATAGGAACACGTTTCCTCAATACCTATGAAAGTTCAGCTCATCCACTTCATAAAAAAGCGATTAATGAAGCTGATGAAACTGCTGCTGTCGTGACGACTTCTTTCACTGGAAAACCTGCACGAGGAATCAGTAATGAGATGATGATCCGCTTAGCAGATTATTCGGTTCCTCCCTACCCTATCATGAATCAATTGACAGCTGATATAAGAGCTGCGGCANNTATGAGCAATTGGTCAGGCCAGAATATACGCGGATCTAAAACAGTTTCTTTAAAGACAATTTTAACTGAATTAACTATTCCTTCAGCTGAATCTTAATGATTCAGCTTTTTTTGTTCAATCATCTGCATGAATTATTAACAATTTAAAAGTGTTAAATCATGTTAATGATTCAGTGTTATCAATATTCATTTAGCTAAAATAAGCATAATAATCATATTAAATATATAAAATTAGCATATAAAAGCCGTAATGTTAAAAAAATGACAGTCTATCTTTGCGTTATATACTGATGTCAAAATTTTTAGAATATTTATAATGAGAATTAGCATTAAAAATTACTTAAGGAGTGTCTCATATGTCGAAAAAATCNNACCTGCAGTATTATCAACAGCTTTACTGGCTTCATTAGTTCCTACAAACGACTCTTTTGCCAAATCAGATGGTTCAAAAGCACTATCAAAGCTTGAGAAAGTACAGAGCAAACAGGATGCTAAAAATACACTCAAAAACTTACCTGGTTCAAAAGAAGTCAAGAAAAACTATAAACAGTATGAAGTCGTATCAGTACAGCAGGATGATCTAGGCTTCACACACTATACATTAAAACCGAAAGTAAATGGCAAAGCCGGATTGAACACAGAAGTGAAAGTCCACGTCAACAAAGAAGGACAAGTCGTTTTCGTCAACGGTGACCTGAATCAGGAGAAGCTGGCACCGACTAATACTCAACAGATTTCAGCTGAAGAGGCAGTTAACAAAGCTTATGCAGCAGCTGGCATTACAAAAGATGAAGTGAAAAACCAGGATCGCAAAGTGGTTAAAAAAGCTGATTTAGTTGTGAATGCTGAAGTAAACAAATTAGTCTATGATGTTCAACTCATCTACTTAACACCGGAACCAGCTAACTGGAAAGTACAGATTGACGCTGAAACAGGCGAAGTGGTTAAAAAGCAGAATGCCCTAACTGATGTTGGCGCAACAACAGGTACTGGAACAGGTACAAATGGCGCTACTAAAACATTAAACTTATATGAAGAAAGCGGCAAATACTATTTATCTGATGTCACTCATACCGGTAAGATTCAAACATATGATGCCAAAAATACAACGTCAAGATACTCTCTCGTCTACGATATAGATAAGAGTTTCACATCAACAACACAGCGTGCAGCAGTCGATGCGCATTACTATGCAGATCAGGTGTATGACTATTATCAATCAGTTCATAACCGCGATTCATACGATAACCAGGGCGCACCGATTTACTCTATCGTCCATTACGGCAGAAATTACAACAACGCATTCTGGAATGGTGAATCGATGGTTTATGGAGACGGAGATGGTGTCACATTCTCTCCACTATCAGGAGCAAATGATGTGATCGCACATGAATTGACACATGCAGTGACTGAAAAAACAGCAGGACTGGTCTATGAGAATCAGCCTGGTGCTTTGAATGAATCATTCTCTGATGTCTTCGGTTACTTCGTCGATCCTGACTTCTTAATGGGTGAAGATGTCTATACGCCTAATAAGAGCGGCGACGCACTGCGCAGTATGTCTAACCCTGAAGCTTATGGTCAGCCCGCTCATATGAATAATTACAAATACTTATCGAATACAAGTGCCGGCGACTGGGGCGGGGTTCATACAAACAGTGGTATCCCGAACAAAGCGTTCTACAATACGGTCACTCAACTTGGAAAATCTAAATCAGAAAAAATCTACTACAGAGCGCTGACATACTACTTAACACCAAATGCATCATTCGCTGATGCGAGAGCTGCGTTAGTAAGATCAGCAACTGATTTATATGGTTCAACAGATGCGGCAACAGTATCTGCAGCATGGAGCCAAGTAGGCGTCTACTAATCACATCTACTCCCCTTTTTAGTCAAAGGGGAGTTTTTTTTCGTTATGATCCATAAAAAAACCCCTCCTTCACAGGAGGGATTAACTATTTAATGTAACTCTAAGATATTCAAGAAAGTCTTCCTTATAAACTACATTCAGCTGAAACGGTTCATTCAATCGAATCTGCTTTGTCAGAGCACGCTCCGGATAGCGGTCCGCAACGTCAAGCGTTGTATAAGGCAATTTCTCCTGCGCCTTCATCGAGCGGATGTTTCTCAATTTAACACCGAACAGCACTGCCTCCAGTGCTAACTGCGTAAAAGCAGTTGTCAACATCTCATCTTTAGCCCGGCGGTTATAGCCCTCTCCCCAGCGTTCTGGATAAATCCACGTACCCATTGTCGCAATGCGGTCCACCCGGTCAATGTCCTTCAATGTAATGATACCGATGAACTGGTCATCATCATCTAGAATATATCTCGAATACTGCGTGCAGTCATTGTCATCAATCATATTCAGAACAAATCGTGTGGTTCCTTCTCTATCGATCATATGCGTGTCCATGCCGAGGATATCATGAATCTCCGGTCGACTTGTTCCAGCCATAATGGCGTCGATGTAGCTCAAGTCGTGTTTGATTAATCGCATAGCTGTCCCCTTATTCTGATGTTTATTTTACATTAGTAAAAAACATAGAAAAGGTCAATACAATTCTATTAATTACGCATATACGGCCTGTTTTTCTGCGTTCATATCAGCTGTTCGATATCGATGGTCAGACCCACTGTAATACGTCACTTCACAATCTTTCCAGTCTTCTTTTACTTTGTCAATACGCGCAATATGCCATGGGTTATAGAACATCTGTCCTGATTTATTGAAACAGTAATCATCATCAATCATATAACGGGCATGGACGATAACACCATCACGTACAAATACAATTACATCGCCTTTTGCAGGCTGGGCGACTTGATGATAATCATTACGCTCCAGCATATCTGTGAACATCTGGTCGTGAATCCATTCGCTCAGTATAGATGCTTCATCAGTCACACCATATAACGCAGCCGCAAAGCAGTTGCCGCCATGTTCATCAGGAAAACGACCATGAAGACGAGTAAAGCGTTCCGGCAGTCCGGTCACATCGATCGTTTCTATCGGTTCATCGTAAAAACTGATCACTTTCTGCTGCTGGGACTCAGATAATCGGGACCAGTAGTTCTGTGTAATTAAAATGTTGCCGAGCAGCATACAGGAACCTGTCCGCTTCTGTTCATTGAACACAAGCTGCTGTTGATCTCTTGGCAGTGATTCGTACCAGCCCGGCTGAGCGGCAATCACATAGTCATAATCTGAAATCCGCCACGTTCTATGGCAGTTGCTCACATGGAAATTTTTGTAGATGGCATGCCCTCGAAACTCATCTTTAGGACAGACCACCGTCGTCTTTAATTCATCTTTCAGTAACTCGTACGTTGAACCGTCGATAAAGAATAAATCTTTCTCTTGTTCCAACGTTCTCATACTATCACTCCTNNCCCTAGTAAAAATTAAAAGTGAAGTCAACCGAAGGGGGCTGTAAATGTCAAAAGACCCTGATGATTCGCTTTAATGTCGATGCAATCAATATAACGCCGAGCAGCAGCACATAGGATTTATGCTTCATTATGTCACCTCAATTCTCAGTATAGCAAAAGCCCGCTTACCCATAACAAATGCCCAGTTATGTTAGACTGAATAAAACTGTTAAAAGGTGTGATAGTGTGCAGAACGTAAAAAGTATCATTACAGAATTCCGCGGCAATCATTATGATTTCGGCTATTCTCAAGGAGAATGGATGAAAGGAACATTAATGATGAAGAAC
>DJUI01000093.1:0-848 GCA_002438305.1 Staphylococcaceae bacterium UBA6286 | reverse complement strand
TGTCTTCACTGCTGAAGATTTCCTCGTGCGTAACTATGACTACCACCCGGCGACTTATGACGGCCGGCTGACATTCTTCCAGCCGAATGACGGCGGATATGCAACGATGGCGCCCGTATCACGAGTGACCGGCCGGATGGACGGCATTAACGAACACGGTTTGACGATGGGCTATAACTTCATGCACCGCAAAAAACCAGGAGACGGCTTTGTCTGTTATATGATCGGCCGGCTGATTCTTGAAACGTGCAGAGATGTCGATGAAGCAGTCACACTCTTAAAAGCTATCCCGCACCGCTCAAGCTTCTCCTATATTCTTCTCGACAAAAAAGGCATCACTCAAATTGTTGAAGTGACACCGCGTGATATTAATATAAGAGAACACCATTACTGTACGAATCATTTTGAAGTATTAACTCATGAAAACAGAAAAGTACTGACCGACTCCAAAGAACGGATGCAGGCCATGACAGCGCAGGTCAACAGCGGCCTGACTGCTAAACAAGCATTCACTGCAATGAACAACACAACTGCTGGTATTTTCAGCGACAAATATTCCAGCTGGAGCGGTACTATTCATACAAGCTGCTATTTCCCGAAACAACTCACTGCATGGATAGCACTCGGCGGCGATGCCGAACCTGTTGTACTTGATTTCGGTAAGTGGCTGCAAGGTGTTCCACTGCCGGTCACCGAAATTACCGGACAGATTGACACTGAATTGACATTTGCAAGCGAATAAACTATCTCTAAACATTTGAACTGACGCGGAAATGAGTAATTCCGCGTCAGTTCATGCGTTCAATAATACTATAAGGTCTGTTGGCTACAATATCCATCGGTATATA
>DJUI01000075.1:68630-76677 GCA_002438305.1 Staphylococcaceae bacterium UBA6286 | reverse complement strand
AGTTTTCAATGTTCATTTTTCGCTGTTACAAGATTAAATTATATCAGCTATCTTCTTGTGAATCAAGCTTTTTCTTTAGGAAGTTTTACACTTAAGCGTTAGCTGCTCGATTGTGTTTTGTTCCGTCTTGCATAAAAAATTTTACTCGCTTTTTTCGTTAAAGACAAGCGTCTTTTTTACACTTTTGATAATTTAATTTTTCAAGCTGCTGCGATGTTTGTCTGCTGTTTTCAGCGACTTTTATATCTTAACAAGATGAATTGGATGAGTCAACAGTTTTTATCAACTTTTTATAAAAAACTTGTTCAGCTATATTCAGTATGCAGCATTACAGGAACTAATCGATTTTGTTCAGTTCATTCTATAGGAGATGTTGTGATATAATTCATGCAGTAAACAATCTAGGAGATGATCATTTGAAATTCGGCAAAAAGCCAGCAAGTAAAATCAATCGTATAAGAACATGGGCACTTAGTCTCATTTTCATTGCGATGTTTGTCATGTATTTAGGTGTTGTTCTATTCTACTTCACTAAAAGCCAGCTCTTATTCTCGTTATTCCTGCTGATCGGAACATTAGCTTTCATTTTAAGTTTTATCGTTTACTTCTGGATCGGTATGTTATCTACTCGTGCAATTACCGTCCAATGTCCGAACTGTAATCAATATACTAAAATGCTCGGTCGTGCTGATATTTGTGCACGTTGCAATGAACCACTTACACTTGATCCATCGTTGGCTGGTAAAGCATTTGATGAGGATTATAATAATAAACGTAAAAGTAAAAAACTTGAACAACCGCGAGAGACTAAATAAAAGACATCCTTCCTAATTGGAAGGATGTCTTTTATTCGTTAATGGTCAGCCTTCTGCTGGCATTCCGGACAGATGCCGTAAATCTCCATCCGATGGTGGGTGACATTGAAGTTCGTGATGTGCTCCGCTATATTCTCTACTTCATCTAGTTTCGGATATTGAAAATCATTGATTTTCCCGCATTCGCTGCAGATGATATGGTAATGATTATGTGAGTCAAAGTCATAGCGACTGGCAGAATCACCATATGTCAGTTCTTTAACCAGATCACTCTCTTTGAATACTTTCAAGTTATTATAAACCGTCGCTACACTCATCGTAGGATATTGTGGAGATAACGCCTTATAGATTTCATCTGCTGTCGGATGGCTGTCCGCTTCGATTAAGTAAGTCAGTATCCCCTGTCTCTGCGGGGTAATTCTTACGCCACTGTCCCGAAGCTGCTGCACGGCTTCCTGCAGTTTAGTTTCCAGTGAAACTCTTGTAACCGCCATACCCGCACCTTCTTTCTACTTATAATTATTTACTTATATGATACTCGTTATAGACAAATGCTGTCAATGCAGACGTCAGTAACCTTTATCATAATCTACAAGATTGACAAATTTATCGCTGTTATCAATACCCATCCTCATATTCTGCTTCAATATTTCAGTAGCACGTTCATTATACCTTCTGCTCAATCCGGTAATATGCGGCGTCATTATAACATTGTCCAGTTCATATAGCGGATGGGAAGAATCGAGCGGTTCATCATAATATACGTCAAGCGCGGCTTTTCTTATCACTCTGTTTGTTAATGCTGCGATAAGCACTGACTCATTGACCACTGTTCCACGTCCGACATTGATGAACAGCGCACTATCACCCATTGCCTTAAAATCATTCATGGTCAACAGCTCGGTCGTTTGTTCAGTTTCAGGCAGTACGTTGACGATAATATCCGCTTCACGGAAAGCTGTCTCTCTGTCAGCAAGCTGCACAGTCTCATCAAAGTGCTCAATACTTCTTCCATCTGTATTGATTCCAATAGTTTTCATGCCGAATGCTTGTGCGAGACGAGCTGCACGTACAGCAATCTCTCCTGTACCAAGGAAACAGATCACCGATTCAAACAGTTCAGTCGTTCTAATATTAGTCTTGTAACTACGCGTTTGCTGCAGCTCATGAAACTCATCAAGATGTTTATAGTCCGCCATAATATAAGCAAAGATGAACTCCGCGATTTGGATTTTATGAATACCTTTCGCGTTGGTCAAGATGATTCCATGTTCTTTCATATACTGTAACTGCAGTCGATTGACACCTGCTGCATACCAGACAAGCCACTTAAGTTTCGGCATCTGAGTGACGTCAAGCTCAGAATCATAAGCAATCAATACTTCAACTGTTTTAAGATCATCCTCTGTCAAATCATCAAGTGACGACCGCTCAATCCAGTCATGGTCACTGAACTCACTTTTTAAATCATCCAGTAGTGTCTTTAAATTAACCGTTGATATGATTTTCATCAATGAACCCCCATATATCTTCCATCTGCTGTTTGACATTCACTTTATCAAAGCGTTTAAGGATTTCAAGATCCGGACCGATGATTAAAGTCGTACGCACAATGCCCATCGCTTCTTTGCCGAAACTCTTCTTTAATTGATAAATACCCAGCTGTTCTGATAACTTAAACGCTTCATCGACCAATAAATCAAATCCGATGCTATATTTGTTGATAAAGTTCTGATGCTTTTTCATGCTATCACCACTGACCCCGTAAACTTGAATACCCTTCTTAGTGAACTGCTCCATATTTTCAGTGAAATCAACAGCCTGGGTTGTACATGTAGGCGTATTATCTCTTGGATAGAAATATAGAATGGTCACTTGATCAAGCAGATCCGCTTCAGTCACCTGCTGTCCGTGCTGATTAACTAATTGAAATGCCGGCATTTTCATCAACTATTCCTCCTGCTCAAAGTTTTATGATATTTATGTTACGATAAGTGATGTAAAATATTAAGCAAAAGAGGTTATTAAATGAAATTTACTGAATCAGAACGTATCCAAAAAGAAGCAGACCGCTATATTCTCGGCGGTGTCAATTCACCTTCCCGGTCCTACAAAGCGGTCGGCGGCGGCGCTCCAGTCGTTATGGAACGCGGCGACGGTGCTTACTTCTATGACGTCGACGGTAATCAATACATCGATTATTTAGCAGCTTATGGCCCGATCATTGCTGGACATGCTCATCCTCATATTACAGAAGCCATCAAAAAAGCCGCTGAAACTGGTATTCTTTACGGTACACCGACAAAGCACGAAGTGACATTTGCAAAGATGCTGCAGGAAGCAATCCCTTCACTGGAAAAAGTACGATTTGTCAATTCGGGTACAGAAGCAGTTATGACTACAATTCGTGTGGCACGTGCCTATACAAAACGTGACAAAATCATTAAATTTGCCGGCTGTTACCACGGCCACTCGGACTTAGTATTAGTGGCAGCAGGCAGCGGTCCTAGTCAGCTCGGAACACCAGATTCTGCCGGCGTGCCGAAAAGCGTCGCACAGGAAGTCATTACGANNTCCATCATTTCAGCGATCAGATTGCAGCAGTTCTCGTTGAACCGATTGTCGGTAACTTCGGTATTGTCGAACCCGCTGAAGGATTCCTTGAAGCAATCAACGATATCGCACACAGCAATGGCTCACTTGTCATTTACGATGAAGTCATCACAGCCTTCCGCTTCACATACGGCAGTGCACAAGAGTTACNNCATATGCTCGGCGTCAAACCTGATTTGACAGCATTCGGAAAAATCATCGGCGGCGGCCTGCCAATCGGGGCTTACGGCGGACGCCAGGATATTATGGAGCACGTTGCACCGCTCGGCAAAGCTTATCAAGCAGGAACAATGGCCGGTAATCCGCTCAGCATGCAGGCCGGTATTGCGCTGCTTGAAGTCATCAAAGAAGAAGGAACTTATGACTATTTAGACCGATTAGGCAGACAGCTGGAAGACGGCATCAATGCACTGATCACAAAATATAACATACCAGCGACCATCAACCGTCTAAAAGGTGCAATGACGCTGTACTTCACTACTGAAAAAGTCACTAACTATGAGCAGGCTGAAAATACTGACGGAGAATTATTTGCCCGTTTCTTCAAGCTGATGCTGAATGAAGGTATTAATTTAGCACCTTCCAAATATGAAGCGTGGTTCATTACGATTAGACATACAGAAGAAGATATCAACAACACATTGATTGCTGTTGAAAACAGTTTCAAGCAGCTTTCTCTTGTAAAGTAAATGCCTATAAGGTATAAGAATAGTAATGTCATAGTCTAGTGAGGTTACTATATGAAACTAGGCGCTCGAATATTCAAAANAGGTGTANNNATAGCACTGGCGTTATCTCTCGCCCAGCTCATCAATGTTCAAGGATCGGTTGTAGCCGGCATCTCTGCATTGTTCGCAGTTCAACCAAGCGTCTATAAATCATATAAGACGATCATTGAGCAATTTCAAGGGAATTTAATCGGTGCCCTGCTTGCGGTGATTATGGTACAGCTGTTCGGCGTTCATATTTTAATCAGCGCATTGTCGTCTATTATATTGATTGCTCTGCTGAGCCAGCTCAAACTTCAAAATGTCACAGGACTGGCAGTCGTAACGCAGCTGATTATTATGGATCATCATGAAGGTGACTTTTTCCAGACAGCCTTGATGCGTTTCACGTTCGTCATGATCGGTGTCATCAGTGCGTTTATTGTCAACCTTGTCTTTCTGCCACCGAAGTATGAGACGAAACTTTATTACAACTGCCTCAATGTATGCGGAGACATATTCAAGTGGATCAGACTCAGCATTAACGGGACGAGCGAGTATCAAATTGTCAAGAAAGACCTGGAAGACTTTCAGTCGCGGATTATCTCACTTGAGACGCAGTATGATCTGTATAAGAATGAACGTGCCTATACGAAAAAACAGGCTTACAGGAATACTCGGAAAAAAATTCTGTTCAAAGAAATCATCAGCTCAACGAGGAAAGCTTATGAACTGCTCAAAAAGTTGAACCGTTACGAGAATGATATATTAAATCTGCCAGAAGATTTAAGAGTGCAGATCAAGTTCGAACTGGACGAACTGATGACTTATCATGAGGAACTGCTGATGCGTGTCACGAATAAAGTATCTTTAGGGCGCGCTGCCGATACATCTCTCGTTACTGAGCAATTCAAAGAAGATCTGCTCGATGCTTATTTGAAAGAGTTGAACCGTTATCATGCTCACGAGGAAAATTACTATAAGCAGCATGTCTTCCAAGTCATCGGTGCCATGTTTGAGTACCGCGAGAAATTAGAACATCTGGATACATTGACTCATAGCTTCTACAAATATCACAAAGAAGAACAGAAAATCAATGTAGAAGACGAGAACTTCGATATGTAATAGAACACCCCGCTGCTTATAAGCAGCGGGGTGTTCTATTATGACCAGCCAAGGTTAGCTGCAGCTTTCACTCTATCTTTTGAGACGTACGGATTACCTTTAACAGTGAAGCGGTACAAATAATCGCTCGCTTCCTCTTTGTTGGCTATTCCGATTCTTTTTGATTCAACGATCGCTTCAGGCGTCCGCCCTTCTGTAATTATAATCGGTCCTTCATTCAACTTCAGTCCATTATGCAGTTCACGCTTGACACCCATACTCTGAGTCAGTTTGCCAGGTCCGTCTGTCAGATGGTCCATTCTTCCTCGGCGCTGCTGCATCACTTCAATCCCTTCAATCGGTTCAACCGCACGAATCAATATTCCTTCGGGTGATTCAGCATCACGCGTAATGAAGTTCATGCAGTGATGACCGTGCATCGTATAGACATAGATAGTACCGAACGGTCGATACATCATTTCATTCTTCTTTGTGCGCCGCCCACCATAAGCATGGGCCGCCTTATCATTAATTCCTAAGTAACCTTCCACTTCTGTAATATAGCCTGACGCCGTCACCCCTTCAACGATAGTCGTCAGTCTTTTGCCGAGCATTGCTTTTGCTGCAGCCAATGTATCATGTTCCATGAAACTTAGATCCACTTATATCTCCTCTTTCAAAAAACCTGTTATATGATAGTCATATCATATAACAGGCAGATAGTTGCTTCAATCCACTGGAGGTATTATCCCTCCAAATGCTGAATGGTATATAGGTTATAGTAATGGGATTGATTGTCCATCAGTTCATGATGTGTGCCGGTTTCAACGATTTCACCGTTTTGAACGACGACAATTTTATCCGCATGTGTAATAGTCGATAAGCGATGAGCAACAATGACTGTCGTCCGGTCTTTTGACAGTGTTTCCAGCGCTTCCTGGATAACCGCTTCACTTTCAAGATCCAGTGCACTGGTTGCTTCATCAAGAATTAGTATCGGCGGATTCTTCAGGAAGACACGGGCAATAGCCACACGCTGTTTCTGACCACCGGATAATTTGACGCCGCGTTCTCCGACTTCAGTCTCATATCCATCTGGTAGACTCATGACAAAGTCATGTGCATTAGCGAGTTTCGCCGCGTAGATCATCTCTTCTTCAGTGGCATCTGGTTTACCGAGCAGAATATTCTCTCTGATTGATTCCGAAAACAGAATATTGTCCTGCATCACCATACCGATCTGACTGCGCAGACTTTCTATCGTATACGCATCGATCGGGCGGCCGTCCACTAAAATCTTACCTGAAGTTACATCATAAAATCTTGGAATCAGACTGATCATCGTTGACTTACCGCCGCCGCTCATACCGACGAATGCTACGGTCTGACCACTCTTAATGTCCAAATCGACATGATGGAGCACTTCTTTGTCATCTTCATTGTATTTAAATCCGACTTGATTGAACGTAATATTACCATGTTCAATTTTCATCGGTTGTGCTCCCGGCTTATCTACAATGTCATACGGTTCATCAAACAACTGGAACATTCTATCCATGGACGCTAAACTTTGCGTCAGTGTTGTTGATGATGATACTAGTCGTCTCAGTGGTCCATACAGTCGGTCAAGATATGCGATAAATGCCGCTAAACTACCGACTGTCATGCCATCATCGATGACAAAGTAAGCACCGAATCCGACGACAAGGAGTGGTCCGATATCTGTCACTGTATTGATGACAGCGAAACTTTTGGCATTCCATTTCGTATGGTCAGTGGCTTTTGTCAGGAAATTCATATTTCTTTTGTTGAACCGTGCATTTTCCTGCTCTTCTATCGCAAAACTTTTGATGACAGTCATACCCTGTACCCGTTCATGCAGAAATCCTTGAACTTCAGCCAGTGCCTGTGACCGTTTACGTGTCAGCTTTCTGAGATTACCGAAGAAGTAATAGACGCTGAATATATAGAACGGAAAAATAATCAGTGATACGAGTGTCAATTTAGGATCCATCGTCCACATGATGGCAAGTGCAATGATGATCGTGACCAGATCCAGCCAGACATTCATCAGCCCTGTGATGATAAAGTCTTTAGTTGATTCCACGTCGTTAATGACGCGTGAGATCACTTCACCGACTTTGTTGTTTCCGTAGAATCGGACACTTAACGCCTGCAGATGACGATAGAGCTTCTTACGGATGTCATAGAGTATTTTGTTGCTGGTCCACTGTGCTAAGTATTGACGATAGTATTCCACAGGCGGACGGATCACAGTAAAAATAAAACCGAAAATCAGCAGCACGCGAATCAGCGCATCTTTTTTATCTGCAATCGTCATCGTCTGGTTACCGATTACATCATCAATGACGTATTTGATCAACAGTGGTATAAGCAGTGGTATACCGAATTTTAATATACCGATTAAAATCGTCAGAATGATCAGCCATGTATACGGCTTAACAAACTGGAGATACCTTCTTAACATTAAATCATCTCCTCAAAATTAAGAATCAACCTATACGAGGATAGGTTGATTCAGTCTTCCATCATACGTTTTTGCAGATGAAATCGTTCCTGCCAGACTTTGATGAAGTCCGGC
The DNA here is from genome assembly GCA_002438305.1 of Staphylococcaceae bacterium UBA6286. Taxonomy (GTDB): domain Bacteria; phylum Bacillota; class Bacilli; order Staphylococcales; family Staphylococcaceae; genus Macrococcus. The sequence goes on along the minus strand of DJUI01000075.1, from coordinate 68,836 downwards.
GCAAATGGTCCTTTTTTTCGTTCAATCCATTGCTGCAAAGTGTCAACGTTTCGTCTCAGGATCCGATCGATCTCCGGGGGGTAATTCATCTGTTTCATATGCTGCTGATATTCGTCTTCATCCAGCAGATGATATTTGCCGTTCGGATAGACTTTGATATCCAAATCATAATCAATATATTTGATAGCCTCTGTATCATAGACAAC
>DJUI01000075.1:62764-68623 GCA_002438305.1 Staphylococcaceae bacterium UBA6286 | reverse complement strand
TAGACGCCATCTTCTCTGAACATGCAGATGACATTAAACCAGTATTCTGCATGGAAATAAACGATGGCAGGCTCTCTCGTAATCCATGTCCGACCATCACTTTCAGTGACAAGCGTCCGATTGTTCCCTCCGATGATGACATGATTGGTTCCTTTTAAAATCGTTGTTTCAGACCAGACACGGTGTATTTTTCCATTATGCTTATAGCTCTGGATCTGCACATTCCGGCCTTCTTTTGGTATGGATTCTTTGACCATGTTCCACACCACCTAATATTTTGTATTTGCATACATATTATAGCATAGATTGATGGTCATGAAACGAATTTGTCTAGCCCTCGTGGTTAAGATAATAGTCATAGATTTTATTCATCGATACAGGGAAAGTATAATGGTCACGTTCATCTCGTGACATTAAACGGTAATCGCCTTGTGCAGGGTCAGTCGTTCTAAACAGATAGACATCAAGCAGCCAGTCAAGATGGGTGAATTTATGGGTCACTGTATGATTCCACTCTTCTTCCTGATAGAGATTCATGCCGAGCATATCTTCTATTTCAGCGAGACTTAAATCTTCATCCACCATCGGGAACTGCCACATCCCACCGAGCAGACCGTTTTTCGGTCGCTGTGTAATGAGCAGTTCACCTTTGTCGTTGACGACAAGAAGCACTTTGTAGCGATATGATTTCCGGTTTATCTTCTTGGTTTTGACTGGTCTGATGTCAACCGTCCCTTCGGCAAATGCTTCGCAGTGCTGCTGCACCGGACACAGCATGCAGATTGGATTCTTCGGTGTACAGACTGTCGCACCGAGCTCCATCAAGGCTTCATTGAAATCTCCTGCCGCCTCTGGCATGACAGCCATTACTTTGTCTTCAAAATGCTTTCTCGCTGTACTTTTTGCGATATCAGCGGCATCATCATCAAGTCTCGAGAAGACCCGGTAGACATTGCCATCCACTGCCGGATACTTAAGATTATAGGCAATGCTCATCACGGCCCCTCTTGTATACGGGCCGACGCCTTTTAACTTCAAGAAAGCATCACCGTCTTTCGGTACGACGCCACCATACTGTTCCTGAACTTCTCTGACACCAGACTGGAAGTTTCTGATTCTGGAATAATAGCCGAGGCCTTCCCAGTATTTCAGCACCTCATCTTCATCTGCTGCTATCAAACTCTCCATTGTCGGGAAACGCTCGATAAATTTGTTGTAATATCCTTTGACTGTAACGACCTGCGTCTGCTGAAGCATCACTTCAGACAGCCATATTTTATAAGGATCATTCGTTTCACGCCAAGGCATAGACCGTTTATTCTTGTGGAACCAGTCAAGCAGGTTCTCAGAAAATGCTTCAGATTTGTACAATGATTTCATCTCCAGATACTAAATGTTTATGTAAATACAAGTGTTGGATTATAATGATATTAAAGGAGGGATAGTATGGATACAGCAACACATTTAGTCATGGGAGCAGCAATCGCCGGAATAGCAACGATTGATCCTGCTGTTGCAGCGCACTATCCCTTGTTTGTGGCAGCTGTCGTCGGCGGCTCGCAAATACCGGATATCGATACTGTTTTGAAATTCAAAAATAATGCCGTCTATATTACTCATCATAGAGGAATTACACATTCTATTCCATTCACACTCATGTGGCCCATACTTATTACGTTCATCGTTTATTTGATCAATGCTGATGCTGATCTCGTTCATTTTTGGGCATGGACACAGCTTGCAGTGTTTCTGCATGTATTTGTTGATATTTTTAACTCATATGGTACTCAGGCGCTGCGGCCATTTTCAAAAGAATGGATACAGATCGGAATCATCAACACATTTGATCCTTTTATTTTTTCCCTGCTGCTTGCAGGTTGTGTCATCTGGGCGTGGGGCGGCCAGCCCTTCTATACGTTCATCGCTATCTTTTTCATACTAGTCATCTACTATATCATCAGAAGAATTCTGCAGCAAACGATTAAGACGAGAGCCATGAAGAAAATCGCAGCAACTGAACAAATCAAAAAAGTTTTCGTTGCGCCTACAGCTGAATTCTATGAATGGCGCGTCGGTATACAGACTGATCAATATGACTATATCGGGAGAAGTTACGGTACAACGGTTAACTTCAGTGACAAGTTCACAAGAGAGCCCTATCCGCCTGACGAAGTGATGATCTACGCAAAAGACGATCCAAACCTTATTGCTTTCAAAAGTTTCAGTTCTATCTATCGATGGACATTAGTCGAAAAATCTTTCGGCTATGAACTTAGATTGATTGACCTGCGCTACTTGAAAGACGGCCATTATTCGTTTGTTGCCATACTTAATCTGAATCATGCCTACGAAGTCACGCACAGCTATACAGGATGGGTATTCTCAGAAGAAAAACTACAGGATAAGCTCATGAACAGTGCTATTAAAAAGAATATACAGCGGCAGTAATAAAAGAGGAGGTCATACAGACCCCCTCTTTTTTATTGAATCGACTTATTTGTTAATTGTTAATGTTTTTTCATGTTCAGCTCATCTTTAAGCAGCTTGTACAAATAACCCGCCCATATATAGACTAATATCAGCTCAACTAAAAACAGCAGATGATTAGGATAATTATAAAATGCGGATGTCCCAATGACCATTGATTCCTGAAAACCATTGACTAAAAAATAAAATGGATTCAACTTCAGGATGTTAAGCAGTACGCCTGGAACCGAAGAAGGTATCCATAATATCGGCAGTGTCATCAGAAGAATGACAAGTCCAGCAGCAATCTCCCTGCTGCGCTGCTGAACAAGGCTGATGATGATACAGACAGGCAGTAAGAACAAATAAGTCAAAATGATAAAATAACTTACCCCGAGCCAGCTTGTTTCAACAGTAATACCATTCGCCGACTTAATGATCAGCAGCATGATCAATGAAATAACAAATGTAATAAAGAAATTAATAATCTGTATATTGACCAGCACATATAACGGCAGATTAGTAATATTCAAAATAAACCCTTTACGCGGCAAGATGAAATTTGAAATAAATAGCGCGCCTGCCATCCAGAAGAAGATGACATATCCACTCAACTGAAATACTCTTGTCGATTTTTCAATCGGCTCACTTGTCATCAAATTGAGCAGCATAAAGGCAAAGAAGATGACGATAAGATTCATGGCTAAAAAGAAGACATACTGCTTGAGATGATAGCGGAGTTCGATCAGTATATTTCTCAGCATATAGGGAACATATTTAACTAAATTGATCAATTCATTCATTCTATTCACCTACATCTTAAAGTACAGCCACTGATTGCGGTCAAAATCTGCAACGGCATAACTATCTCCAATTTTCACAATCCACTGCTGTTCTTTAATATTGAATGCCTTCCTCAGCTCATCCTCTTTCTCAATCGGAAAACTGATTCCGGTCATTTTATTTTTATCATTAAAGTGCAGATATATTTTATTCTTCGTTAGTTTGACACGATATCTGTGATTCGATTCCGGATATAGTTCATCATTGATTACTGCATGACTTTTACCAAGGTAACTATTAAAGAAATCCTTGAAATTCGAGTAATTGCCATACATGTATTTTTCAAGTTCATTAAAACGATGGTCGTCGTACAATGCAGCAGGGTTGATATATAATAACTGACTGCGCTTCATCGTCATATCTTTGTCATCATAGGAAATGCGGTAGTCTTTATTGTTATAGCCTGTAATTTCAATCAATGTACCCGCAGGTACTTTGACAAACAGCTTGTTTTTATAAGTGATCGGCGCATCATCATTTTGAACGACTGCAAAAGCATATTTGTCAGTGAATTCCTCTTTTTTCTTGACAATAGCCGTCTCATCTTTCACTTCACTCTTCGGTTCATATTCAACCTGCTTCCAGATCAGCACAAAGAACAATAGACATGCGGCAAGCAGACTGACTGTCATTATAAGCAGTCTGCGCATCTCTTGATTCACTACTTTTTTGGAATGCTTGGACACACGTCTCATGGCTTCTTCATCACCGATGGCTTGTCTCTGCATCTTATATTCAAGATCAAACAATGATTCATTTTTAGTACCGAGTGACTGTTCATAACGAGTGACATAGTTTGTATAGAGAGGAATCACTTCATCAGGTGTTCCTGACTTTCTCACTTGCCCGTGACTGAGCCAAGTCATATAGTTTGCTTTCTCTCTGATGACGTCCAGCTCTTCTTCGATGAGTACGATCGCTTTCCCGTCACGCATCAACAGTTCGATGACTGTCTTGAACTTTTCCTTGAACGACGGATTCAAATGTCTTGAGAGATCATCATATATGACTACTTCAGGTTTCAAAAAGTACGTCAAAGCGACAAACAACTGTGACTTTTCACCTGTCGTCAGCTCATCAAACGGAACTTTTGCCCGTTCATCAAGTTCTGCATATGTAAGAATCTGTTTGGTTTTTGCTGCAAACTGAGCTAACGGCACATTGTATGATAATAAGACGGTTTCAATCATCTGGTCGAGCGAATGATGCCCGGTGAACTGATGATGATGACTGGCGAGAAATGTAGGATAATTATTGCGTACTTTGCCGCTCGACGGCTCAATCACTTTAGAGATCAGCTTGCCGACAACTGATTTCCCTGAACCCGGGAGCCCAATAATGCCAAGCGTCTCTCCGCGATAAAGATGTATCGTCACCTGATTCAACTCTACATGCCGATTCTCTCTTTTATGCAGCAGCCTTGAAGTCAGCGTTTTGTCGCCCGCGTCAAAGAAATATTTAGTTACATTAACGAGTCTTACAAGTATCTCACCGGCCATATTGTTACTCCTTTACTATTTCAACTGCAGTAGTGCTAAGGGGATACCTTCTTCACTCATAGTCCCTTGCAGTCTGGATCCCCATGCAAATATTCCTTTAATACGTTCCACCTTGAAGTAATGGGCTTCAACGCCTACTAGACGATACACTTGCCCGACTTTCACTGTCGTGGGATCAACTAAATAGCTCTCAGCAATCAATGCTTTACGCTGATATACTTCATATTCATTAATGACGCCCATCGTCTCAGCTTTTCTGGCGCGTTCTCTGTAATGAGCAATGACCTCCCGCAGTTCGTGTTCGGTCATTTCAACTAATTTCTTATCTTCATTCATCTTCAATACCACTTTCTTTAAGCGCAGGTAACAGGTCATCATAAGAAAACCCTTTACGCATCATCGCTGTAATAACTTTTTGCTTCAGCTCATGGCCTGAAGCTTTGCGTGACCATCTGGAAACTTGTTTCTCCAGTTCTGTCTGAAGAACGCCCTCGTCACCGTTATATTCCATAGCTTTCATATAAGGAACAACGATATTCAAATTATAACCTTTTTGAGCAAGTGTTTGTATTGTTTTTTGTTCTGCTAGACGCTGTGAGGACTTTCGTGCATGCTTATCCAGCTGTTTTTGAATGAGATGGGTCATCCGTTCCTCATCCATCTCGTCAGTATATAAGTCATAGTACTGATCAATCAAGTCGCGTTCAATGCCTTTTTCATATAACTTCTGCTTGAAGATTTCAGGACCTTTGTCGGTTGTATGAATCATGGTGTTCATTAAGCTCTGAGCATAATCTATATGATTGATATAACCGTTATCTAAGCAGTACTTAACCACTTGACTGATGGTTTCATCAGGAACGTCATCTTTTGCTAGATGCTCTCTGATTTCTTTCTCTGTTCTTTTTTTATAGGACAGATAGATAAGTGCACGATTAATCGCCCTGCGGTAATCATCATACACTTTGATGTCCGCAAGGCGTTCTTTTGAAATGTCATCATCTTTTCTTAAATTAAAGTGCACATATGTTGCACTATCAATCCCCATATA
>DJUI01000075.1:51153-62680 GCA_002438305.1 Staphylococcaceae bacterium UBA6286 | reverse complement strand
CTCCTTATCCGAGGCCTGCCACTGCTTCGTGATATTGAGCTTCCGTAATCAGCTGCTGATCAAGCATCTTGGTGAGCGTCCGCTTCGTACGTGATTGCAGAGCAGTGTCCATCTGAAAATTGTCAACATCATAATTACTCGGCGCGTTAATAGTACTTGCAAGAATCGCACTTTGCAGCACAGTGATTTGCGGCAGATAACCATTTGTATAAGTCGTTGTACTAAAATAATGATTCGCCGCATCCTCTATATTATAAATATTATCACCAAAATAAATAGAACTTAAGTAATAGCTCAAAATTTCATCTTTTGAATAGTTGTTTTCGATACGCTTAGCTACAACAATTTCTTTGAGTTTTCGGGAAATGGACCGTTCATTATTGAAATAATAATTTTTAGCAAGCTGCTGTGTAATAGTGCTGCCACCTTGGGACGCCTCCCCGTTTTTCAGCGAAACAAAAATGGCGCGTCCTGTTCCAAACCAGTCTACACCATCATGATTATAAAATCGCTTATCTTCAATAGCAATAAACGCATTTTTGACATAGTCCGGCATATCAGAAACAGCAACAAATGTCTCTTTGTTATTTATATCCTGCAACTCATCTATATTGACTTTCATTCCTTGATAGAAATAAAATCCGAGAATTAAACCTAGAATTAAAATAGGTATCATTAAAAATGAACAACCGCAGCCGCGTTTTCTTCTCATATAAGTGCTCCTTCCTTCATTGACTCCTTAAATAGTAACAAATATATACAGCTGAAGGAACGCTGAGCCTCTTGAAATGCAATAAATCAGTCTCTAGCCCTAGATCTGAAGACGGTATAAAAAATAAAAAAATAAGAACCAGTTATGGTCCTTATTTTTCAGATGCTATTTAAGCTGCGCTAACATTTCTCTATTAAAGTCAGGCAAGTCGTCCGGTGTTCTTGATGTAACTAATTTGCCATCGACAACTACTGATTCATCAACAACTGTTGCGCCCGCATTTTTAAGATCTTTTCGTACTGAAATATAACTTGTCAGTTTACGGCCCTTTAATTCATCAGTATCAATGAGCAGCTGTGGTCCATGACAAATCGCAAATACTGGTTTGTCAGCAGTAAAGAATTCTTTCGTAAACTTACCGAAACGTCCTTCTTCATCACCGCGCAGCTGGTCAGGAGAGAAACCTCCGGGAATCAGCAGTGCATCGTAGTCATCTGCTTTGACGTCTGAAATTTCTTTGTCTATAGTAACTTCAGCTTCTTCTCTTTTGCCTTTCACCGTGGAACCTGCTTCATTGCCGATAACTTCCAATTCATAGCCTTCACCTTTTAATGCTTCAACCGGGCTTGTATATTCAACATCCTCGAATAAATTATCTAATACGACTGCCACTTTCTTGGTCATGAATAAATTCCTCCTATAAGTAATGATAGTATTATTTACCCGTCTATAGTTTCATTAAACATATATTCATCCATTAAAGGCGTTTCTTCCTTACGAGCTTCACTACCATCTCTACCTGCACTGTTTGAGGAAACATATCAATCGGCTGAATATATTCGACTGTGAATGCTTTAGTTAAATGTGCGAGATCTTTAGCAAGTGATGACGGGTTTCTACTTATATATATTAACGTCTTAGGCTTCAGTTCATTGAACACATCAAGTTCATCAAATGATAGTCCTGCTCTTGTCGGATTGACTGTGATGACATCAGGATAGAAACCGTCGTCAATCCATTGTTCAAGCTGATTGAGCGGTTCGCCCGCTTCAAATGTACAGTTGTCGATGTTGTTCAATGCTGCATTATATACCGCATTNNCAGCTGAACTATCACTATGAACGCCGCGTACTTCTGCTGCCTGTTCCGCCAGATAGAGTGTACTACCGCCAGTACCACAGTATATATCTACTACCCGTTCTGTTCCTGTTAATGCTGCTGCTTCTTTAACCGCCTGATAGAGCACGGTCGTCTGTTCCGTATTGATCTGGAAGAATCCTTCAGGCGTTAAATCATATTCGTAATGATCAAGCTGCTCTCTTATCGTCGGTTCGCCTGCAATAATCAGCGTCTCAGGGCCAAGTACCCGAGATTCTTTGTCAGCATTGATGTTCAAAGCAAAACTCGTGACACCAGGTATTCTCATCACGCCTTCCGCTAACAGGTCCTGCTTATTCAGCTGACGTGTCGTTGAAACAAGGACAACCTGTATTTCTTCTGTATGTTTGGCAATGCGGGACACAATAAAACGGACACCGTGATCGCGCTGCGGATTTTTAGCAACGTCAATATTCAGTTCACTCATCAATCGCTTCACTTCATTCGTTACAAACATCGTCCGGCTATCCTGAACGATGCAGTCGTCGATATCAATCAGCGTATTGGAATGCTCCTTATAGAGACCTGCACGTATCGTNNCTCTACCGGAAACAAATTCATATTGCGATATCGGAACGGTTCATCCATACCGATAACATCTTTGACTGTCTCAGCAGCTACGTGACCGGCATAGCGGTCGAGAGAATCTTTAATGATCTGCTGCTTATAGTCAAGCTGCGCCGGGTAGCTCAAATGTTGAATCTGACAGCCTCCACATAGATGAAATACAGGACACGGTGCTTTAACGCGGTCTTTTGAACGTTCTCTGATCTTGAGCATTTTTCCTTCAAGATATTTATTGTTGACTTTAGTCACTTGAACTAATACAACTTCGCCTGGAAGTGCATCACGTACAAAAGTTGCTTTTCTTTTGTAATAGCCGATGCCCTCACCGTTAATGCCAAGCCGCTTAATCGTGAGCGGAAACTTCTGTCCTACTTTTACATTGATATCTGCCATGTATGTCTCCTTATGATTTAATCGACTTCACTTTTTGTTCCAATTGATCAAGGATTAACAGCCATTCATCAATATCTGCTAAATCTGTTGTTTCAGGATCAACAGATTCTATCTCTTCGATAAAATCGGTTAATTTGTCTTTAATTTCATTTAATGATTCATTCGCCATCATCATCTCTCCTATTTCAAACGTTTATTCAGTCGTTCTTCATTATGAACGACATGCGGGATAGTTTCAATGTTAATCATATACAAAGACCTCCTTTTAGAATGTTCACTGAGGTGTTTATCTTCTAAAAGGAGGATATGTTCTGTCGTGAATGATGAGTTAATCAGACATATAATTTAGTCGCAAAAAAATTAAGCAGTTCCTTACTTTGCGCGACGCGTTCTTTCCGGTGACGCGCTCTGTCCTTACCGGTTTCATTCAACCAGATCTGGTCTTCAGTTTCGCCGTAGACTTCCGGCACTTGAACAGGTTTATTATTTTCGTCAAGTGCGACAAATGTCAGGAAGCTGATTGCCGCAAGCTGTTTCGTTTGTTCAAGCACATTCTCAGAAATGATCTTCACACAGACTTCAAGTGATGAATTCCCTGTGTAAGTGACAAGTGACACAAGTGAGACGATTTCGCCTGGTCTGATGGGTCTGATGAAGTCCACCGAATCCGTTGAAGCAGTCACGACTGAGCGTCCACAATGACGCGTTGCTGCAATCGCTGCGACATCATCAATCATCGCCATCAGTTTGCCGCCGAATAAAGTATGATGATGATTCGTATCTGTCGGAAATACTTGCTGCGTCTTAATAGTGCGTGATTCAGACATGGATTTTCTTTGTCGTTCTGTCATATTCTGTTCCCCTTGTTGTGTAGTGGTAATTCTATTTTACATGATGCCACTCAATAATGACATAATAAAAAAGAGATAGCGCACTACCTCTTTTTAATAGACTTATTAATGTAAATCATCTGCAAAAACTTTCTTTTCAAGTGCTTCTTCAGGTGTATCTATTTTTTCAGTTTCTGATGAATCAAATGCTTTCACTAAAAAATACATTAATGTTCCACCGAACAAAGCGATCGAGAAAATGAAAGAAAGTACTATAAACCACATCATCGGTTCAGACATCATTGGATTCTCTGCCATTATTCATCCTCCTGTGTATTCACAATTATATGATTATCATATCACTTATAACTTTAAATTAAAATGCCCAATTACCGTTGACGAAGATTGCTTCTTCATTACCTTCTGCTGTAATCCCGCTAATATTCATTTCAGCATTACCGATCATGAAGTCTTCATGAGTGATGGAATTATTCAGTCCAGCTGCTTCCAATTGTGCGTCATCCATGAGTTTGCCGCCTTCAAGACAGAACGGGTAGGCAGAACCGAGCGCTAATTGGCATGAAGCATTCTCATCGAACAACGTATTATAGAACAGCACCTGGCTGTTAGAAATCGGTGAATCATGCGGCACTAAAGCGACTTCTCCTAAATAAGTGGCAGCGTCGTCTGATTCTAACAGACCCTTTAAGATGTCTTCTCCAGTCTCCGCTTGATAATCCACTACTTTGCCATCTTTGAACGTCAGTTTGAAGTTATCGATGATATTGCCGCCATAACTGAGCGGCAATGTGCTGCTTACAGTACCGTTTACTTGATCTTTATGAGGAACAGTGAACACTTCCTCTGTCGGCATATTTGCCATAAATTCGATACCATCTTTGCTAATAGAAGAAGCACCACACCAAATATGCCCTTCAGGTAAGCCGATGGTTAAATCAGTGCCCGGCGCTGAATATTTAAGCGCCTTATAGTTTTTCTTATTTAAGTAATCTGCTTTAGTGTGAAGATTGCTGTTATGTTCTTCCCATGCTTTGACTGGATCTGCTTCATTGGCACGCACTGTGTATAAAATCAGTTCAAGCAGTTTATCAAACGCTGCTTCCTTGTCAAGTTCCGGGAACACAAGCTGTGCCCACTCATAAGAAGGATAAGCTGCGACTGTCCAGGCGAACTGATCGGACTGCATCATTTTCATGTATTCTTTGAAAGCTGTGCCATAAGCCCGCATATTTGCTGCTAATTTTTGCGGGTCTGCATCTTTTAGATTTTCGGGACTTGAAGAGATGAGTGCGAGCTGAGCTGCCCCGTCTCTAGCATAGTCCATTCTTTCGTCTACTACATAATCAGGAACATTAGTAATCACTTCTAGTGGACGGTACTGAAACGCAAGCTGCGACAACCGGTCATCACCATAAGCCACATGAACATCTTCTGATCCTGCTTTATACGCTTCTTCTACTACTAAATGCACAAATTCTGCAGCATCTACTGTTGCTCTGATATAGACACGCTGCTTCGGCTGCACATTCATTCCGATATTGACAAGCAGCTGTGCATACTTCTGTAATCTTTCATCCCTATTGTTAATCATTATTTTTTCCCCTTTTATTTTCTAAGATTTCCGAGTGCCTCAGTAATAGCAGTCATTTCACTCGGCGAAATATTTTCGCGTTTCATCACCATATCATACAGATCCGTCAGCTCATCTATTTTAGAGTCATCGATACTATCTGCATTAATCACGCCGACATTGACCAATTTTAATTTTCCGGCAATGGCGTTCATCATTTCTTCTTTAGTCATGGTATTATCCCTTCTTATCAATATAAATTCTACTTCATTTTAGCAAATGTCATCGTCTCATGAAACATTTTAATTATTTTCTTGTTGAAAAGAAGTTTATAGATAGATGATAATGGATATAGATACATTAACAACAACAAAACATTTATTTTCAGGAGGAGATTCAACATGAATAACAAATTAGTCCCAGCAGTAGTAGCAGGTGCAGCAGTAGGTGCCGCTATCGCTTTATTAGACAAAAAGACACGCAGCTCAGTAAAAGGTCAAGTCAGCAACGTCAGCCAAGTGACTAAAAATCCTTCAAGTGTCAAAGATAAAGCAACAAACATTAAAGACGAAGTCATCTACTGGAAAGAACAAGTCGAAGAAATTCGTCGTAACAACCCAGAGCTAGAAAAAGCATTATTACAAGCTAAAGACTTAGTTGTTGGTTTACGTAATGGAGATACTAATCTTAATTCTTCATCTAATAACTTCAAACAAAATGAGTCAGATAATAACCAAAATAACGCTGCTAAAGCATTTGATGCTAACAAAAATAATACAAATGCTAACAAAAACAATACAAATGCTAACAATAAATAGTTAAGTTATTTTAACAGAATAAGGAGGGATTCGGCTTGGCTAAAGACCAAAAGAACTCCTCTAAATACTTGACTCAGACGGCCAACCCGTCTGAGTCAAGTCGTTTAGAGGAAAATTATGTGAGCACTCAAGAATTTCAGTCAAAGAAATCTAAAAAGGCTGACGAAGAATTACATGTTTCTAAAATCAATAAACCTGCTAAGTATAAGAAAGACGGTAACTTCTTTCAGCGACTGCTCTATCGTATCGGTAAAGACGATGCGTCCGGGCTGTCTGCACAGCTTGCTTATTATTTCATGTTATCGCTGTTTCCATTACTCATTTTCCTGTTAACATTAATTCCGTTGTTCAATATCCAGCAGTCAACGATTACAGATGCGATTGCTAAAAATGCACCGGGAGAAACAGCATCAATGATCACAAATATTGTTGGTGACGTTATGAAAAATAGTTCAGGCGGCTTATTGTCTTTCGGTATCATCGCGGCGTTATGGTCTGCTTCTAACGGGATGACTGCGTTGATGAATGCCTTTAATGTTGCTTACGAAGTAGAAGATGCAAGGAATCCTGTCGTCTCTAAATTACTGTCTGTATTATTTACTGTCATTATGATTTTAGTATTAGCTGTGACATTAGCATTACCGATCTTCGGTGAACAGCTCGGCAACCTGCTGTTCGGCAAAATCGGACTGCAAAGTGAATTCAAATGGGTATTCAATCTCGTTAAAGTCCTATTGCCACTCATTGTAACATTTGTTGTGTTTATGACATTGTATGCCATTGCGCCAAATGTTAAAATTAGTTGGAAATCTGTCTTACCAGGTGCTTTATTTGCCACAATTGTATGGTTAGCTGCCAGCTCATTATTTGGGTTCTATGTCAGCAACTTCGCTAACTACTCAAAAACATATGGTAGTATCGGAGGGGTCATCGTATTGATGTTATGGTTATATTTGACCGGTTTCATTATTATTATCGGTGCTCAGATCAATGCGATTATACATGAGAAAAAAGCGCATCTACTGGATAATACAACTAATTAGGAGGCCATTATGACATTACTTGACGATATTCTCTCTTTCAACCAGCAATTTGTAGCAGACAAACAATACAAAGGGTTTCAAACTTCCAAAGTCCCTTCGATGAAAGCCGTAGTCCTTACATGTATGGATACAAGACTTGTAGAACTTTCTTCAAAAGCACTCGGTTTTAAAAACGGCGATATCAAAATCGTAAAAAATGCCGGTGCTACAATCACTCATCCATACGGTGCAACGATGCGTAGTCTTCTTGTCGGTATTTATGCATTAGGGGCTGAGGAAATCATCATTATGGGTCATCAGGACTGCGGCATGGGTAATCTTGATGTTGAGACAGTGCTTACTACTATGAAATCTCGTGGTGTTAAAGAAGAAGTGCTTCATACACTTGAACATTCTGGAATTGATGTCCATCATTTTCTAGAAGGTTTCAAAGACGTCAGAGAGAACGTCAGTAATAATATTGATCTCGTTTACAATCATCCATTGTTTGATCGTTCAGTACCTGTTCACGGACTCGTTATTGACCCGAATACAGGTGAACTCGAACTGATTCATAATGGTTATGACAATGTAGTTAAATAACAAAACCGCTCATGATTTTCATGAGCGGTTTTGTTATTGTGCTATCAGATGATGTTTGAATGCATAGATGACAGCCTGTGTCCGGTCCTGCACTTCAAGTTTACTTAATATATTGCTGACATGTGTTTTCACTGTTTTAATGGTAATATGGCTGGCATCTGCAATCTCCTGATTGGAGTATCCTTTGGCAATCAGCATGAGAATTTCCATCTCGCGTTCTGTCAGCATTTCATGAAGTGCCGCCCTTTGGTTCATCCGGTTACGCATCTTCGTCATCACTTCTGCTTCAAATACTGATTCGCCGTTATACGTTTTGCGAACGGCATCCGCTATCGCATCGGCACTAGATGTTTTCAGTATATAGCTGTCGACACCCGCATCAATCGCAGCGTACACTTCTTTGTCATCAATAAAGCTTGTCAGCATAATGACTTTGATGTGAGGCATCCTGCTTTTGATGATGGTTGTCGCCTCAATACCATTCATCTTATTCATCACCATATCCATTAAAATGACATCAGGCTGCAGTGCTTCTGCCTGTTCAATGCCCTCTTGTCCATCTCCTGCTTCACCGACGATGTCAATGTCCTCCTGCGTTGACAAAAAGCTCGATATACCGATTCTGACCATCTCGTGATCATCTACAAATAACACTCTCATGATGTTTCTCCTCCTGTCGGTACTTTTACTTCAATTCTCGTACCACTCTCCGGTGCTGAAATAATTTGGCAGTGGCCCCCGATTTCAAGTGCCCGCTCTTTCATCGTATTGATCCCATACCTTGTTTCATCACGCTTATTCATATCAAAGCCTCTACCATCATCAACGAGTCTTAATATGACACTGTCTCCTACTTGAAAGAGCTCGATTGATACTATTTTTGCATGTGCATGTCTCAACGTATTGGATATTGCTTCCTGAGTAATTCTGAACAAATGATCTTCAATCCCTTTTGACAGCTTAATATCTTCAATATTCATTCGAATATCCATCGGAATTTTATTTTTCAGATCAGTCATCAGATCAGTAATTCCAGCTCCGAGTGATTTGTTTTGAAGGGCTAATGGTCTTAAGTGAAGAAGTAATGCCCGCATCTCGAGCTGTGCTTCGTGCAGCATGTTTTCCAGTATAGCGACTTGTTTTGCCGGCTGGGCTTCAAGAGGATGATTCTTGATCGCTGACAGCATCATGCTGGCCGCAAATAACTGCTGACTGACTGAATCGTGAAGATCTCGTGCCAGCCGCTGACGTTCTTCTTCGACAATCTTCTTCACGACCTGATCATTGACACCTGTTGTCACGAGCTGGTTCTGATGTTTGACTGTTCTTACCGTATCGTTTAGTTTGATGATGGTCTGATACAGTTCATAAATTTCGGGCTGCATCAGCAGTTCATCGTTGTCATCCAGTTGTTCACCGTAATCAATTGCTTCCATCTGGTTCTTCACCCATGACAGCTGCTCATTCTGCTTGTAGGCTGTCAACGATCCCATGATGATACAGGCAAGGATGACGACGATATTCAGAAATAAAAATGCCGGTACGCCAATAATCTGTGTATACAGCATCCCTTGGAAATAAATGATATTAACAAATATTCGGTCAAGCACATAGAATATAAAGACGAGCGTATAGACCAGTATAAGCATGACTCCAATCATCCGTGTGTAGTTATTCATCGATGAACTACCTCCAAATCTCCGACGATTGAAGAGACGATTATCTTGATCATCACACCGTTATGATATTGTTCAGACAGATATGTCAGTCGTTCGTTTTTAGCGCGCTTCGTAAACTCATGACCGACTTTCAGCTGGCCGTACAGTGCTGAATAATCCACTTTAGTCTGGTAGTGATGCGGAACGATGACGGTTGTTTTCCCGAGCATATGATTTACGACAATTAAATTTTCTTCCTGCAGATTGGCTGCGTTTGTCAGATCAATCGTCACATCACCGACCGCATGCTGCAGATGGATATCATCAAAACGATAGACTTCTTTTGGCGTCTCTTGTGTGTTGAACCACTTCTGACTATAGACATGGACATCCTTGTCAGCAGTCACTATGACATGGACGGGCTTCCTGCGGGTAATCATATATCGTACAGCTAAGATAATAAGAAAACTGAACAGCACGATGAGCGTATAAGGATTGGACAGCATACCGAACAGCACAAGGCTGAGTCCTATCCAGAACTGGACAAGCCCCCGTAGTTTCTTTCTGAAGTACTGACTGATGAAAATCAGCAGTGCCCCTAAGATGAGGACGAGCAGCATCCCTGTTTTAACAAAAAATATATAATATAAGTTAGACAATAACAATAAAATCAAAAAGCTGATCAATATTTCTGTGGAGACTAATTGTTTCACGTACTCACTTCTTTCCCCTTCAGTTTTGTAATCATCATTATCTCATACTGGGTCTCTTCTTTCATATATTCAATCATCTGAAGAGATGCCTCAATTTCTCTCAATTCTTCGTCAATTTTATTCAGTTCATTCAACGTTGCATAGCGGTTGGCACGAAAATTCCGCTTACTGCCATCTTCTGAATCAATGACGGTCAACTGGAACTGTTGACTATCATATTTTTCTATCAACCGTTCATGTTCCTTAGTTTTCACGGCTTTCATCACATTGAGTTCCGTCAGTTTCTGCTGCAGTTCCTTAAGTTTTAAGTACAGACTTTGTCTGACACTCTTTTTTACCGTCTGTTTTAAATAGCATGTTAAGCGGTTCATACCCTCATCTCCTTGTCATCCTCATCAGTATAAAAAAAGTTCCTGAAGACGTAAAACGTCTCAGGAACGATTTTGACCTCATACTTTAGTCTGAGATGCGCTCAGTTAACAGTAAAGGACCTTCTTTAGTCACGACAATCGTATGTTCAATCTGTGCAACATAGCTGTTATCGCTCGTTTCAAATGCCCAGTCATCTTTGCCGTCGGTCACTAATGTAGCTTTTGATGAGATAAATGGTTCTACAGCAAGAACCATGCCCTCTTTCAGCAAGTCTTTTTCGAATGGATCATAATAGTTCAGGACATGTTTAGGATCTTCATGGAGACTTCTGCCGATACCGTGACCTGTCAAGTTTTTGATGACTGTGACCCCATTTTTTCTAGCAGTCGCATTAACAGCACGGCCGATCTGACTTAATTTTGTGCCTGGTTTTACTTTTTTCATTGCTTCTTCGAATGCCATTAAAGCAACATCTACTACTTTTTGTTTTAATGGGTCGCTAGTTTGACCGACAACGAAAGAAATACCTGTATCAGCATAATAGCCATCTTTACAGCCTGATACATCGACGTTCACAAGGTCTCCCTCATTAATCACACGGCCTCCTGGAATACCATGCGCTACTTCTTCGTTGACACTAATACATGTATAGCCCGGAAAATCATATTCAGTGATCGGTGCGGATTTCGCGTCCAACTGTTCAAACAAACTGCCTGCAATATCATCAAGTTCCTTTGTTGTAATACCAGGAACTGTTTTCTCTCTTAAAGTATCTCTGATTTCAGCAACAATCTGCCCTATTGCTTTTAATTTTTCTAGTTCTTCATTTGATTTTACAATCATTATTATCTCTTCTTTCAATTTGTTGTCATAGTTTATTATAACAAATTATTAATGTTATACTAATTAAAAAACTATGGATAGGTAATCACTCATGAAATGGACTAAACAAATCATCGGTCCCCGAATCATAAAAACAGGTCTCGCAACGTTTCTGACCGCGCTCATCTGTCAGCTGCTCCACTTACCAGCGACTTTCGCGGTCATCACATCGCTTGTCTCGATTGAGCCCACCGCGAAAGCCTCATTG
>DJUI01000075.1:37481-51102 GCA_002438305.1 Staphylococcaceae bacterium UBA6286 | reverse complement strand
CCTACAGCATCGCAGCCACACTTACTATTGTCGTCTGCTATCAGTTGAAACTATATGACGGCATGCTTGTAGCGAGTCTGACAGCGGCAGCGATGATACCGAATATTCACGATGACTTTGCCATGAACTTTTTTTCACGGCTCATCACGTCAATCATTGGATTGACAACAGCAGGTCTCGTCAATTTTTTAGTGCTGCCTCCGAAGTATCAGCTGCAGATTGAACAGCTTATGATGACCGTGGAACACAACCTGGATCAGCTATTTATTGCACGCGGCAAAGAAGTGCTGATCGGTCATTTCAATTCTGAAGACAGCATTCAGAAATTGCTGAATATTAATAAGACTATGACAAAGATCGAGCAGCTGACCCAGTATGAACATGAAGAATAACAATATCATCAATCTGATATCAGCAGAAAAAAACTCATGATCGAACTAGAAGAACGCCTTCAGTTCAATCAGCTGTATATCATCCATCTGACCAATATGATCTACCTTCCTCAGGGGACAGCCTTTGACTTTCACGGTGACGAACGGCAGGCATATACGGCCATTCTGTCAGCGATGGAACACCGTGTACCGGTTCCTCGAGCTGCGCTATCGGTCTTCAAATCAAGCGTCAAACATCTGTCCGAATTTGATGACAATCAGCTGAAGAGCCACTATATATATGAGCTGCTGATGATACAGAAACTTCTCAAAGACCAATCCCATAAAAAAATGCGTCGATGAGCATCATCGACGCATTTTTCATGGGTGATTTTATTGTTCAGCCAGCAATCGGTCGATGATGACTTTTTTTGCATTTTCTTCAGCGGTGTTGTCTGTCAATGGACTAAACGGAATGTTTTTACGCTCACACGCTGCTTCAAGCAGATAATCAGTCATCTCATGATTTTTAGGCAGGATGGGACCATGCAGATACGTTCCGAGAAGATTCTTGTAATGCAGACCTTCTTTCTTATCCGTATCGTTGTTGCCGAATCCTGAGACGACGCGTCCTAATGTGTCGTAAGGATGATACGTTCGTCCACCATGATTTTCGAATCCGACAATTTGACCGAATGTTTCTGATTCTATGACAATATTGCCGGTCAAGCGCTCTTTCTTAGATTCTGTATAGAAATCAAGAATATTCAATCCTTGAAGCTCCTGCCCGTCCGGAGTCACATATTTCTCACCTAAAAACTGATAGCCGCCGCAGATTGTCAATGCCGGCACACCGTCTTCAATCGCTGCTTTGAAGTCATCTTTAATGCGGAAGAGCTCCTGAGTGGCAATAGCCTGCTCTCGGTCGCTTCCTCCTCCGATGAAAAGAATATCTGCATCACTAAGTGACAAGCCTGCAGTTTCTTTGACATCCGTCACATTCACTTCAATACCGCGCCAATTTGCCCGTTTTTTAAGAGCAATGATATTGCCGATGTCGCCGTATAGATTCAGTTTGTCGGGCATGAAATGATAGACATTAATTGAAGTCATGAGCGGCCCTCCTTAAAATAGTTAGTTAATACACGATGCATCGGTTCCAGCGATGTATAGTTCGGAATGCATACCGTGTAAGTTCCGTCCTGCAGAGCGGACGCCGTCGCAGCTGATATATCACTGATCACTTCAACAGGTACATTGATTTCTGCATATTTTAACCGGACGGCTAATTCTTCCGCACGGTTACCCGTGCAGTAAATTTTACCGATATTCTGGCGTTCCAGCTTCTCAAAATCCGCATCCCATATCCAGGAAATGTCTCGTCCATCTGCACCGTTATCGTTCAAGCTGATCAAGTAATTCTTCTCACCATCGATTTTCTCACCGACAGATAGGCTCGCGTTAAGTCCTGCTGGATTTTTTGCTAAGTTGATGATTGCTTCCGCACGGCCATTAGTAAAATACTGCATCCGTCCATTATCAGAGGAATAGCTCTCAAAACCTCTTCTAATGTCATCATCATTTAACCCTAACTCCTTTAATACACTGTACGCTGCAATGATGTTGAACACATTGAAATCCCCTGCAAGCTTCATATTGAAGGTTTGTCCATTAATGACAGGGACTAAATAAGGATTCTCTTTCAGTGCCTCGACTTCGTATATCGGTTCTGCTCTGTTGAAGCCGCACTCACAAGAATAATGTCCGATCTGATTATAATGAATATGGTCATAGTGTAATAATCTGCCGCAGTTCGGGCAGTATTTGCTTTCAATCATCGTGCTTTGNNGCTGCCATACCATAATAAACGACATCATCGCCAGCGATTTTCAATCGTGACACAAAAGGATCATCTGCATTCAAAATAAGTTTGATGCCTTTTCCTTTAATATAATCTGCAATTCCATCGACCAATATATCAATTTCTCCGAAGCGGTCCATCTGGTCGCGGAAAAAGTTAGTGAACACCATCATCGTCGGCGTCATTTCCTTCAGCACTCTCGGGATAGAGCCTTCATCAATTTCAATAATGGCGAGCTTCGTATCCTTTTTTGTCTGAGTGATAAAACTTGAAGTAATGCCTGCTGCCATATTAGCGCCTTCTGTATTATGAACAATCTTAATGTGATTGGTCTTTAATGTATGTCCAATTAAATTTGAAGTCGTCGTTTTGCCGTTCGTTCCGGAAATGAAGACCACTGCATCCACTGAA
Organism: Staphylococcaceae bacterium UBA6286; assembly: GCA_002438305.1. Lineage (GTDB taxonomy): Bacteria > Bacillota > Bacilli > Staphylococcales > Staphylococcaceae > Macrococcus. Next base: position 48,459 of record DJUI01000075.1, on the reverse strand, counting down.
GAAGCAAGTTTGTGTAAGATTTGCGGGTCTATTTTACGTGCTATCTGACCGGGCAGATCCGTGCCGCGCTTTCCGGCCGCAATACTTGCGCGTCTCGCAGCTTTTGCGATTAGTTTAGCTGAAAAAGTTCTCATAGCAACCTCCTTGATTAACAATTAATTATACCATCTGATGGGATAACAATGCCCATTATTATACTATATTTAACGACTGATTTTCATTCGACTGCTGCTGTGAATCTCATTTAAGGCGTTCCAGCACTTTTTTTTGTAGAATAGAGAGGCATAAGGAGGAACGTCCATGAATGAATTTGTAGCTCTTGATTTTGAAACAGCCAATGGTAAGTCGGCTAGTGTCTGCAGTGTTGGAATGGTCAAAGTGCGGGATAATATGATGACTGAAACGTTCTATACACTGGTCAATCCTGAAGACTATTTCTCAAAAGGCAACATTGCAGTGCACGGCATTACGCCTGAAGATGTCGCAGACGCACCGATATTCCCTGAAGTATTTGAGCATATGCTCGACTTCATCGGTGAGCTGCCGGTCGTTGCACACTTTGCCCGCTTCGATATGAACGTGCTCTATGCATCCATCCAGCGCTATCAGCTCGACATGCCGACTTTGAAATATTTCTGTTCATGCAATATGGCACGGAAGACTGTCAAGCATCACAGCTATAGTCTGAAGAATATGATGGCCTACTATCAGCTCGACTTCCACGGCCATCATCATGCACTTAACGATGCGAAAGCAAGTGCTATGATTACCGTCAGACTGCTGAAGTCATATCCATCACTCGATGATTACTTGAAGAAGAACCGTTCGTATTTGTCAGCAATGAAAAATAAAGCTACTAAGAAGGCCCAGCTCGACCGCTATAACAAAGATCTCGTCAGCGTTAAACCGACCGTCAGTGATTTTGATATGACGCATCCGTTCCACGGTAAAACAATAGCCATCACAGGAACGCTTCATATGAAACGTAAGGAAACTGTCCAGTATATTGTTGACCATGGAGGTAAGTTCGAACCGGATATTGGTGCACCGATTGATATTTTGATATTCGGTACACAGAAGAGTGGAAAACCATCAAAAAAAGAGACAATCATTAAAAATAAGATTGCCTCTAGTCAAGAGATCCTGCTGATCAGCGATGATAAACTGCAGCAGCTCATCACTTTTTACAGCTAGCTATTTTTTATTCCTCATACTGCCTTTAATGCTTGAACGGGAAATAGGACGTTCTAATTTATAATCTATCCAGAACAATAGTGCTGCAATAAGAATAATTGCCATGAGTTTCAATGGTTCAAAACCATTTTCGATAGTATTCATCACAAACATAGCAATCAATACCGCAGTAATTCCGATAATTGAAAATTTGAATTTTATAATCATCACTCGTTTCGTCAAATAAAATCATAGATTGTCATATTCATATACTTCCGTTCTTCTAAATTCCCAACTGTGACCCCTACTAAACGTATCGGCCGGTCGGGATTTTTTAGAGACGTGTACAAATCATAACATACATTGTATATATCCGTACTATCTGACACTCGGTCAGGAAGTTTCAACTGCTTTGACGTTGTGCGAAAATCAAACTCTTTCATCTTGACAGTGATGACGTCACCTGTCAAACCATAACGATTTAATTTGTCACTCACCTGCTGGGACAGCTGTCTGATGACACCGAGTATTTCCTCGTCTTCATTTTTATCGACAGCGAATGTCGTTTCCTTGCCGATGGATTTTCTGATCCGTTCTGATTTCACCGTCGATTCATCGATACCACGAGCATAGCGGTATAGCTTAGGTCCTCGCCTGCCAAACTTAGCAATCAGTTCATGTTCAGTTAACAGATATAGATCTGCCCCTGTATGAATCCCCTGTTGTTTCATCTTGTTTTCGGTTACTTGTCCAACGCCTGGAAATGCACCAATCGGGAGTTTCATCAATAGCTCATGTACATTGCCATGGTGTATGACAGTCAGGCCATTCGGTTTATTCATTCCTGACGATAGTTTGGCAAGAAACTTGTTATACGATACACCTGCTGAACAAGTGAGCCGTGTCCCTTCAAAGATATCCCGCTTAATGAATGAAGCGATACGTGACGCCGGCATATCTCTTCTGACAAGATGTGTAATATCAAGATACGCTTCATCAAAGGCCACTGGCTGGACATGTTCAGTATAACTTCTAAAAATCGCCATGATTTTCTCAGATTCTTCCCGATAAACTTCAAAGTGTGGTCTGACGTAATAACCATCTGGACATAGCTGATGCGCACGGCTCATCGGCATCGCTGAATGAACACCAAATGCCCGCGCTTCGTAACTCGCTGTCGCAACGACACCTCTTGAACTTGATTTGCCGCCGACTATGACAGGTTTTCCTTTTAACTTTGGATTATCGCGCTGTTCTATCTGCGCATAGAAGGCATCCATATCGATATGGAGTATTCTTCTTTCCATAGCATCATCCCTTTATCGTCATCTTGCAGACAGCTTCTACATGAGTGGTCTGCGGGAACATATCCACTGGTGTGATTTCCTCTATATGATAGAGATCTGACAAACTCTGAATATCACGCATCAAAGTCGATGGATTACATGACACATAGACAATACGGTCCGGATTCAGTTCTTTTAATGTATCAATGAATACAGAATCGCATCCTTTTCTTGGTGGATCAATCATTACAACGTGAGGCTTCACGCCCTGCTGCTGCCAGTTGATGATGATATCTTCTGCCTTACCTGCCTCAAAATGTGTGTTTGTCAGACCATTCAGCGCTGCATTCTTCTTCGCATCCATGACAGCTTTTTGGACAATTTCAACACCATATACCCGTTCAGCATGGGATGCCATGAAGAGGCCGATAGTACCGACACCGCAGTATGAGTCAATGACATTCTGACTGTCGTTCAGCTCAGCATAGTCTAATGCCTGCTGATATAATTTTTCAGTCTGCTCATGATTGATTTGATAGAAGCTCATATCCGATATTTCGAACTTCAGCTCTTTCAGCTGGTCTTGTATTTCATCTTTTCCTCTGATGGTCGTTGATTGTCTTCCCATGATGACATTTGTACGGTCCGGATTGATGTTCTGTCTGACACTCACGATATATGGAAATTTGGCCATCATGTGCTGAGCAATGACATCAGCCTGCTCAAGACGTTTGTTTTTAGTGACAAGTACAATCATCGTTTCGTTGATCGCTGTTCCGCTTCTAATGATGATATGCCGTAAATTCCCTGTATGACGGCGTTCATCGTAAATACTGACATTCAGTTCATTCAACAAACGGCGCAGCTCATTCATAATGTCGTCATGGCTTTCCTTCTGAATGATGCATTCTTCGATAGGCACAATGTCATGTGAACGCGGCTTGTAGAAGCCGGTAACTATCTGCTCTTCTCGTTTCACAGGCAGCTGACTTTTATTGCGATAACGCCACGGATGTTCCATACCGATAATCGGTCTGACCGGAATATCTAGCTTTGTCATTTTGCGCACTAAGTTTTTGACCTGTTCTTCTTTCATGTTGAGCTGAGCGTCATATGCCAGATGCTGAATGTTGCACCCCCCGCACTGGTAATAATAACGGCAGGGCGGCACGACGCGGTCAGGACTTTCTTCATCGATGGATAACAGTTTACCGATACCGAACCCTTTACTTTTCTTAATGAGCTTGAATGTTACATGTTCCCCTTTGACAGTGTTTGGTACAAAGACAGGATAGCCGTCGACTTTAATGACACCGCTGCCTTCATGTGTATAATCTATGACCTGTCCGGATAATATATCGTTTTTATTCATTATATCCTCAATTCTTTCGTGTCTATTTCAAATAATGCGTAGCCGTCATCGAGCAGTGATTTCATGATGACTGGATACTGTCCCTCGACATCTACTGCGTGAGCACTTGTTTTCATTAAGTAACGGCCGCCTGGTTCAAGCTTGAACGGGATGCGAGGCGTAAAATCAATGCCATTGGTTTTGACATACTGACTGACCGCATCACGTACTTCTATGTCATCAAGCGGAACTACTGTCACGTCTTCCGTCTGCAGAAAAGGCGTGAAATTAGCCCGGTAGTCATGTGTCAGCACTGTATAGACAGCGTCATCGTCCAGCGGCTCCCCATCGAACATCACATCTTTNNTATAACGTTCTGGTTCTGACAGATCAATCGTATAATCCAGTTCATAGAAGATATCCATGTTATAGCTCGGGAAGCCTGGTGCAATGGATTGATTTTCTTTCAATAAGTAAGGCGTACCGTTCGTATTGAATGCTGAGGCACTCCACTCCAGCCATTCCTTGATCAATCGTCCCGGAACATTGAGTGCAGTCAGTAGATTAGGGAATCGATAAATACTCATCACGTCCTTCAACGTGACATCTCCTGCACTGACCATGACATAGTCATCACCACCGTCCCGACCTGCTTTCAGCGGGGCAGATGTTGTGATAACTCTGTCAGCCATATCTACCTGTGCCTCAAAGGCAGCTTTTGCGCTTCTTGCGATGAGTTCGACTGCAAGGCTCGGTGCAGCCTGACTGAAGAAACTGTCGATAGGATACTCCGTATAGCCTACTTTGCTGTTGATGAATGTCATGATATCCCGATGAGTTNNGTCCTTTCAGTTCTATCAATTCACTGCTGCCTCCCTTAATCACAAAGCCATCGCCGTCACTCGCAAGCGTTAAAGTGATTTTCCCTAAATGACTGCCGAACGACACAGGTTGAACAGCAAACGTTCCGTTGATTGTTCCACAACGTGAATCGACGCCCTCTACACTGCTGTATTCATCACTCGGGAACAGCTGATGAGTATGACCAAAAATCATCGCATCAATGTCATCAATTGCACTGATCAAATGTACTTGATTTTCAAGACCTGATTCAGCTGTCTGCGATGGATCAAAGCCTGAGTGACATAGACATATGATAATATCACACTTATTATGCAGTTGTCCTGCCCAGTGCTTCGCTGATTCATACATATCGTCGACAACGATCCGCCCATTCAAATGCGGTTTGTCCCAGACTAAAATCTGCTCAGGTACAACACCGATGACACCTACTTTGACCGTCTTTCCGTCATCGAATGTTTTGTTGATGATTGTGTAAGGTGAAAAAATATAATCACCATCACTTGTTCTGACATTGCTGTTGACAATCGGAAACGCCGTCTGAGCCATCGTCTCAAATAAATAATCCAGCCCATAATTAAATTCGTGGTTACCTAATGTTCCTGCATCATAACCGATAGTATTCATCATATGAATCATCGGATGACATTCCGGCTGCTTATTGACCGCATAATCCGCCACTAAATTTCCTTGTAAAATATCGCCGTTATCCAGAACTAAAGTCTGAATATCTTTGCTGTCATTAGCAGCTTTTATTTCTAGAATCTTACTGCCGGCGAGAATCAAGCCATTCGTTTCCTGTGGTTGATCTAAAAAATAATCATATAAGCTGATATGTGTATGAACATCTGTCGTTCCTAAAATCATTAATTGATAATCTTTCATAGGTCTCCACCTTTCTATTCTATTTTATTCCATCATGAATTTATTGTCACATAGATTATATAAGGAGAAGAGGGGTATAGGACACCATGATAAATAAAAAGGGAGTGTCATTATGTATAATGATTTAAAAGGTAAAGTCGCACTTGTCACGGGTGGCTCATCAGGTATCGGTAAAGCCATCGTCGAACGCTTTGCTGCTGAGGGTATGAAAGTGGCTGTCAATTACCATTCCGATGCTGAAGCTGCTGAACAAATCGTCAACAAAATTAAATCAGCTGGTGGCGAGGCAGTCGCCATTAAAGCTGATACGACAAATGAAGAAGAATTTCTCGCAATGTTCAAGGAAACGATTGATACATACGGAGCACTACATGTCATGGTCAATAACGCTGGTGTCCAAAAAGATATCGTCAGTCATGAGATGACGATGGAAGAATTCGATAAGGTGATGAATGTCAACTTACGCGGAACGTTTATCGGCTGCCGTGAAGCATTGAAACAATTCATGAAGCAAAAATATAAAGGAAATATCATCAATGTTTCGAGTGTCCATGAGATCATACCATGGCCTCACTTTGCTCATTACTGTGCAAGTAAAGGCGGCGTCAAACTGCTGACGCAAAGTCTTGCGATGGAGTATGCTCGCGTGCAGATCCGGATCAATAATATTGCACCAGGCTCTGTTGATACACCGATCAATGCCGAGAACTTCGAAACAGAAGAGAAGAAAAAAGATGCAGAAGATTTCGTGCCGATGGGCTATGTTGCTGAACCGGAAGAAATGGCCAATATTGCAGCTTTTCTGGCCAGTAAGGAATCAAAATATATTACAGGGCAGACCATTGTCTCTGACGGCGGCCTGTCACTCTATCCATCACACCGCAACTGGGAATATGATGACCTGGCAGCGGAATTTACAGACGAAATATAGATTGACTGATATTCAACCTCAATAAAAACAGCGGCTCATTGATCAATGAGCCGCTGTTTTTATTGATGGAATATGATTCATCACCATTATTGGTCTTCTAGACTGCTGTCCATAATTTCTTGTTGATATTGACCGTCTATTTCGTTTTTCTTCTGTATATTGTTTTCTTTCTCAAATCTTTCGAGCGGACTGAATATATTGACATGACGCTTCAGATTGATGAAGTGAGCAGGCAGTATTCCACCGAACTCTCCGTCTACATTCAGCTGCACTTTCTCAAATGAAGATACTTTGACATCCTTTGCTTTCACATAGTGAACTTTTGGATGTTTTAAATGTTCTCCTCTCGTCGCAAGCGTAAATATATGACCGAATTCTGCTAGATTAACTCTTTCAAGGAATAACACCGTAAAATAGCCATCATTAATCGATGCTTCAGGTGCCAGTTTCTCAAATCCGCCGACCGAGTTGGTCAACCCAATCAAAAACAACATCACTTCCCCAGTAAATACTTCTCCGTCATATTCAATACGAACATCCGATGATTTGATTTCAGGCAGCATTTCGAGTCCTTTGACGTAATATGCCAGCGGACCGATCATCGTCTTCAATTTGCTCGGTGCTTCGTATGACACTTCAGTGATCTTACCGCCCCCAGCAATGTTGATGAAATAACGATTGTTCATCTTGCCGATATCAACCGGTACGGTATCTCCTTCGATAATGACGTCGACTGCTTCCATAATGTCCTTTGGAATCACTAGCGCCCGTCCAAAGTCATTGACTGTGCCCATCGGTATAATACCGATATCAGGAATATGATCTTGTTCTGCAACACCGTTGATGACTTCATTCAATGTGCCATCTCCACCTGCCGCAATAATTAAATCAAAATTCTCTTGTAACGCGGGTCTTGCTGCAACGGTCGCATCACCGACTGCCGTCGTCGCATGTGCACTCGTCTCAAAACCTGCCTGTTCCAGTTTAATCAGCACATCCGGCAGTACTTTTTTAAACTGTTCTCGGCCAGATGTAGGATTATAAATGATTCTTGCTTTTTTTCTCATTAGTGGTCTCCCTCTTCTTTATTTTTCCCGGTCAGTTGTCGCTCTTTCACATAAGTCCTAAACAAAGTGAAAGTCACAATGACAATCAAGACTTGAAGAAGTTTCAGCGGCCAGCCTTCAAGCGGCTGAATCATTAGTATCGTCACAAGAATAATATTGATGACAATTAAGATGAAATAAAACCATGTCATTCTGCTCATCGTCTGCGCCCGCCGAATATATTTCTGACTATCTCTCTGCCGATTTGTCTGCCGACACTTGTCAGTACAGAGGATGCAATTTTTTTGAGTTCTGATGATGGTTCTNNCTCTTGTCGTACGTTTCTTCTCCACTTTGTTATTTTCTGTCTGTTCCGCAGCTGCCGTAAATTTCTTCTGCAGCAATTCATAGGCACTTTCACGGTCGAGTGACTGACTATAAGCTGATTGGTATGGATTTGCATCCACAACAGCCGCTGCAACACTGGGATCAATGACTCCGATTTTACTTTCAGGTGGTCTAATAAAGGCACGTTCAACAATTGACGGCTGCCCCTCCTCATTCAAAAATGAAATGAGTGCTTCTCCGGTTTTTAATTCTCCGATTACTGAAGCTACATCAATGTCAGGATTCTGTCTGAATGTTTCAGCTGCACTCCTCACTGCTTTTTGATCTCGCGGTGTAAATGAACGGAGGGCATGCTGTACGCGATTACCGAGCTGCCCCAGTACTTCATCCGGTAAATCAATTGGATTTTGAGTCACAAAATAAACACCTACACCTTTTGAACGGATCAGACGAACGACTTGCTCCACCTGCGTGACAAACGACTTATTGGCATCTTTGAACAACAGATGAGCCTCATCAAAGAAGAAGACAAGTTTAGGCTTATCAGCATCTCCTATTTCAGGGAGCACTTCAAACAGTTCCGTCAGCAACCATAACAAAAACGTAGTATAGAGGAGCGGCTGTTGATACAGTTCATTCGCCTGAAGTATATTGATGACGCCTTTATTTTGATCGACGCTGATGAAATCCTCCAGTTTCAATGCTGGTTCACCGAAAAATTGTTCAGCTCCCTGACTTTCCAGTTCAAGCAATTTGCGCTGGATAGCTCCAATGGACTGCTTGGATATATTACCGTATTCACTCATGTAGTCTCTGTTATTGTCTCCCATATCTCGGAGCAGTGCCTGTAGATCCTTCAGATCGAGCAGTACGAGCCCTTTATCATCACTGATTTTAAATGCCATATTCAACAGACCTGACTGCGTATCATTCAATAGCAGCAGTCTCGATAACAGTAGTGGACCCATCTCTGAAACAGTGGCTCTGATAGGGGTACCCGTCTTACCGAAAATGTCCCATAGTCTCACCGGGAATGTCTGTGGTTGATAATCGCTGAGCTGCAATGCATCGAGTCGCTCCTGAATTTTAGCGTTAACAGTCATCGGCTCTGCAAGACTTGCCAAGTCTCCTTTGACATCGGCAAGAAATACCGGTACACCGGCTTTTGAAAATTGTTCTGCCATCACCTTCAATGTAATCGTCTTACCCGTTCCTGTTGCACCGGCGATCAGGCCGTGCCGATTTGCCATGGATAAGTTCAGACTGATGTCACTGCTGCCTTTTGCTATATTTAACACACGTATCACTCTTTCACATTTTATCGTTATCATTATTGTACCGAATTTATTCAATTATGCAATTTTATAAAAAAAAGACCCGTACAGGGTCTAATGTCTCGTCGATTGATACCAGTTAACAGCATCACGTTCAAGAGATGTAACAAATTCATCTTTGGCATTTTTATAACCATGATAGTCATCAGCGAACTGATAAGCAAGCTGCTGCTTCAAATCAGCATATGATTTCCGGATATCTGGATGCATTCTCAAATAGTCTCTGACCGCAAGCCTTCTATCGATAGCGTCAAAGTCAGTCTGTTCAATCATCAGAATAACACGTGTCAAATCATCGCATTCTCTAATAAATACTTTGCATCGTTCATCTGCCAGGACTACCGAATTAATCGCACGGTAGCCGGCCGACTTCATCGTTTCGACATACTGCTCGATCTTCTCGATGTCCTTCACTACGGGCAGTATATCCAGAGATTGATTACCAGGAAGATCTTTGACGGCGGTGCTGCCGAAATGATGAATTTCAACAATTTCATTTCTGAATATTTCAATCAATTGTTTAGACTCATCTATAAATATTTTCTGGTAATCTGTGACATTCCACGGGGTATAATCAATCATAAATATCCTCCACTTTTTGGTATGTCTTTATTTTCCCGCTATTTTATCACAATAATTGTAAATATTCTATTAATGTAATGTATATTTTTTATCATTATTATTTACAAAGAAAAATGACTGATTTTCGATATCTCTCATTCATACCATTATTTTACATTGTTAAACCCAGTTGATCCAGTTAAATAACTGAGCTGTATTAATATTGGGCTATAAATTTTTTTCATTATTTGCTAAAATTGAGATATTGATATACGTCTGGAGGAAAATGCAGCAATGAAAAATTTACTTTTCTGGCTCTATGTAGTGATTGCAATCGTACTTATAGCACTAGGCTATACTTATTGGGAATCAAAAGTAACCGACTCAGAGGCACAGGACGATGTCGTTGCGCAATCAACCGGCAAAGATTCCAGCACTGCTGACTCATCAAAGAAAGACAAAAAAGAGGATGCTTCAAAACCAAACAAAGATTTATTTAAAAGTAAGGAATTTCAGAAGATTTATAACACTGAGACTAAAGACGGTAAAAAAATGAATATTACTCTCGTGTCGACGCCTTACCAGACTTCAGAGGAAAACACGAGTGTCAAGGACGAGCTTGAATCTTCAATTGATGATCATATTAAGCTTACTGATTTGGAAGTCGCCGGTGTATCCACTGCTGTAACCAGTGAAGATATATATGATGGGGATCCGGACTTAATTGTACTGGACGCACTGACGCTCAATGATTTCTTTGAAAGTGTGCCATTAGATAATCATATCAACACTTTGGAAAACATTTATAACGACGTGGAACAAAATGATATTCCTGTTGTTATTATCGGCACAAGACGCGAGTATGACAATCCTGATTTCAACGACTACCAGAAGGCTGAAGAAGATTATTTCGGCAACAAAGATAATAACTTCAGATATGTGAGTCAATCCGGCGACTGGCCTGATGACGAAACAATATCTGATGACTATAATGTCGATGAAGGATTATTGACTACTGATGGTGTTGACCTCTGGACGACAGCAATCTCTGATTATTTATTCAAATAAACGATTAGAACCCGAAGGCGTGGATTGACCTCACGCTTTCGGGTTCTTTGTTATTAAATCCGTCTTACTTAAACTTATCGGTTAAAATAAGCCAAGGAATTTCTTCTTTTTCTTAGTTTTAAGCTTCTCTAATT
>DJUI01000075.1:0-37383 GCA_002438305.1 Staphylococcaceae bacterium UBA6286 | reverse complement strand
ATCATATCTGCTACTGACTGCGTATGATCCCCTAATCTTCCGACGACAACGCCTGCGGTTACTTGGCATAGTGCGCCAAGTTCTATCAATGCAGCAAGCTTGTTCGGATTGTTCTGCAGCTCTTTGTTGCGTTCAGGATGAGCGATGACCGGAATATAGCCTGCGAGTGCCATCTTAGTGAACAGCTGCTCTGTATAGATCGGAATTTCATGTGTCGGGAATTCAATCAAGACATAAGGCGCACCTTGCACGAGAGGAAGTGCCTTGCCACTTTTAAGATCCTCTATGACATCACCATATATTCTAATTTCCTGGCTTGGATGAATCGTCAGCGGTATATTATGAGATTGGATGAGCTCGTTGACCTGTGCTGTCAGTTCACTGATTTTCGGCCCGTAATTCTCATAGACACCTATTTTGTGATGCGGCGTAGCGATAATATCTGTAATGCCTTCCTGTACTGCAGCTCTTGCCATCTCCAATGTCTCCTCAGCACTTTCTGCCCCGTCATCTATACCAAATAAAATATGATTATGTATGTCTATCATTAATTTTCGCTCTCCTTTTATCACTTTTATTATCAATATACATGGTCACCAAGAGAATATAAAGCAAATTAGTTTTCTGAATATTCCCATTTTTATAGTTGATATATTTAATCTTATCCTATACAATTACAGTTAATGATATGGACGTTAAATATAACTTCAAAGGAGGACGACGTGTGACATCATCCGAAGTAATATTCCGTGTCAGTCGAATGGAATGCTTATATAAACGGTACTTAACTGAATCACGGAAAGACCTGTATGAGTATTTGAAACAGTACTATTATTCTCAGTGGGCAGATGACCGGGATTTCATCTTTGCAGAAACCAACTTCTCCTACACTATCTTTCAGCCCCACCGATTGACTGAACTTATCGAAAATGGGTAAATCATACCTTTTTAATGATAAAACCTTCGATTGNNAGATGATGTGAGATGACAATCGAAGGTTTTTATTTTATATGATTGATTCAATGACAAGACTCATTATTAACGTTTTTCAAGTTCTTGTTTAAGAATTTGGTTGACCATCTGCGGGTTGGCCTGTCCTTTAGAAAGTTTCATAATCTGACCGACTAAGAAGCCCATCGCTCTTCCTTTACCGTTCTTGAAATCTTCAATAGACTGCGGGTTCTGATCAAGGGCATCGTTAACTAATGTAGTCAACTGTGCTGGATCAGAGATTTGCACCAGTCCCTGCTCTTCCATGATGACTTTCGGAGCTTTTCCTGATTCCACAGTATCCTGGAAGACTTTCTTCGCAATCTTACTTGAAATCGTTCCATCAGACAGCAGCTTGATCATTTCCGCCAAGTTTTCAGGCGTTAATGCCGTCTCCCCCAGTTCCTTCTGCTGTTTGTTCAAGTACTCGTTCACACCGCCCATCAACCAGTTAGAAGTTAACTTCGCGTCTGCATCAAGTTTGATTGTCTCTTCGAAGAAATCAGACATTTCTTTCGTCAACGTCAATACATGTGCATCATAAGCCGGCAGGCCAAATTCATTGACGTATTTCGCTTTACGTTCATCAGGCAGCTCTGGAATAGAGGCACGAACGCGCTCTTTCCAGGCAGCGTCGATATAGAGAGGAACTAAATCAGGTTCAGGGAAATAGCGATAATCGTCTGAACCTTCTTTGACACGCATTAAGATGGTTTTGCCCGTTGACTCATCAAAACGACGTGTTTCCTGTAGAATTTCTCCGCCAGATAACAGTACTTCTGCCTGGCGTTTCTCTTCATGCTCAAGACCCCGTCTGACATAGTTGAATGAGTTCAAGTTTTTAAGCTCTGCTTTAGTGCCGAACGCTTCCTGACCTCTAGGACGCAGTGAAATGTTAGCATCACAGCGCAGTGAGCCTTCTTCCATCTTACAGTCAGATACTCCTGTATATTGAATAATCGCTTTCAGCTTTTCAAGGTAAGCATATGCTTCTTCCGGCGTTCGGATATCAGGTTCAGAAACAATTTCGACAAGCGGTGTTCCTTGACGATTCAAGTCAACTAATGAATACCCGTCTTTATGGGACAGCTTGCCGGCATCTTCCTCCATATGAAGACGCGTGATCCCGATACGTTTCGTTTCGCCGTTCACTTCGATGTCAATATACCCATTTTCACCGATCGGCTCATCAAACTGTGAGATCTGATAGGCTTTCGGATTATCTGGATAGAAATAGTTCTTACGGTCAAACTTCGTTTCTGTTCTGATATCCATATTCAATGCCATCGCTGCACGCATCGCCCAGTCAACTGCTGTTTTGTTGACCACAGGTAATACACCTGGATAGCCTAGATCGATGACACTGACATTCGTGTTCGGTTCAGCCCCGAAATGTGCTGGAGAACTGGAGAACATCTTGGATTCAGTTTTTAATTCAACGTGGACTTCAAGTCCAATTACTGTTTCGAAATGCATATCATCGTCTCCTTATAATGTTTGATAACGGTCATGTAAGTTAAATTTCTGTTCGTATTGATAAGCCACATTGTAGATCTGCTGTTCATCAAACGGTTTACCGATGATCTGCAGTCCAATTGGACGACCATTATGTTCTCCACACGGAACAGAGATAGATGGCAGACCTGCCAAGTTCACAGGAATAGTCAAAATATCATTAGCATACATCGTCAGTGGATCATCGATTTTTTCACCGATATTGAATGCAGGAGTAGGTGCGACAGGTCCAACGATGACATCATAATGACTGAATACATTTTCGAAGTCCTGTTTGATCAATGTTCTTACTTTCTGTGCTTTTTTGTAATAAGCATCATAGAAGCCTGAACTTAATGAATAAGTTCCTAGCATGATCCGACGTTTGACTTCATCACCGAAACCTTCCTGACGCGTCTTCTTGTACAGCTCTTCTAAGTTCTGCGCACCTTCAGCCTGATAACCGTAACGGATACCATCAAACCGTGCTAAGTTTGCTGATGCTTCAGAAGAGGCAAGGATATAATAAGTCGCCACACCATATTTTGAATTCGGCAGCGACACTTCTTCCACAGTCGCCCCCATCGCACTTAATTCGTTGATTGCCGCTTCTACACTTGCTTTAACTTCCGGCTGAACACCTTCTCCTAAATATTCAGTAGGAACCGCGACGCGAAGCCCTGTCAAGTCTTTGTCAAGATTAGAGGTGAAGTCAACATTGTCTATTGGTGCACTTGTAGAGTCCATTTTGTCGACACCTGAAATGATCTCGAGGACTGTTGCGTTATCTTTGACGTTACGCGTTAACGGGCCGATCTGATCAAGAGATGAAGCAAATGCGACAAGACCGTAACGTGATACACGTCCATAGGTCGGTTTCATTCCCACAACACCGCAGTAGGAAGCGGGCTGACGGATGGAACCACCTGTATCTGAACCAAGTGCAAACGGGACAAGACTCGCTGCCACAGCTGCAGCAGATCCACCTGAAGAACCGCCTGGAACAGCACGATGATCAAATGGATTCACCGTCTTCTTGTAGAATGAATTTTCGGTAGAACCACCCATTGCGAACTCATCCATGTTGAGTTTACCGACAAGAATACCGTTTTCGTTGTTCAATTTCTGCATTACTGTTGCATCGTATACCGGATTAAATCCAGTCAATATTTTGCTGGCACACGTCGTTTCGACATTTTTAGTGACGATGTTGTCTTTGATGCCCATAGGAATACCGAACAGTCGACCTGACGGTGTCTGCTGGTCAAGCTCAGCAGCTTTTGCCATCGCCTGTTCTTTATCAAGAGTCAGGAATGACTGAATGTCAGCATCGTCCTGTTCAATATTTTTGAATGTGTCAGCAATAAGTTCTGACGGTTTAAGCTCTTTGTTTTGAATCATAGTTGACAATGATTCAATCGATTCATATCTTAAAGACATCTTATTCTCCTCCTAAAATTGAAGGTACACGGAATTGACCGTCTTCTTTGACAGGTGCATTCTTCAGCACTTCTTCTTGTGTCAAACTGTTGTCAGCAACATCTTCACGCAGCACATTCTGTAAATCAAGAACATGTAGTGTAGGTTCGACATTTTCTGTATCTACTTCTTCCAGCTGGTCAGCGAACGTCAAAATGGCTGCTAACTGTGTGCTGAACTTTTCTGCTTCTTCTTCATTGATGGCAAGCCGTGCAAGATGTGCTACGTGCTTTACCTGATCATTTGATATCGTCGTCATGTTAATCCTCCTATACGTTTATACCATCTTTAAATTTTATCAAATTTCTATACAAAAATCTAAAGAAAGTCAAAATAGATATATGAAAACGCTTCAAACAACTTTATAATGAGGTTTAAAGATGGATTATTATACAACTAAGGAGGAATACTTATGATACTTGCTTCCACATTTCAAAACGTCAAGATTGAAGCAACTTGGATGACTTATGTCATGATAGCATTTTATTTTCTTATTCTACTCGGCATTGGTTATTATGCATACAAACAGTCAACAAGCACTCTTGATGAATACATGCTCGGCGGCAGAAGCCTTGGACCGTTAGTCACTGCACTATCAGCCGGCGCAGCTGACATGAGCGGCTGGATGCTGATGGGACTCCCTGGTTCTGTCTATTCCAGTGGCCTATCTGCTACGTGGATTGCCATCGGCCTGACAATCGGCGCATGGCTGAACTATATTCTCGTTGCCCCGAGGCTGCGTGTCTACACAGAGCTTGCAGATAACGCCATTACTATTCCTGATTTCTTTGAGAAGCGGGTGAGCGACCATACCCGCATGTTGAAAATCATCTCAGGTCTTGTCATCATCATCTTCTTCACGCTCTATACTCAAGCCGGCATGGTGTCAGGCGGCGTCCTATTCGAAAGCGCATTTGGACTGAACTATCACTGGGGCTTAATATTGACAGCGGGTATTGTCATTATCTATACGCTGTTCGGTGGATATCTTGCTGTGTCACTTACGGACTTCTTCCAAGGTGTGATTATGCTGATTGCCCTTGTAATAGTCCCTGTCGTCGCGTTGCTGAAGTTAAACGGCCTGGATACATTTAATACAGTAGTCGACTTGGAGCCGACGAACCTTGACTGGTTCAAAGGGACAACGACAGTCGGTATCATTTCACTGCTTGCATGGGGGCTCGGTTATTTCGGTCAACCGCATATCATCGTCAGATTCATGTCTATCAGATCGCACAGAATGCTGCCGGCAGCACGCCGTATCGGTATTTCATGGATGNNGCTGTGTCACTCATCGGCGCTTGTATGACAGGGTTAATCGGCATTGCATTCGTCCATGAGACAGGACAGAAATTAGATAACCCAGAAACTATTTTCGTTGTGATGAGTCAGATTTTGTTCCATCCATTGATCGCCGGATTCTTTCTTGCGGCGATACTTGCTGCTATTATGAGTACGATTTCATCACAATTGTTAGTGACAAGTAGTTCATTGACTCAAGACTTCTATATGTTATTCCGTAAAACCACCATTCAGGATAAATCCCGCGAAAAAGAATTCGTGCTTGTCGGCCGGCTATCCGTTCTACTGGTCGCATTAGTAGCAGGCGCTATCGCATGGAATCCGAATGATACGATTTTGAACCTTGTCGGTAATGCTTGGGCCGGCTTCGGTGCGGCATTCGGACCGCTTGTTCTATTGTCATTATTCTGGAAAGGATTGACGAAAGAAGGTGCCATCACAGGTATGATTCTTGGCTCATTGACAGTCATCTTCTGGATCATTATGAAAGGTCCTAAAAATCATGCGGCACTATTTGATCTTTACGAAATTGTTCCTGGTTTCATCATCAGCTTATTAGCCACGGTATTAGTCAGCCTGGTGACGAACAAACCAGAACAGCGTGTTCTTGATGAATTCGACGAGATGACGCGCATCGTGAAAAGTTAATCATCTACAAACAATCACCTCCTGTTCAGATGAACAGGAGGTGATTGTTTGATTTACTGCTTATAGACATAGATTTCGGGATGTTTATCATCTTTGGTTTTAGTGATCAATGCGAGTGGTTTGTCGCTATCGACGATAGAAATTTCGAGGTTGTCTAGATTGCTGAAATATTTCATCGATAGATCACTGATGTACTGTGTCACCCCAACTACTTCTGCTCTGCCGTAATAATCAAGCGGGACATTAATCGTTACTTCGCGTACTTTGTCATCTACAAAGTATCCGGTTCCGATAGCTTGGGTGAAGTTAGGGAAGAAGCTTTGCAGTGAATCATTGAACTGTTTGAAATCATTGTTTAACTTTTTATTCAGTTCTCCTGCTTCACTTGAGGGGAGTAACATATACTCTTCGTTGACGTTCTTCCACTTTCCTACTGACTTACTCCCCTTTTCACTGACTGAATAGGAAACGAAATGACCCGGCACAATGCTTTCAGACGAGCTCTGGATGAAAATAGCAAACGTAATAGGAATCTCTTTCAGTTCAGACTTGACACGCAGTCTAGAAAGTATTTCCTCAGCCATTTCCTTGCCCTTTTTCTCACTTTCTTTTTCGTTCAGTTGTCTGGCATATATTTCGCCGTACTGCTCTTTTTGGTAGTAATAGACACTGTTCATCGCAAGGCCGATCGTCATACCGGAAATTTTTTCTTTTTTTGCATCTCTCTCAGTGAAATAATCCTGCTCCAGTATGTGAGACAAATAGGCGGGGGATTGCTCGGCGATCTTCTCAGGATCTGTCTCACCTTTGTGTGAAGGATTCAATCCAAAGTTCGCATAGGCATTCCGCTCAATACGTGTATCTTCGTTCATCGCATCTATTTCCTGCTTCGTGAACTGCGGTTCAAGATAACTTTCCACCGCATTTTTATTCAGCAGCTGGCCGTCGCGGAACAAATAATCATCAGGAGAGAATACCTTTCGGCTGATTCTGAACAATCCTGTTTCAAATGCATCACCGTTATAGGCGCTGGTCATATTGGAACTCGTCAGACCGCGCGCCTGACTTTCTTTGAAAGGGAGCAGCGTGCGGTAATAGTCTCCGGAGATTTGAATATCCGTTGCCATCTGCTTGTCATCATTATTTTGTTGTGATGTTGCATCATCATTGGAACCACATGCTGTCAGCAGCAACGCTGATAGCAGGACAATAGGTACTTTCTTCATCATTGTCTCCTTAATTTGCTTCCTGTAATTTATTGACCAGTTCTTCTTCAGTCCAGATTTCAATTCCTAGACTTTCAGCTTTGTCAAGCTTACTTCCAGCGTCTTCCCCGGCAATAAGCAGATCCGTCTTTTTAGTGACGCTGCTTGTTACTTTGGCGCCGAGCTTCGTCAACTGTTCTGTCGCTTCCGTACGGGTCATAATCGATAGTTTTCCTGTCAATACAATCGTCTTATCCTGAAATTCAGGGTTGAACGCGGCTTCATCTATCGTAGCACCAGTATACGCCATATTGACGCCTGCTGCATTTAGTTTTTCAATCAAGTCCTGAATATCTTGATTGCTCAAATAAGTGACAAGCGACTGTGCCATCTTATGACCGATGTCATAAATAGCAGTCAATTCTTCTTCTGATGCTTCCATCAAGCGGCCCATCGTTTTGTATTCAGCAGCAAGAATACTACTTGCCTTCGCTCCAAGATGTCTGATGCCAAGACCGAACAGCAGTCGTTCCAGTGAATTTTCTTTCGATGCCTCTATCGCAGCTAGCAGCTTGTCCACTTTTTTGTCAGCCATACGTTCAAGCGGCAGCAGGTGCTCGCGCTTCAAATCATATATGTCTGCTACATCTTTGATGAGACCCGCTTCAAATAACTGCGCAACGATCTTCTCACCAAGACCATCGATATTCATCGCCTGCCTTGATACAAAGTGAATAACTCCTTCAATCAGCTGCGCCTGACACGTCGGATTGATGCAGCGCAGTGCCACTTCATCCTCTAGTCTGACGAGTTCGTGGCCGCAGGCAGGACAATCATCAGGCATATGATACGGTTCTGCATCTTTGGACCGTCTCTCAACAACCGGCCGCACGACTTCAGGAATAATGTCTCCTGCTTTTCTAATTACAACATCGTCACCGATACGAATGTCTTTGTCGTGAATTAAATCTTCATTGTGCAGCGATGCACGGCCGACTGTCGTACCCGCGACTTTGACAGGTTCAAGTATTGCTGTCGGTGTCACGACCCCTGTTCTGCCGACTGACAGTTCAATAGCGTTCAGTTTGGTGATCACTTCTTCTGCCGGAAACTTATAGGCAATCGCCCAGCGTGGTGACTTCGCAGTGAATCCGAGCTCCTCCTGCTTGATCAAGTCATTCACTTTGATGACAATTCCGTCAATATCATATGCTAAATGATTGCGTTCTTTTGTCCAGTACTCAATATATGCCAGTACTTCATCGATTGACTGACATAGTCTACGCTCATGATTGGTCTTGAACCCTATGGCGTCAAGGGTATCCAATGCTTCGCTCTGTGAACTGGCGTCCAGTTCTCTTAAATCATTCACACTATACAGGAAGATATCTAGTTTACGCTTGGCAGCAAGTTTAGAATCCAGCTGTCTGAGAGAGCCTGCCGCCGCATTTCTCGGGTTGGCTGCGAGCGGTTCACCGAGACGTTCCTTCTCTTTGTTTAATTTAAGGAACGATTGACGCGGCATATATGCTTCTCCGCGCACTTCGAGTGTCAATGGCTGTTTGATGACTAAAGGGACCGCGTATATCGTCTTGATGTTTTCAGTGATGTTTTCACCCGTACTTCCGTCACCACGCGTCAATCCTTGTACGAGGCGTCCGTCTTCATATTTCAGCGAGACGGCAAGGCCATCGATTTTCAGTTCCAACATGTAGTCAACCTGTCCGACACTGTCTCTGACACGCTTATCGAAGGCTCTTAAATCCTCTTCGTTGAACGCATTTCCAAGACTCAGCATCGGTGTATCATGCCGCACCTTCTCAAATGCAGAAACAGGTGTGCCGCCGACGCGTACCGTTGGTGAATCCGCGGTCTTCAAGTCGGGATATTCTTCCTCAATCGCGATGAGTTCGTGAAGCAGCTTATCATATTCACTGTCAGGGACAGACGGCTGATCAAGCACATGGTATTCGTAGTTATACTGGTGCAGTAATTGATGTAACTCATCTACTCGCTGCTGCATAATATCTACTCCTTCTTTTCGATTGGCGCAAACTGGCTGAGAAGCCTTTTCATGCCTACTGTCTTAAATATAATATCAAGTTCCAGAGAGCCTGATTTCTCAGTGACGTTGCTGACCAGTCCCTCACCCCATGTTTTATGGATAACTTTGTCTCCCACTTTGTATGACTGATTGTTTGCGGCAGGCGTTATTCTGCGTGCCGGATGTCTTTTCGTCCCGTAGACAGGCCGCGGTTTGACGCCTTCCAGCAGATCAGCAGGAATCTCATCAAGAAAACGGGATTTCCGGTTTGCCTGACTGCGTCCGAACAATGTTCTTGAATCTGCATGAGTCATATGAAGATGTTCTTCTGCTCTCGTGATTGCCACATACATCAGACGTCGTTCTTCTTCCATCTCGCTTTCGTCGGCAAGACTTCTTGAATGCGGGAAGATGGATTCTTCAAGTCCTGCAATAAAGACGACTTTGAATTCCAGACCTTTTGCAGAGTGCATCGTCATCAATGTCACCCCTGTTCCCATATCTGCGTTATCGACGTCACTGACAAGCGACAAGTCGGTCAGGAAATTCACTAACGACTGCTCTTCAATAGGGGTCAGTTTTTCGTAATCTTTAGGAACACTTAAAAATTCTTCCAAGTTTTCAAGACGGGACTGTGATTCAAGTGTCCGGTCTACTTTCAACATATCTGTATAACCCGTCTTATCCATAATCTGTTCAACCAGCTCAGTGATGGACAAAAATTCCTGCTGCTTCATGAAGCCGTCCATCATATCATAGAATGTCACGAGTGTTTCTGTCGTTTTCCGGGGCAGCCCCATGAAGTCCACTTCTGCCAATGCATCAAAATAGCTCAGTCCATTAGCTGCAGCATAGCCTGCAATTTTATCAAGTGCCCCTGGTCCAACACCGCGCTTAGGCGTGTTGATGACACGTGCAAAGCTGATATCATCATTGCTGTTAGCGATGAGACGTAAATAGCTTAAAATATCTTTGATTTCTTTGCGGTCATAGAACTTTGTACCGCCGACCATTGTATAGTTGATGTTTGATTTCAGTAATGTTTCTTCCAGCACACGTGACTGCGCATTCGTACGATACAGTATAGCCATATCACTCAACTGGTAATGGTCACGCTGTTTTTTCTGTATTTCAGACACAATATATTCAGCCTCGTGACGTTCAGACTGCGCTTTGAAATATTGTATCTTACTACCGGCATCATTATCAGTCCACAGTGCCTTCGGTTTACGTTCTGAATTGTTTCTGATGACTTCGTTTGCTGCATGAAGAATATTTTTTGTTGAACGATAGTTGCGTTCCAGGAAGATGGTACGGGCGTTTTGATAATCTTCTTCAAAGCTTAATATGTTATAAATGTCGGCACCGCGCCAGCCGTAGATAGACTGATCTGAGTCACCGACAACGCATAGATTTTCAAACTTTTCAGCAAGTGCTTTGACGAGCAGATACTGCGCTCTGTTTGTATCCTGATACTCGTCCACGTGAATATAATGAAACTTATTCTGATAGTATTCCAGCGCTTCAGGTACACGTTCAAACAGTTGAAGAGTCGTCATAATCAAATCGTCAAAATCAAGCGCATGGTTTCTAAGCAGAATGTTTTGATATCTTTTATATACTTTTGCCGTGGTCATCGCCATGAAATCATTTGCTTCTCGTTCAGCATCTTCAGGTGTCTTCAAGTCATTCTTCAAGTTTGAAATCTGTGCGAGCAGCGACCGCGGTTCGTACTTTTTAGGATCCAGATTCTCCTGTTTCAGCACATCTTTCATGACAGAGCGCTGATCAGTCGGGTCAAGAATAGTGAAGTTACGTTCGATACCGATCCGGTCGATGTCGCGTCTCAATATTCTGACGCACATCGAGTGGAATGTTGAGATCCATACAGCTTCTGCTTCAGGACCAATCAGCTGATCGACACGCGCCTTCATTTCCTTAGCAGCTTTATTCGTAAAAGTAATGGCAAGGATATTATACGGATTGACTGATTTCTCTTTAATCAAATAAGCGATGCGATGCGTCAGGACACGTGTTTTGCCGGACCCCGCCCCTGCCATGATCAACAGTGGACCTTCAGTAGCCTGGACAGCCGCTCGCTGCTCATCATTCATTCTGTTCAACAATTCATTCACAATCCATTATCCTTTCTGTTTCTTGATTTTCACTGTTTCGAGGGCACTTTTTAGATCTTTATATATAATATTGCCGACAACAATCGTGTCAGCATAGGCTTTCATTTCTATTGCCTGAGTCAAATTTTCTATACCACCGCCGTAGATAATATGCGTATCAGGACAGGCAGCTTTCAATGTTTTCAGCATTGCGACGTCACCGTATGTTCCACTGTACTCAAGGTAGCATACAGGAAACCGGTAAAAATGATTGACCATCTGCCCGTAGGCATAAAGATCATCTTCACTTAAAGTAGTGTCAGCCGCTGTAAGTTTTGCAACTTTACTGTCCGGATTCATAACGATATAACCTTCCATTGTAAACTCATCAAAGTTCAGCATATGACCGTACTGCTTGAGTGCCTCAAGCAGCATTCCGTTATGGAACATCACATTAGGACTGTTCAAAACAGAGGGCACTAAATACCGGTCAAATCCGGGAACAGCACTTTCTAAATTTGAAATTTCAAGAGCGCACGGTACAGTATAACGTCTAACGCGTGCCATCAAATCGAGCACATTATCCAGCGTCACATTATCTGTACCTCCTATAATGACAGCATCTGTGCCTGATTCACACAGCTGCTGAAGGGTGCTGTCATCGATAGCATCAGCAGGGTCCAGCTTAAATACATGTTCCCAATCTTTTACTTCATACATGGAAATACTCCTTTTCAGACATATTTATAATTATAACATTTTTAGCGCATTTCTTTAGCCGTGAAACAAAAAAGCCAGCGATTAATCACTGACTCATTGCTTGTACAATCCGAGATATTCTTCGAGCGTCTCATGACTGTCATATAGTTCTTCAGCGAGCGACTGGCCGACATATCTGACATGCCACGGCTCGTATTGATAGCCTGTAATATGTTCCTTGCCTTCAGGATAACGGATGATGAAGCCATATTCATGAGCATGATCCTGCAGCCATGCCCCTTCAGGTGTATTGCCAAAAGAAATTCTGAAGTCATTGGCAGACGCCACACTGCCGATATCGAACGTTAAACCGGTCTGATGTTCCGAATGGCCTGGCTGTGCACTGTATTTGTCAGCAGCGACCTGGCCATCCCGTGCTACATACTCGCTGTATAACTGTGCCTGATGCTCGTAAGTTCTATAGCCGCTGCGGATGACAAACTGCAGTCCTTCACGATTGCCTGCTGTCATCAACCGTTCGATTTCACGGCGTGCAGTTTTATTTTCACCGGGATTATAGTCGGCAGGAAGAGCAATCTTCTTATTGACAATCAATACATCATCAATATAAGTAACTCCCTGCCTTACTTCCTTATGATGTGATTCAATGAATATCTTTGTCAGCGGCATCGTTTTCAATGCAGTATTCCATGACTTTACAGATTCATCAGAGATCACTGTATCGTTGTCGTCAGTTCCGCACGCTGCAAGTAATAGAGCAGCGGCAGATGTAATCAGTAGTTTGTTCATCATACCCCTCATTTCACTGCTATTATAAGCCAAAAAAAATACTGAATCAAATTGATTCAGCATGTTTTATTCATGAGTTTCATCGTCTGATGTACTGTGCTCAGAGTCACCGCTCATTCGATCGATGACCATAGTATAAGCATCATTACCCCACTGCAATGACCGTTTCACACGGGAAATCGTTGCTGTAGAAGCACCTGATTCTTTTTCAATCGCAGCATAGGTATAACCTTGCTTGATCATCATAGCGACCTGCATCCGTTGTGACAGAGAATGAATTTCATTGACAGTACATAAATCATCAAAAAATTCATAGCATTCTTCGCGTGTTTTAAGTGTCAGAACCGCGTCAAATAAATCATCGAGACGTTTGCCTTTTAATTTTTCAATCTGCATTCTTTCAACCCCTTGAAATATGATAATTTTATATTAACGCATTAAATCGTTAAAGTACAGTATCATCCATTATATATTTCGAATGCCGATATATTATTTTCTCATGTTTTATTTTATTTGTCGAATTCCATGTAGTGCTTACTCAAGCCCGGCCCTTTTGAACAATGTATCCACTTGATTCAAATGATGAGTTTCGTCAAAACAGCTGTTCAGATCTGCTTCTGAGAGTAACGACGTCACTCTATCATCCTGTTCAAGTAGGTCTCTGAATGGCGTTTCGGTTTCCCATGACTCCATCGCTTTCGGTTGAACTAAGTAATAGGCTTCTTCTCGGACCATGCCTTTATCGATCAGTGTCAACAGCACACGTTGTGAATAGATCAGCCCGAATGTCTTATCCATATTGCGTTTCATGTTATTTTCATACACTGTCAGATTATCGATGATATTAGTGAAACGATTCAGCGCATAGTCAAGAGCGATCGTCACGTCTGGCAGCATGATGCGTTCTGCTGAGGAGTGCGAAATATCACGTTCGTGCCATAATGCCACGTTCTCATAAGCAGTCGTAATGTAGCCGCGAATCACACGAGACAGTCCGGTGATGTTTTCAGAGCCGATAGGATTACGTTTATGGGGCATTGCTGATGAGCCTTTTTGACCTTTTGCGAATGCTTCTTCCACTTCACGTGTTTCTGTCTTCTGCAGGTTTCGCACTTCTACCGCAAACTTCTCTAAAGAAGTCGCAATCAATGCAAGTGTCGCGATGTAATACGCATGGCGGTCACGCTGTAATGTCTGAGTTGAAATTTCAGCAAATCCGATTCCCAGCTCCCGACACACATGTTCCTCAATTTCAGGTGGAATGTTCGCAAATGTGCCGACTGCACCGCTCATTTTGCCGACTTCGATGTCTTTACGGACTTCTTTGAAACGTTTCAAATTGCGCTGCATTTCCATATACCAGAGCGCCATCTTCAGACCGAATGTTGTCGGCTCAGCATGTACTCCGTGCGTACGGCCCATCATGAGCGTCGTCTTATATTTCAACGCTTTCTGTTTCAACACTTCAATGAATCGTTCCAAGTCCCGTTCGATGATATCATTTGCCTGCTTGATGACATAGCTGAGCGCTGTATCAACGACATCCGTACTTGTCAGTCCGTAATGCACCCATTTGCGCTCTTCGCCCAATGTTTCGCTGACTTGACGCGTAAATGCCACGACATCATGACGAGTCTCCTGCTCAATTTCCTGTGCACGTTGCACCTCAACGCGTGCGTTCTGACGAATCAGCTTTACGTCTTCCTCAGGTATTACCCCAAGCTTACTCCATGCTTCACATGCCAGAATCTCTACTTCAAGCCATGCTTCAAAGCGATTCTGTTCACTCCAAATAGCTGCCATTTCTTTGCGCGAATAACGCTCGATCATAAATTTAACTCCTATCATGATTAATTTTTCAATTTGATTATAACAAAAACCGTACATTAATTAAACAGATATTGAAAATGTCCGTGAATAAATAAAAGGTTCAGTAATAGTATATCACTGAACCTTCTGTTATTCTTCTATCTTCTTACCGATAAAAACAATCTGCTGCTTCAGCACTTCAATCTTCCCGTCTTTTGTTTCGTGGAAAATCGGCTGTTCCATCCGCTTCACGGGTGTATAGCCCGATGCTCTCATGCGACTCAGACAATCTGCAATCGTTTCATGATCCAGCACTTCAAATTTCATCTGTATCATACGCTTTCAATCGTTTACTGCGCAAACCTTTGACCCAGAAGCCGCCATGAATATTTTTAGGCTCATAGGCGATGATAAATGCTTTTGGATCCAGCTGTTTCACTGTATCCATCAGTTTCAGTTCATATTTTCGCGGCGTCAATATTTGCATGACCATCCGCTGACCATCGCGTCCATTGGCTGCATAGTGAGTAACACCGTAGCCAAGGTCGCGCAGCTTTCTTGGAATATCCTTTTCATAATCGGCTGTAGTCACATTGACGACAATGTAACCTAATGCGATCCATTCTTCAAGTTTCATTCCGATGATTATTCCAGCACCAAAGCCCAGCGCATACGCGAGTACATTTTCAATCTTATCAAGACTGTTCAACACAAGCCCAAGACCTACAACGTAGATCATCGTCTCAATGACAGACACACCTGCTGCATAGTAACGGTATCCTTTCAAAGTAAGAATCATCCTCATCGTCAAACAAGTCACATATACCACATTGATCAGAAAAATGACGGCTATCATTATTAACGGGTTATCTAACAAAGGCGCACCTCCTCAAGTACTAAGGAATTCTATCAAAGAATGAAGGAGTATGCAATATTACTTGATCAATTCATCAAATGAATATCTGGAAATCGGCATCATTCTTTTATGCTGTGTCTTCAAGTAATGTTTTTCGATGACTTCTCTCGCTTCAGCCGGCACTTGTCTGCCTTCAAGATAGTCATCGATCGCTTCATAGGATACTCCTAGAGCCACTTCATCCGGCAGCTGTGGTTTATCTTCTTCAAGATCTGCGGTCGGCTTTTTGTTGTATAGATGTTCAGGGCAGCCCAAATATTTAAGAATGGCGCGGCCTTGTCGTTTGTTCAGCCCGAATAATGGCAGCACATCAGCACCACCGTCACCATATTTGGTATAGAAACCGGTGATACTCTCAGCAGCGTGGTCTGTCCCAAGCACAATACCCTGATTGGCAGCTGCCACAGAATATTGAACTTTCATACGTTCTCTCGCTTTTTCGTTTCCTTTTTGGAAGTCAGTCAGTTCAATCCCTGCATCGCGCAGTGCTGTGGTACTCGCTTCGACACTCGGTTTAATATTGACTGTCAGCTCTTTAGTGGCATTAATGAAATCAAGCGCATCTTGACAGTCCTGTTCATCTTTTTGTGTGCCGTAAGGTAGACGGACAGCAATAAAAGAATAGCCGCCTTCTGTTTCTTCATTAAGTTCATCGACTGCCATCTGTGCTAGTTTGCCGGCAAGCGTAGAGTCCTGCCCACCCGAAATTCCGAGTGTCATAGATTTCAGAAAACTATATTGCTTCAAGTACGTTTTTAGGAAGTCAACGATTGCACGTGTTTCCACTTCCGGATTGATTTCAGGTTTAACCTTCATTTCCTCGATAATGTTTTCTTGTAACGTNNCTTGTCGTTTTTGTTGTTCCAGCACGCTGTACTTAAATCGACGGGATATTCCTGCGGATTCAAATAACGCTTCGTCTCTTCCCAGATTAATTCCAGGTTGTCGAGATGAAAAGCTGCGATATCTGCAAGTTGAGGTGTTTTATAAACCAGTTCTCCGTCAGTGAAGATATCAACATGCAGATCTTTTGCTGTAAAATCTTTTACCCGCTTTTTCTTATAAGTAAAGATTGGATGGAACATATTCAGCTCAGATTCGACACTTGGATCTTCATGTTCAAGTGTAATGTAGTCTCCTTCAGATTTACCGGTTTTGTTATTGATGATGCGGTACACTTTCTTTTTGCCTGGCGTCGTTACTTTTTCTGCATTGTTAGATATTTTGATTCGGTCTTGAAGCTCACCTGTTTCGTCCGCGATTGCGACCAGTTTGTAAACAGCACCGAGCGCCGGCTGATCGTAAGCGGTAATCAGTTTAGTACCGATTCCCCAGGCAGTTACTTTGCTGCCTTGCTGCTTCAAGCTGATAATAGTCTCTTCATCAAGATCATTGGATGCAAAGATCTTGGCATCAGGGAATCCGGCATCATCCAGCATTTTGCGGGCTTCTTTAGATAAGTAGCTCAAATCCCCTGAATCGAGACGGATACCGACAAAATTGATTTGATCCCCCAATTCCTTGGCTACACGAATCGCATTCGGTACACCGCTTTTTAATGTATGGAATGTATCGACAAGGAAGACACAGTTTTTATGACGTTCCGCGTATTTCTTGAACGCGACATATTCATCGTCATACGCCTGCACCATCGCATGGGCGTGTGTCCCTGAAATCGGAATACCGAACAGCTTACCTGCCCGGACATTACTTGTAGAATCAAAACCTGCAATGTAAGCAGCTCTCGCACCCCATATAGCTGCATCCATTTCTTGAGCACGTCTCGTACCGAATTCCATTAAAATCTCATCCTGCACCACTTGTTTAATACGGCTTGCTTTCGTAGCGATGAGCGTCTGGAAGTTGACGATGTTCAATACGGCTGTCTCAATCAATTGCGCTTGTATTAACGGAGCCTCCACTCGAATCAGCGGTTCGTTGTTAAAGCAAATTTCACCTTCCTGCATTGACCGGATATTCCCTGTGAAACGAAGGTCTTTTAAGTAAGCAAGATAATCTTCCTGATAGCCCTGCTCTCTCAAATATTCAATATCTGTTTCTGAAAATTTGAAGCGCTTAATATATTCAATGATGCGCTCAAGACCTGCAAATACCGCGTAGCCTGATTCGAACGGCATGCTGCGAAAATACACATCAAATACCGCCGTGTTCTCATGTATCCCATCAAACCAGTAAGTCTCACCCATATTAATCTGGTATAAATCGGTATGTAACATTAAACTATCGTCTTCTTTTAGAAACATATTATCCCTCATTTGCTTTTGATGTATTTAGTTTATCATATCATATTTATTTTCAAAATCTTGTGCAATCAATGCTACACTGTATGTATCAATTAACCGAGGAGTCTATCATGAACCAAAAGAAACTCATCGCTGTTCTCACCATCATTGTTTCCATATCCGGACTGTCTCAAGGGATGCTGCTGCCTCTGATTGCGTATATATTCGAACAGGACAACGTGCCGAGTCATATTAACGGACTGCATGCGACATCTCTCTATATCGGTATGTTCGGTGCTTCATTATTCCTGGAGCGTTTGCTGCGCAAATTCGGCTATCGATCACTCATTATCATGGGCGGACTGCTCGTCTTCCTCTCGCTCATGATGTTCCCGGCATTTGATTCCATGACATTTTGGTTCATACTACGGATTCTGATAGGGGTGGGTGATAACGCCCTCCATTTTTCCACGCAGTCGTGGCTGACGGAAATTGTTCCAAGACACAAACTCGGGCGGACTATGGCTGTTTACGGTCTTAGTTTTTCACTGGGATTCATGCTCGGACCGATGCTTGCGCAGCTCGTCACGTACAATACTGCACTGCCATTTCTCGTCAGCGCCGGCATGACACTTTGTGCCTTTCTGCTTGTTCTCACGCTGAAAAATAGTTATCCGCCTGCTAACCAAGGAACGATTTCACTGAAATCCACCTTCAGCAATTTCGGCAGAGTCATCTATGTATCTTGGATTGCATTTTTGTTTCCACTTATATTCGGCGTCATAGAAAGTACGCTGAACAGTAACTTTCCGGTTTTTGCGCTCAATCATCAACTGACACTGGATGATATCACATGGATCTTACCTTCTTTCAGCCTAGGTGCCATCCTGCTGCAAGTGCCGATCGGCAGCCTGACCGACAAATATCAGCGCAGTCATGTCATGGCAGTACTCACCCTGTTAGGCGGTCTGACCTTTATTAGTGCTGACCTGTTCATCGCTAACCGCTGGCTGATGATATTGATCTTCTTCCTTGCCGGAATATTTGTAGGCTCACTCTACTCACTTGGTGTCAGTTACATGGCTGATATTACACCGGGCGCACTGCTGCCTGCAGGTAATTTGATGTGTGGTATCGCGTATAGTATCGGCAGTATATCCGGACCGATTGCTGGAGGGCTCGTTATTCATTATTCCAACAACCAGTTTTATTTTGTGATCGTCGGTCTGATTATCATGATGACCAGTGCCGTGACCTTTCTATTCATCAAAAAATCAGCCGGTCGTATTTCAGCATAAGCTGTCACATGATATAATCGTTCTTAAAACTATTAATTGCAGGAGGGATTCCATTGATCAGAATCAATAAAAACGAAAGTCCCATTCGTGCATTCTCAGACGAAACTTTAAAGGATATCGTGCTGAAATCAAGATTTTTTGAATATCCCGATGAGGAATATGACCAGTTCATCGCAGCTTATGCTGAATTCAACGATTTCACAGCCAATCAGCTGTCTGCTGCCAATGGTTCAGATGAATGGATTCAAAAATGTATGATTGCTCTCGGCTCTGGTCCAGTACTCACATTGAATCCCGACTTTTTTATGTACACAGACTATGCTGCACAGTTCGAGCGACCGATTCATTACGTAAACTGTGACCAGGATTTTAACTTTGACTTGACCGAGATACTCGCTGCAATGGATGAACTGAAACCATCCTTCTTCATATTGAGTCAGCCGAACAATCCGACCGGCATACTGTTCAGCGATGATTTCGTGCAGCAGTGCNNGTCACTCGGCGGCTACATCATATTAGATGAAGCCTACATCGAATTCAGTAGACCTTACACCGTCCCTGAAGGACAGCATGTTATCCGAATGCGCACGATGAGCAAAATTTATGGCTTTGCAGGTCTTAGAATCGGCATCGTCATCTCACACCCTGACACTATCAAACTGCTGAACAGCATTCAGCATCCTTATCCGATCAATACGCTCAGTCTGCAGCTTGCTACCCATCTTCTTCAAGACAAGACACATCTCGCTGAATTTTTTGATTATCAGCGCGCACGTGCAAAGCAGCTTCGTCAAATATTTCTGGCACAGTCTGACGTCATCCATGTCATTCCGTCAGAGACGAATTTCATCATGACTTACGGCGAACATGCATTATCACTTGGACGATATATAGAAGCCCATGGCTTCCTGCCGAGGACGTATCCAGATGATGATTTATTAAATGAGGTCGTCCGTTATTCAATCGCTACAGAAGAACAGTTGACTCAACTTGAGCAGATCACCCTTGACTGGCGGAGAGCATTCGATGCGTCTCATCAAAATTAAAAAAATATTAACAATGTTCATCACGCTCTTAACTTCCTTCATGCTATGATGTGATTAAGAGGTGATTTTTTTGTATGCAGAAGCCGTTCAATTTATAGAACTCATGCATCACGAACTGAATATAGCTCCTGAGATAACGACCAGGCGGTTAAGCAGCATCAAGTCAGACATCGAAGCAACTGGAACGTACCATCACACATACGAAGAACTGGCTTACGGCGCAAAAGTCGCATGGCGTAACAGCAATAGGTGCATCGGCCGTCTGTTCTGGGATAAGCTGCATGTATTGGACCAACGGCATCTGACTGCTGAAGAGGAGCTGTTAAACGCTGTCGTCCACCATATTGACTATGCAACAAACAACGGCAAGATCCGCCCGACGATTACTATATTTCCGCAGGGCACTGTAACGGAAGCACCTTTCGTCATCGCCAATGACCAGCTTATCCGGTATACCGATGATCCTATTGCCGCACCTTTCAAGCCTATCAGTCAAACAGACAATCATATTCTGCCGCTTCTTTATAAGTACGGTGGACAGCTGAAAACTTTTGAGATCCCTCAGGAAGTCATCCTAGAAGTGCCGCTCATGCATCCGGAATATCCCGCGTTCGGAGCATTAGGATTGAAGTGGTATGCGGTCCCTATGATTTCTGCGATGGACCTCAAAATCGGCGGCATCACTTATGCTGCTGCACCTTTCAATGGCTGGTATATGGAATCGGAAATCGCGAGCCGCAACTTGATTGACAGCTATCGCTATGACCTGCTGGAAACTGCAGCGGATACATTCAATCTCGACCGGTCAACAACTACCAGCTACTGGCGTGACAAAGCACTGGTTGAGTTAAACTATGCGGTCTATCATTCGTATAGAGCAGCAGGTGTATCGATAGTAGACCACTACACGGCAAGCAGGCAGTTCGAAAAATTTGAACATAATGAAGCAGCAGCAGGAAGAAAAGTGACAGGCGACTGGACATGGCTTATACCACCGATATCTCCGTCACTCGTCCATAATTTTCATAAAGGCTACGATAACACTTATAACAATCCGAACTTCTATTACCGCAGCAAAAAAAGCTGCCCATTCTTAGCGCAGCTGCAGCAGCACAATGCCGACAACCAGACTTGAGGATGGTTGCCGGCATTGTGCTATTTTTCTCCTTCATTTTCCTGTTGTATCATCATCTCATCATAGAAGTCTTCTACTTCCTGCTTCTTCACATTCTTTAAATGATTATTCTTCGCACAGACGACGCCACTGGCATATCCTATCTTCACACGGCACGTTTCATCTTCACTGAATGTATTGTTGATGATGAATATATCTTTGTTGTGAACTCCTTCAAAGCTCTGAAATAATATGGCATATTTACTGTTGATAGAGTGAAAATGATTGTGATCAATCATCGTCATCTCACCCGCCTGTACACCATGATCAATCCCGTCAGCGTCATATGAGTATTTTCCTTTATTCACTGCAAGGTATCTGACACCGCCTTCACAGTTGCTGAATGTATTATTCGTGATTCTCAGCACCTTGCTTTTTAGGAAGGTGAGTGCATAGTCTCCCATCTGATCAAACGTGTTGTTCTCAATGAAGATATTTTCGTAATAAATTTCGTATCTGCTCGCGTGTGAACCTATCGCACGGTTCCAAGGCTTCATCATCGGATCGCCCGAATTACCGAAATAACACCCTGTAATGATGACATTTTTCGTCGGGGTACCGTCATAATCACCGAACTTCGGAAATGAGTTTTCCAGCTGCAGGTCAATCTGAACGGCTTCAGAAAATGCACGGCTGCCGTCATCATCACGGAAGCCAAGAAACTTACAGTTCCTTACTTCAAAGCCGTCAATACCGCACGCATCTATCGCATGGCCCTGCACGACGTTTTTGAAAGTGACATCTTCTATTAATATTTCTCTCGCATGGCCGAGTGACATAATGCTGTTGTTGAAATTCAGCACATGTCCGTACTGATCAAATGTCCCGCCTCTCACAGTAATATAGCTATGCCCATCATATCCCTTGAAATGAGCGTTTCGCTTCCCATTTTTCAGCATCGCAAATGGACTCATACGTCTCAGCACAGCATCTTCATGAAGAGTGAGTGTTGTATGACCATAGATGACGAGTTCATATCCGATATAGTACGTTCCTGCTGGAATATATACTTCGACCGGTCTTTTCTTCGCTTGATTAAGTGCGCGCTGAATACCAATCGTATCCCATAAGGCATTCCTACCTTTTGCGCCGTAATCTCTTACATTTATTTTTGAAACAGTTGTTTTTTCCACGATTTACACCTACATCTTCTATATAATGAAATTGAATGATTATATTATACCCTGTTGGAGGATGATTAGATGGAAAATGCACTGATAATTGTTGATTACTCTTATGACTTTGTCGCGGATGACGGCAAGCTGACATGCGGTAAGCCCGGTCAGTCCATCGAGCAGACGATTGCCCGCAAATTCCAGCAATATATTGCTGCAGAACGACCGGTATTCATTATGATGGACCGTGCTCATGACAATGACCCATACCATCCGGAAACGAAACTGTTTCCACCTCATAATATCGTCGGAACGCCGGGCAGAGAATTATACGGCAAAGTCAACGACGTTTATAACGATCTTCAGCACCATCCGCTTGTGACTTGGATTGACAAAACACGCTACAGTGCTTTTGCCGGCACTAATCTGCATCAGCTGCTGGCAGAACGGCATATCCAGGCANNGTACTGCATACGGCAGTGGATGGTTATAATTTAGGCTATCAGATGACTGTAGATAGCGACGCTGTCCAATCTTTCAATGCAGAAGGGCACCGCTTCGCTCTTTCACATTTTAAGAACACACTCGGCATGACGGTTCACGGTGAATCATGATAAACTATACTTATCTTTTTAAAGGAGTAGAGAAGAACTATGACTAAAATTTTAACTTTTGGACATCAAAATCCTGATACAGATACCATCACATCTGCCATCGTCATGCAGGACTTACAGCAGCAGACAGGCAAAGACGTTGAAGCCGTAAGACTCGGTGATATCAGCGCAGAAACTGCATTCGCTTTAGACTACTTCAATGTGGAAGCACCACGATTCATCAAAAAAATAGATGGTGACAGTGTGATCTTAGTGGATCACAACGAATTCCAGCAGTCTGCCACTGGCATTGAAACAGCTCAAATACTGATGGTTGTCGACCATCACCGTATTTCAAACTTTGAAACATCAGCACCTCTTTATTATCGTGCTGAACCCGTCGGCTGCACTGCCACTATTCTGAACAAAATGTACAAAGAGAATCAACTTGAAATCAAACCTGAAATAGCCGGATTAATGTTATCTGCCATCATCTCTGATACACTGCTGTTCAAATCACCGACATGTACAGAGGAAGATATTCAGGCAGCCGCTGAACTAGAACAGATTGCAGGCATCAACAAAGAGACATATGGTCTTGATATGCTGAAAGCCGGCGCATCTACTGCTGATAAATCAGCTGAAGACTTATTGAACATCGATGCTAAATCATTCTCTATGGGCGACAAAGAAGTTCGTGTAGCACAGGTCAACACGGTTGACATTGACGAAGTCTTCCAGCGTCAGGAAGAAATCGAGAATGCGATCAATGCTGAAACAGCAAATAACGGCTACGACCTATTCGTGTTAGTAGTGACAGACATCATCAACTCTGATTCAAAAATTCTCGCACTTGGTCAACAGCAGGCTGCCGTTGAAAAAGCATTCAATGTTGCCCTGGATAAAAATGCTGCCTTGTTAAAAGGCGTCGTCTCACGTAAGAAGCAAGTCGTCCCTCAGTTGACTGACGTATTATCTTAATATTATTAGGAGGCTTTTATTATGGAAATCAAACAAGGTGACCATCGTTTCTATATTGGTGAAGATACAGACTTTCAAGCAGAAATCACTTTTGTGCCTCAAGCTGATACTTTAGTCATCGATCATACATTTGTCGATCCATCGCTGCGCGGCCAGGGTATCGCAAAACAGCTGGTCGACCGCGTGGTTGCGTACGCACGCACTGAAAACAAAAAGATTCTCCCTCTATGTTCTTACGCTCGTGTTGTCATGGAGCGCGACAAATCGACACATGACGTGTTGAAACAATAATAACGGGACCGGCATTTGCCGGCCCCGTTATTTTTTAACAATGAAAAAATGATAGTTTTAACATATCATGAGTTTTCAGAAAAATCAATCTTTATACAAATTTCAAACCGATAATAGCGATGATGATCAATGTAATTAAGATGATTTTCTGCACACTGACTTTCTCGTGAAAGAACAGCATACCGACTACGACACTGCCCATGGCACCGATTCCGGTCCATACACCATAAGCTGTTCCAAGAGGAATATGCTTGATCGCAAGCGACAATAG
Source organism: Staphylococcaceae bacterium UBA6286 (assembly GCA_002438305.1). Taxonomy (GTDB): domain Bacteria; phylum Bacillota; class Bacilli; order Staphylococcales; family Staphylococcaceae; genus Macrococcus. The sequence goes on along the minus strand of DJUI01000075.1, from coordinate 12,861 downwards.
AAACAAACTCGTCAAGCTCAGCGCAAACCAGATGACGGTCCATTTCTTATTACTGAAGCCTCTGCTATTTTTAAGTGCAATCACCATCAGCACTTCCATGATGCCGGCACTGATTAATATGATCCAGCTCATTCTGGTTCAGCTCCTTCTACAAGTTTCAGGCCGATGATTGAACTAATCAATATCACAAGAAACACTGCTTTCCATGCGCTCATGCCTTCACCAAGAAAAAGATAACCGTACAGAACAGTACCGATAGCGCCGATTCCTGTATAGATGGCATAAGCTGTTCCGATTTCCAGCCGCGACAAACTATAGGCGAAGCAGTAGAATGATGCTGCCATCACTATAATCGTAAAGATAGTCCATGGGATATTCGTAAACCCATGGGCGTATTTCAAGCCGACTGCCCATACGACCTCCAATAAACCGCCAATCACTAAAAACATCCATGCTTTATTGATTTTCAAGCTGTTTCCTCCTACTAAAACTCAAGGCCTATCTGCTTTTTCACTGCTTCTACAACGCGCAGTGTATCAAGACTTGTCCGTTCATTATGACTTGTAAGTTTAAGGCGACATGCTGTGATGAAATTCGCCACCTCATATGACATCGGCGGTGCCTCATGAGTCAACGCTTCAACTACTTCTCCCGATCTCGTCAGCTTAACGATGTGGTTCGGCGCTGAAATTTTGTCTATTGTGATGATGCCTGATTCGCCGATAATCTCAGACGGCAGATAACTATCTGCTATTTTGCTGAAACTCAGTACANNAGTACAGCGGTCATTTCTTCATACTGACAGATGACTGTGCCCTGCCCGTCTGCTCCTGTTGATAATTTCTCCGCCACTGCATGGAGCGTATTGGGTACACCGAACAATTTGACAAGAGGTGCAATGGTATAAACGCCGAGATCCATCAATGCACCGTTTCCTAGTTCGGGTTTGAAGGCATTTTCAATGATGCCGTCTTTCAACTTATCATATCGTGAAGAATATTGATTGTAGTGAAAATTAACCCGGCGGATTGTACCGATATCATGAATCCATTGTTCCAGCTGCTTAAACGCTTCAGATTCCGTCGATTTCATTGCCTCCATCAGCACGACATCATTGTCACGCGCCGTCTGAAACATTTCTTCCGCCTGCTTGACTGTCAGCGTCAGCGGCTTTTCGCATAATACATGCTTGCCGTGATTCATCACATCAATCGACTGCTGAGCATGCAGTAAATTAGGTGTTGCTATGTAGACCGCATCAAACTCACGGCTTGTCAGGGAAGCTGTCCAGTCATCAAATCGATGGTCAATGCGATGTTTATCTGCAAACTGATCAGCTGTTTCCATCGTTCTTGAATATACCGCTGTCACTTCAAATCCTTCTACTGTTCTGCCCGCTTCTATTAAACGATCTGTAATCCAGTTCGTTCCTATTATACCAAATCTCATATCGTCACCTCTTCTTAAGCTGTATTAATTCTAACATGTTTCGATTTGATGTACACTTAAGATAAAAGTGAATGGAGTGAATAACATGTCCCATCAACCACAAGTAGATGCCATGAATGCTTTTTTTGATACAGATGCTACAAAAGATATCAAGTTCCGAAAGAAGCAGCTGAAGTCGTTGCGTAAAGAAATCAAAAAAAGAGAAGCTGACATTTTGAAGGCGTTGAATCAAGATCTCGGCAAAGGAAAAGTCGAAGGCTACGCGTCTGAAATCGGAATTATTCTGAAATCTATCAGCATGTTTTTAAAAGAGCTGAAAAACTATAGTAAGCCTGAGTCTATGAATACACCGATGCTTCAGTTTCCCGCGAAGAGCTATGTTGTACGTGAACCGCTTGGTACTGTCCTAATCATCGGCCCGTTCAACTATCCATTTCAACTGATCATGGAACCATTGATTGGTGCTATTGCAGCTGGAAACTGCGCCGTCGTCAAACCGTCTGAACTGACACCGAATACAAGTCAAGTCATTGCTGAGATTATTACAGCCGCATTTGAACCCAATTATGTCACGACAGTTCTCGGTGAAAAAGACGTCACATCAGCACTGCTGAAAGAAAAGTTTGACTTCATTTTCTTTACCGGCAGTACAAAGGTTGGTCAAATCGTCTATGAAGCTGCAAGTAAACACTTAACACCTGTAGCACTTGAACTTGGCGGTGAGAGTCCTACTATCATCGATGAGACGGCGAACATCAAAGTCGCTGCTGAGCGGATTGCATTTGGTAAATTCATGAACGCCGGTCAGACATGTGTTGCACCGGACTATATATTAATCGACCGCAAAGTAAAAGATAAGTTCATCAAGGCGATGCGCAATACGATTACCGAATTTTACGGAAAAGACATCGAGCGCAGTGAAGATTTCAGCCGAATTGTCAACGACAGCCACTTCAAACGATTGAGCGGATTGATAGACTCTGCAGCAGACCGTATTGTGTTAGGAGGTCAGACAAACGCTGATAGTCGTTATATCGAACCTACACTCATCGATGAAGTCACATTAAGTGACGATGTGATGCAGGAAGAAATTTTCGGACCGATATTACCGATTATTACATTTGATTCACGGGATGAGGTATTCGATATTGTCCGCACATTCGACAAACCTCTGGCACTATATGTCTTCAGTGAGGACAATGACTTCGTCAAAACAGTATTCAAGCGCCTGTCGTTCGGCGGTGGCTGCGTCAACGATACACTCATGCATGTTTCAAACCCTTATTTACCGTTCGGCGGCGTTGGTCCGTCAGGCATCGGTACTTATCACGGCAAATATTCATTCGATCTGTTCAGTCATCAGAAAGCCTATATGACTAAAAGTACGAAACTCGAAACAGGCCTGCTCTTCCCGCCGTACAAAGGGAAATTCAAGTATATTAGACAACTTTACAAATAAGAATGCATACAAGACTGCTGATTAATCAGTGGTCTTTTTTTGTTTTTTGATAGAATCATCACAGCGCGGTTTTAAATTAAAAGTTTCCAATTTGGAAACTTTCCACATTTTTATAATAGTATATGTTATAATTAAAGATTTTATTAATACACAATTTTCAATAGCCATCGCCAGTCTATTTTGAAGCAGCTCAGTATATTCTCAACCTTCTACTCACACAAAAAAACCGCTCCTCATTACCCGGAGCGGTTTAATTCACGCATTAATATAAGTCTGTTCTACGTGATTTAAATATCGGAATAGCTTGCCGGACTGCGTCAGACTGCTCTGTCTTAATTTCAGCAGTTATCGTCGCTTCATCCATCTCTGCTTCTGCTATTACGTCACCTAGCGGACTAATCACCATTGATTTCCCGCCAAACACAGTACGTTCACATGTCCCTGCACCGTTGCTTGCAACGACGTAACATTGATTTTCTATCGCACGTGCTGTCAACAGCGCCGTAAAATGACGGATTCGTTCAATCGGCCATTCTGCAACGACAAACAATAGTTCCGCGCCGTCAACGGCCAGTCTTCGTGTTATTTCAGGAAACCTAAGGTCATAACAGATGATCATCCCCATCTTCATGCCGTCAAGTTCAAACGTTTCAAACTTATTGCCTGCTTCCAGAAAGCTGGGTTCATCAAGCATCGGCACTAAATGGATTTTGTCATAATGATGGATGATATTGCCGCGCCGGTCGATGACGATGGACCGGTTACGAAATTTAGTGCCGGCTTTTACGGCAATAGAACCTGCCACAATATTCACGTTCTGATGTTTCGCAGCTTGCTGCAGCATCGTGATTTCCCGGCTCCCTTCATCGTCGATTAAATCTGCTAAGCGATTCAATGTATACGAAGTATTCCACATTTCAGGAAGCACGGCGATATCAATATCATCCGGCAGCTGATTCAGCCAGTCGGCCACTTTTTTAATATTATCTTTCGGCTGCCCTGGAATGACTGCCATCTGATAGACTGCTGTTTTCATTTGGATCACTCCTTAGAGAAACTGTACGCAGACACCTTCAGCTGCTTGTTTGTCATTTTCAAGCAATGTCAATTGACCTGTCTCTCTATCTCTCTCAAATAATGACACATTGCCACTTACTTCATGGGCACATACTAAAAATCTGTCACTTCGTGTAATGTTGAAGTCACGCGGCCAATCTCCCCCGCAATCAGTCATCTCAACAAGAGACAGTCGACTGCCGTCTCCCTCAACTTTGAACACTGCAATACTTTGATGGCCTCGGTTAGAAGCATAGACGAACTTGTTATCGTGACTCAAACGGATCGCTGCGCCTTGTGTATTGTCTGTAAAATCATCAGGCACTGCGTGATGCTGTTCTAATATTTCAAAATCACCGTCGTTGTATTTCAGCACGAAGACGTCGTTGCTCAGTTCGGTGAACACGTAAGCATATTGACCATTGTTATGGAACGTCAAATGTCTCGGACCGACACCCGCCGGCAGTTTCAGTTCGCCGACTCTGTTCAGACCGTTGTCACTGAATTTGAATGTAATGACTTCATCTGCTCCTAGATCAACTGCAACTGCATACTTCAAGTCCGGTGTCTGCTGAATATAATGCGTATGTGCTTTGTCCTGACGATCTTCGTTTGGTCCTTCGCCTTGTTGAACGACCGTATCAATCAACTGCAGTACTTCCCCTGTTTCTGGTTTCAGACTGTAGAGACGGGCCTGTCCTGCACCGTAAACTGCTTCAAATAAAAATTTACCGTCATCAGATACCCAGATATGACAGCCGCTTTCTGCTGATTCAAGACAATCATTGATGAACTCAAGTTTTCCTTCTGCATCGATTCGGTAGGCAGCAACGCCGGCTTTATCATTTTCTTTCTTAATGCCATATAAGAAATCTCCGTGCTGAACCACATAAGTGGATGCCTGCACTTCGTAACCTGTTTCAATGGTTTCTAATTTTTTCGCTTCTTCATTAAGTTCAAAACGGTAAATTCCTTTCCCATCTTTTTTCGTATAAGATCCAATATAACCTACAGTATTTACCATGTTGATTCCTCCTCTTGTTTCTCTCATTCTATCAGACTATTCCCGCTTCAAAAAAACATATGCAAAATGAAAAATTTTTCTTGCCATGAGTTTAGTAATACATTACAATTTGTTTGGTCAAAATAAATTAACAGTTATATAAAACATATAGTTAAGTATTACTATATTTTACAATTCGCTGAAAATTGTGAGGTGCAGCATTGCTCAAACCTATAGAAATCAAATCATTTACACAGATAGATACAATCAAACATAGCTCAACGCCATTGTTTGATGCACTTAAATTATATGAATCAGAGAACGTCACCAGTTTTGATGTGCCAGGTCATAAACGAGGACTGGACCCTCAGTCTGAACTTTATTATTACGGTCAATCGACTTTGCGGCATGACGTCAACTCTATGCCGCAGCTGGATAATTATGATAATCCTAAAGGGGTCATCAAAGAAGCGCAGCATCTGCTCGCTGACCTTTATCTTGCAGATGATGCTCACTTTCTTGTCAACGGGACAACAGAAGGTATCCAGACAATGATCTTCTCTGTGTGCAGACCGGGAGACAAGCTGATTCTTCCAAGAAATGTTCATAAATCAGTGCTGAATGCGATGGCACTTGCTGACGTTACACCGATTTATGTTACACCGGAATTTGATGCGACGTTTGGTATTGCGCATAACTTAAGCTATGACCAAGTTAAACGTACCATCAACAAACATCCCGATGCCCGTGCAGTCTTTATTATGAATCCTACTTATTTCGGCGCAGTGAGTGACCTGGCATCTATTACTGAACTTGCACATATGCACCATATGCCGGTGCTCGTTGACGAAGCACATGGCGCGCATTTCAGATTTTCACCTCAGCTGCCGCTGTCCAGCATGGAAGCCGGCGCAGACATGGCAGCGACCAGCCTTCATAAGACAGGCGGCTCATTCACTCAGTCGAGCGCACTGCTCGTCCAAGGAGATTTAGTTGATAAGCGCAAAGTCAAAAGCGTCATCAATATGCTGACGTCAACGAGCGCGTCTTACCTGCTGATGTCGTCGCTCGATATCGCACGGAAAAACCTGGCACTGAACGGCTACCAGCGATTTGAGCAGTTGATGCCTGCTGTTCAGGCATTCAAGCGGGCAGTCAATGACATTCCTGGGTTTCATATGCTGGACGGATTCGTGTTCAAGGAACTGTATCAGCAGCAGCTCGATGAATCGAAGCTCACTATTTATATTGATACAACAATCGAACTGTCAGGATTTGAAGTATACAAACTGTTGCGCAGTGATTACAACATCCAGATGGAACTTGCTGAACCTAACTTAATCATGGGCATTGTCTCCATCGCCGACAATGAAGATGTACTGAACCGCCTGCTGCACGCACTGCAATCCATCAGCAGACGCTATCATCAAAGTGACGGAGCAGTTCACTCCCCCGTACTCAAACAGCTTAATATTCCAGAGCAGGCAATGGGGTTGAGAGAAGTACTCTATGCTGATAAACGACCTGTTAACATTGAACAGGCTGTCGGAGAAATCTGTGCTGAATCATTAATGATCTATCCACCGGGCATTCCGATTGTGATGGCGGGAGAACGCATCACCCAGGAGATCATCGATTACTGGCAGTTCATCAACAACCAGCCGATCCTTAAGATCGGCACTGAAAATTCAAATCAAGTTTATATTGTAGAGAAAAGAGGAAAATAACTATTATGAAATTAACCACTTTAGGACGCCACGTATTAATTGAGTACTACAACTGTGACAAAGACATCTTAAAAGACCACGACAAAATCGAAGAAATCATGAACGAAGCGGCACGTGTATCAGGTGCGACTATCGTTGAAAGCTGCTTCCACACATTCAATCCGTACGGCGTATCAGGTGCCGTCATTATTTCTGAATCACACTTAACGATTCACACATGGCCGGAATACGGCTATGCATCGGTCGATGTCTTCACATGCGGTGATACAGTAGACCCATGGAGAGCAGAAGATTATCTTGAAAAAGCATTGGGTGCAGAACTGTCTGATTCATACGAGATCGGCCGCGGTATGGCTGACAAAATCCACAAGTATTCTAAAGGTGAAATCGTTGTCGAATCATTCAAACCTGTTGAAGTAGAAGTTAAATAAGGAGGCCATTATGTTAGATCTTTGGTATACAGAAAACCACACAGATAATGTTCGTTTCTCAATCAAGACCAATAAACATATCCACTCTGAGCAGTCCGATTTCCAGCAGATTGACTTCTTCGAATCTGAAGAGTTCGGTACATTCTTTACGCTGGACGGCCTGATGATGGTCAACGAGAAAGATGAATTCGTCTATCACGATATGATTACACACGTAGCGATGGCGACGAATCCTAACATCAAAAAAGTATTAGTCATCGGTGGCGGTGACGGCGGCACGGTCCGTGAATTAACGCGTTACGAGTCTATCGAACAGATCGATATGGTTGAAATCGATGAGCGTGTTGTTCGTCTATCACAGGAATATCTGCCGATTACTGCAGGTAAGCTTGAAGACCCGCGCGTCACTCTTTTATTCGAAGACGGCCTTGCTTACGTCAAGAACAAAGAAGACGGCTACTATGACTTGATTCTTGTTGATTCCACAGATCCAATCGGCCCTGGCGAAGGTCTGTTCTCGCACGACTTCTACAACAACTGTTTCCGTGTACTGAAAGAAGACGGTATTTTAATCAACCAGCATGAATCACCGTACTATCCGTCTTACGCACATGAAATGAAGCGGGCACACTCTAAGATCAAAGGCTTATTCCCGATCACACGTGTGTATCAGTTCCATATGCCGACGTATCCATCAGGTCACTGGCTGTTCGGTTTTGCGTCCAAGAAATATGATCCACTGAAAGATGCAGATTTAGATGCATGGAACAAACTCGGCCTTAAAACAAAGTACTATAACACAGATATCCATACAGGTGCGTTCGCTCTGCCGACATTCGTCAAGGAGATGCTGAATGATGCAACCGAATAAGCATGTCTATATGGCCTGTGAGGCAACCTTTGAAGACGCGTCCACTGTTATCTACGGTGCGCCTTTTGACGGAACAGTCTCGAACCGTCCTGGTACACGTTTTGCGGCAGATGCCATCCGCTCAGAGTCATACGGGCTTGAGACTTACAGTCCTTACCTTGTTAAGGACCTGGAAGACATCAGCATCATGGATTCAGGAGATGTGGATATTACAATCGGCAACAAAGTGAAGGTGCTGGATGAACTGGAAGATACAGCCCGCGAAATCTTAGCGGCCGGCAAGCTTCCTTTCATGATCGGCGGCGAGCATTTAGTGACGCTCGGTCCTTTCCGTGCCGTTCACGAAAAATATCCTGATGTTGTTCTTGTCCAGCTTGATGCTCATACAGATTTACGCAATGACTATATGGGCGAGCCTTTAAGTCACGCGACAGTCGTCCGTCGTATTCATGACATCACAGGTAACGGCCGTATCTTCCAATATGGTATCCGCTCAGGCACTAAAGAAGAATTCGACTGGAGTAATGAACATACGACACTAGAAAAATTCTCTATCGATACTTTGAAAGACCTGCCGGGCATCCTGAAAGATACGCCTGTCTATGTAACGATTGATCTGGACTGCCTTGACCCGTCCATCTTCCCGGGTACCGGCACACCGGAACCAGGTGGCTTGACTTACAACGAACTGGAACCTGCATTCAAAGTATTCGAACAGCTGAATGTCGTCGCAGCAGACATCGTGGAGCTCTCTCCACCGTATGATGCATCAGGTGTATCTAATGCAGTCGCGGCAAAAGTCGCACGCGAACTGATGCTTGCTATCACTAAATAATAAGAATCCCTGGATGCTATCCAGGGATTCTTTTATCAAATTTCTACATGGTCTGCTTTGTTTGGTGTTTCCTGCCGAACAAACGGCTCATCATCAACATACGAATCAGAAGCTGCACGGTTTCTACAACTGGGACGAAGTATATATCCAATAACAGCGGCTATACTGCAACAGCTGTATTATTTTTGCACTTTTAAGATTATAATGTAACTAATCTTACGAAAATAGAGGGCCATCACCATGAAATTCTCACAGTTTCCTTCCAATGTTAAACTTCGTATTTTCTGCGGTTTCTTTGACCATGCGGCGAGTATGAGTGTCATGCCTTTTATGGTGCTGTATATCGCTGACGAACTCGGCAAAGCAACGTCTGGTATTTTACTCTCCATCAATGTCATCTTCGGTTTACTATGCAACCTGCTCGGCGGTTACTTGGCTGACCGCTTCAGCAGAAAAGGTCAGCTGCTGGCAGGTCAGATGATTTTTGCGGTCATTATGATTCTGATGGCAATCTTCATCCATCCCGCAGTCAATATGCCATGGGTGGTTGCGCTACTGTTCATGCTGACTGCTATCAGCAATGCAATGGTCTTCCCGGCACTTGAAGCTTTAATCATTGATTCAACGACTGAAGTGATGCGTAAATCAGTCTACGTGACGACATACTGGACCAACAACTTAGCGACTGCCGTCGGTACAGCAATCGGTGGTCTGTTCTATAAGGACCATCGATTGTTATTGTTTATATTGATCATCATCATTATGCTCATCAATACGCTCATCTTCAAGAAATATTTAATTGATCCGACAACCGACCGCACGCCGCGAGCAGTGACAACCCATTGGATGCGGGATCTGCTCAGCAACTATAAAGTAGCCATGAAAGATACACGGTTCGTTGTGTTTACGATGGCAGCGGTCTTCATTTTCTCAGCAGAATTTGCACTGACGAACTATATCGGTGTGAGACTTCACGATGAATTTAAGCAGATTAATCTATTCGGCATCCATGTCGACGGCGTGCGGATGATGAGTATCATGCTTATCGAAAACACTATTCTCGTAGTCACGATTACATTCCTTGTCGCCAAAGTCACTGAAAAGCGCAATCAAGTCGCTGTTCTGATGCTCGGCACATTGATGTATACAGGCGGATACGGTCTTGCTCATCATTTAACGACATGGTATCTGCTCGTACTTGTTATTTTCATCGCTACAGTCGGTGAACTCATGCAGACACCGATTATCTCTGTTTTTCAGGCAAAGCTGATGCCGGAGGACAAGCGGGCCAGCTATATCGCCTTTGGTTCGCTCGGCCACAGCGGTGCCGGTCTTGTGGCAAGCTCCGGCTTGATCATCGGTACAGTACTGAACAGCATGATGATGTCTCTTTACGTCATCGGTCTCGGCTTGATCGGCATGCTGTTACTTTATCTTTCCATTCACTCAACTATTTTCAAACAGCAGATTCCATCATAAAAATGACTGCGAGAAACCCTGATATAATTGGGTTTCTCGCAGTCTTTCTTCATGTAGAGGAATCGAGTGAATGAATAAAAATAGATGGATCATAACGAATCCACTTGAAATTGCGAACATACGTTCTTATAATAGAGGTACATCCACGAAAGAAGTGATGTTATGATCCATCCGATTTATGGCGAGACCGACTATCGCAACATTGAACGGAGCAAGCTCAATCCTCATATCCCGCATGGACGCGGCATGATTAAATGGGCCCCCTTTGCCACCATGCCTGAGCAATATAGGGGTATCAAGAAGCAGATTGAGCAGCAGCACAAGATTGAACGTCCTGTCCTCAGTGACGACCGTCTGGAAGACATCAACCTCACTTTAAGGGAAGCCATGCACAGTCAGCAGTCGATGTTCGTTGAATTCTATCATGATGGTTACATCAAGACTTTGACAATGTCTGTCGAAAAAGTAGATCCATGGGCCATGCTGATTATCGGAATCAACCTCGACAATCAGCAGATGTGTTTTGTTTCTTTTATTGATGTCATCAATCTCTCGCTCCAGTAGCAGTCCAAAAAGAACCCGAACAGCATCAGCATTCCATTCGGGTTCTTTTTTGAGGATATAATCCTCTTCTATCATTTAATTTACTATTCTGTTGGGGGTAAGAATCCATGTATTAATTGATAGAATGGGTGTTGTTAATCATCATATTAAAAGATTCTTCCAGTATATTCATCCGTATATAGCGCAAAAATAATCAGATAGTAATATCTTCTTCAATAATACCGAGCTTCAATCCTTTGATGACTGCGCCGACTCTCGACTCCACTTCCAGCTTACGAATCAGGCTGGACACTTGATACTCAACAGTCCTTTTACTGACGAACAGTGTCTCACTGATTTCTTTGTTAGTCATGTCCTGTGCAACGAGTGCCAGTATCTCTCGTTCACGGACGGTTAATATCTGCTGTTCCAATGTCATTTCTGTCCAGAGATTGCGATTGAAATAATATACTTTTCGCAGAGAATCAATCAAATAGTCCGCACTTTCCCCTTTTGAAATAAATCCAGCCGCTCCGCTATCATGTGCTCTCGTCTTGTATTCTTCAATATCGTATGAAGTCAGTATAACGAAGCGGGTGCTGTCATATTTATCGACCAGTCGTTTTAAGTCAGTCAATACATTCATACCTTTGATTTTAGCTTCACATAATACAATATCCGGTGATATCGTTTCAATATAATATCCTAGATGATTGATTTCAGAGAATACTTTGACGACAGTCATATCTGTTTCAGCTGACAAGAGGTGCGCCATTCCCTGACCTACCATTTCATGTTCATCCAGTATTATCATTTTGATGGTGATCACCTACTTTACGAAATTATTGATGTTGGATATACATGGTTTTCATCATCATACCTCAAAATTCAGACAAGTTCGACAACTTTTTAAATTTATATGACAGCATGCTTTACAGAGCGAAGAGATTCTATAGAAATAATCCAATGATTAGATGATGCACTGTTAATAGTGTTTACAAGATCATGGAAAATTAAACAGCACGTTAATCGTTTTAAGATAGTATGACGGTTATAACATTGCTGTGAATGAATTGTAATGATGTAGAGCGGGGCATTGTTTTGTGTCATAATATGGTTATTCAAATGAAACGGAGGACGCTATGAATTTTTCAGCACTTATTGCATTGACGGCCATCTTTACAGTACTCCCTATGACAGCATCAGCGCCATTAGTCATCAAACTCATCGATGAAGACCAGCAACCTTTGAAAAGGCAGCAGTTTGAGCTTGTCGATCAAGCAGGCCATATCAAGTCGTTCAAAACACTTGATGATGGAATGTTCATCATGCAGCAGCCGACTGACAATTACGCTATTATCAATGATGACACTGAAGTCGCTTTGACGACAGATATTAACGAAATTCAGTTCCATCCAGAAGAAACGACTGAAGTTGAAGACGCTTCAGCTGATGAATCGCCTGCTCTTCAAGTAACCATTCACGCCTTGCTTTCAGATTTAACAGTCGCATCCAATATGCCGCTTCAGCTGATGAAAGACAACGAAGTGATTGATGAAGTAATAACTGATGACAGCGGCACAGCATCATTCCATAACGTTGAAGCTGGCAGTTATACCATCTCATATGATCATCAAACAACAGCTGTCGAAGCAGGTGAGGAAAAATATTTCATCATGACAACAGATGATTCCGCTGAACATGAAAGTATAGCGACAGACGAACAGCCAGTACAGCGTGAAGTACAGCAGCATTCAAATGACATACGACGGAATTCAAATAAAGTGCAGCAGAGAGATCGTGTCAGCGCTATCCTCTCAGATCAACCTGAAGACCGTCAGACAAAGAGCACGGCACGGCCCCAGCTGCCAGTCACTAAAGAAAAGCCTGCAAAAACGAACAGCCAAGAGAGCAAAGTAATGCCCCAGCTGCCTGCCACTCAGCCGGTCACTAAAGAAAAGCCTGCAAAAACGAACAGCCAAGAGAGCAAAGTAATGCCCCAGCTGCC
>DJUI01000039.1:4535-7625 GCA_002438305.1 Staphylococcaceae bacterium UBA6286 | reverse complement strand
GCGATTTTTGGGGTGGATGCCAATTCAAATCATATGGCATTTGAAGTGCTGTCGGGCTATCGTATGACGCTTGCACTTATTGTAGTGGTCGCTTTCATTTCATTGCTCATTGCGGTCATTATCGGAACAGTGCTTGCCTATAACAAAAGAAACGGTATGCTCTATCAAGCAGCAATTAACCCGTTCTTCTACATTCCTCAGTCTATTCTAGCCTACATTTTATTACGGCCTGTATTATATGAAACAATAGATGGATTTGAAAATGGTGTAGCCTTCCGAATTTTTTATAATGTGGTAATTCTTATATTGCTCATGACACCGACAACAATCGCTTTGATCAAGGAGACTACAGAACTCATACTGGAAAAGGAATTTATTGATAGTGCCTTTACCATCAGTCCTAGTCGACTTCATATTTATATCAGACATATCTTACCTAATATGACACTACAGTACGTCATCATTTTTTTGAGAGTATTGTTCCAAGTGCTGATGGTCATCTCTCATTTGGCATTCTTTAAACTATTTTTTGGAGGGACGGATGTGTGTTACGGTCCAGCATGTATAATTATTGAGCAACCTGTTTTACCTGAGCTANNAGTTTGCTTGGTTATCACTTCCATGACTTAGCATCCGCCTGGTGGACTTTTTACGCGCCTCTGTCAGCCATTATCTATATGATGGTCCTTACACAATTGACAGTCAGAAGCCTCAATCGACTGTAGGGTTGATACTGGTCGTTGTCATTCTTCCAGCCGATTAATTAACTGTTGTTAGACGTTCTTGACTTTACCGGATATAACCATTATGAATCATTTTTAGTCATATAACTTTGCTGAGTATTGGAATATAATAGGGGTAAGTCATGAAAACGTCAGGAGAAGACATGAGACATCTGCCACCTATTATTTATGTGTTACTGCTTGCTACATTTCTTGCAAAAACAAGCCTGTTTCTTGCGACACCATTTCTATCGATTTATTTGATGGAGTCCTATCATTATTCTGCTACTCAAATCGGAGTGATCTTATCAGCTGCAGGAGTAGGTGGGATTGTCATGAGTACATTCGCCGGCAGCTTGATTGATCGCTTCAATAAACAGCAGATCATTTACATCGGCCTGATGATTACGATTGCCAGCTATGCGATGTTTCCGATGATTCATTCATATCTAGGATTCATTGCTTTTTCATTTGTATCAACGATTGGTGCATCGCTGGTCGATCCAACTTATCGTGTGCTGCTTGCAGAGTACACGCCGCAGGACAAGAAGAAGCTGGTCTTCAATGTCCGTTATTATCTGATTAATATTGCTGCTGCTATCGGACCAGTGCTTGCGGCACAGCTGTTATTCTTAGGCATGAACCGCCTGTTCTATAGTGTATCCATTACATTCGCTGTCAATTTGCTGTTATTCATCGTTCTGTTCAGAACATTCAAACTCCAAATTACAGAAAATCCGGGCGATGAAAAAATCCCTTTTTTCAATGCCCTATATATTTTTAAGAAGAATCCAGCTTTTCTCTTTCTGTTATTAGGCAATCTCTTTATCATTTTTGGATATAATCAAATGTCTTCAACGCTGTCACAATATTTAGGTCATCAGTTTGATTATTCAGTAGCGGTGAAGAACTATGCCTATTTGCTGCTGGTCAATGCCATTACAGTATTAACGTGTCAGTACTTTGTTTTTAGAGTCAGTAAACTGATGACGACATCGACTGCAATGATGATCGGTGCTGTGTTATTACCGACAGGTCTCATCCTCTTCGGTGTCACGACAAATCTCATAGGACTTGCCATCGCTATGTTTATCTTCACTATAGGTGAGATGTTTGTATTCACTATGTGGGATATTAGAATTGATGAAATATCAGAACCTCATCTGAAAGGGTCTTATTACTCATTGACCGGCTTAACAGGCCTCAGCAGAATTATCGCACCACTCATCGGTGGTATCTTCCTCGATACAGTGCAGAATGGCGTTGTGTTATTTGCAATGCTCGGTGGCATCACTTACTGTGCAGTCTATTTCTTTAAGAGAAGTAGAGATGCCAGTCAGTAACGTTGGAATGATGCTTCAGTGAAACTTCAAAAGATCAATCTCAATTTTAACGTCAGTGCACAGCGGATGATATGCTATAATGATTCAAAATGATTACTACAGGAGGCCGTTATGACGACATTATCTATACAACAGGCAGTATTTCTGATCAGCACGCTCCGCCAGCAGCTGGAACGTGAAATGCAGAAGTTTCATTCGGAATACAGAACACCGATTGCAGTGAACAGCAAGACGATTGTGACAGAAGAGAAATCTAGAAAAGTGTTTGATTCATTGAATAAGATTAATCTGTTGAAACAAGATATCGTGACATTAAAAACAGCCATTCATCTCAAGAACTCTGAAACTGAAATTGAAACAGGCTATACAGCGTCTGCTATGCTTGAAGAACTGAAACTCGACCGTAATATCATCAGTAACCTCCAGAACTATACCGAATTCGGCTACGGACAGGAACGCGTTAAGACGGTTGCCGGCGTCGGTGTAGTAGAGGAAGGGATTATTGAAGAAGAGCGTGTTAATGCGTACATCGAAGAGCTGGAAGCAGCGGCTAATGTTAAGTCGATGAAAGTAGACCAGTTCAACAGTATGACGATGATTGACGTTGATTTGAAGACGCAGTAATTGATTTTGGTAGAAAGAATGCTATTTAATAGCTATCCATTGATTCGGACGATAACGCCTTACAACTTACACTTTGTTACGCCTTATGAATGCGATGCTAGAAGACGAAATAGTAGATCTCGTTATCTTTCGATGGGCATCAGCCAAAAACTTTGAGTGCCAAGTTTTGCCTTTAGCGGTACTCTTTAATATTAAGCTAATCCTTTATATAGTCCGATTGCTGTCTGTATATCAGCAAAAGTGATTTAAAATATTGATATCAACCCCGTCTATTAATATAAACGGGGTTTGTTGTTATTTGGAATTAACGTTTCAAGTGATAAGTAAATGCTTCGTTGTCATCAGTATTAAAATTACTTTTGACGTCACCATTTTTAAATGAGTCTTGTCCGGTAAAATAA
>DJUI01000039.1:0-4489 GCA_002438305.1 Staphylococcaceae bacterium UBA6286 | reverse complement strand
CACGACGTCATAAGTTTCTTGATCTCCTTCATATTCAATAGTGAGACGAGATGTAAGTGGATTGATCATCAGCTGCTGAATATCAATTGAACGGCCGTCAAACGTGTGATTTTGATTCATCTTGTAAAGAGCTGTATCTTTGGTTAACTCACTGCTGTCGACATTGATTTGATAGACCGCTTGTTCTTTACTGTTCGACTCACTGAATGTCAGTTCAAGTTCTTGTTGACCATCAAGTAGTGCGTCTCTTAAGTGAATAGTCTGTGTGTTTGATACAATCTGACGGGCCTCGTCAATTATCTCGCTGCTGCCAAATGAACCATCCATGACTTGATGCCCATTCAACTTGACACTTTGAGGTGAGACATGAGCTTGATTCGCATCTCTATCATCACGATAAATCATATTGAGCAGATTCTGGTCATCTGCCGACAAATCACTAATCAACTCATTCCATTCTAATTCCCATAAGTCCAAGTGTTTATCTGTGTAACTATATTGGTCTTCAAGTTCACTTTGTTTTAATATATGCTGATTTTTGCGTAAGCAATCAATTGCCTGATATTTAGCAATCACTGCAATCCAGTTTTTAAAAGAACTCTTTTCAGGGTCATAACTGTCGATATTATTCCATATTGCAAGAAGTGTATCATTGATGCACTCATCTACATGTGGCTGCAGATGGTATAAATGTTTTGTTATAATCANNTGTTTAATATCATCGATCATCTGTTGATCCATATCCTCACTCCTTTACCCGGGTACTAATATATACGTCTGTAATGAGTCATATCTATCATGTCATTTATTTTTTTATCAATTATGATTGAGTTAAATATACTAAAAGGAGCAAACTATGTGTATTTTCTGTCATATTCCAACCGAACAAAAATTATTGGTCACCGAGCATTTCTATGTAGTATACGATATTGATCCTATTCAAGAAGGACATCTCCTGATCATTTCAAACCAGCATCTCATGAATTTTCTAGAACTTGAATCATCAGTCTACACAGAACTCATGAGAATAGAAGCGGCACTTATCGGTATACTGGAAAATGAAATGGGAGTAACAGGTGTTACTATTGTCAGAAATAACGGAAAAGTGATGGACGAAAATACACATTTTCACGTACATATGATTCCAAGATATTCTAATGATGGCTTGTGGACGAATGTGCAGGTGGAACGTAACGCATTGAGTTCAGATGAGTTAAATCAATATATAGGAGCACTATCACTCACATGATGCTTAAGATTGAGATTTGACATAAGGGGAGAACATCATGTATACACATTTGTTTTTTGATTTGGATCACACACTGCTGGATTTTGAGAGTGGTGAGCATTTGGCGATACAGAAAGTATTTGAATCGGAAGGTCTGGTAATGACGTCTGACTTGCTGAATCAATACCAGACGATTAACAAAGGATTATGGCAGGCACTGGAGCGAGGTGAGATTGAAAGAGATGCGATATTGACGCAGCGTTTCAATGATTTCTTTCAATTACATCAAATGGCTGTCGACGGTACGGCGAAGGAACAGATTTTTAGAAATGAAATTAATAACAGTCATCACTTAATGCCGCATGCGATTGAAATTCTTGAATATTTAAAACATAAGCCCGTTACACTATGTTCAGCAACGAACGGAGTGTATGCGACACAGATGAAGCGGATGAAAGATGCCGGTATTGACGATTACTTTTCCTATCATTTCATTTCCGAGGAAATCGGGTACTCCAAACCACATCCGGAATTCTTTGCGCACGCACTCGCAGCAGTAGATGTTGAGCCGTCACGTATTCTCATGATTGGTGACTCTATCACATCAGATATTGCAGGCGCCCGCCAAGCAGGTATCGATACGTGTTACTTCGGTGAGCAGGAAGTGGATGCAACTTATACGATCCATCAGTTGCTGGAACTTAAGCACATTGTATAGGTGAAACCAACTACTTGTAAACGAACTGTAGTCTCATTTATGATATGGCTATATTTTTAAATGAATTCAAAAGAAGCGTCAATTATGGATTATAGTAAAACAGCGTTAGTATTGATTGATCTGCAAAAGGGTATTGCAGCGATGGAAACAGCCCCTCATTCAGCTGAGACGGTTATTTCAAATGCGGTTAAGATGGCAGAAGCTTTTAAGGAGAATGGTGGATTTGTTGCATATGTCCGTGTGAACTTCCATGACGGTAAAGACAAACTAGCACCGAACGCCATGCGTGAGCTACCGGGCAAACCACAACCGGATTTCGCTGATTTTGTAGATGAACTGGCTGTTAGTGACACTGATTATATCATCAACAAAGATGCATACCAATATAATTATAATCAATATTTTGTATCAGATATGAGCAGGGATTGTCTTGTCACGCACAATTGCCGCTGACTTGTACCACGGCAAAGAATTGACGAAGTTTCTGGCATTGTTGATGCTGGTGAACGGTGCAGCACCTGTTCTGCCACCAATGTTAGGTGGATATAAACAAGGAGTCGGCAGTGCTACAAGCTTAATTGGAGTGATGCAGTATTTCATCGGTTCCATTGCTACCCCGTTAGTCGGCTTGATGGGAGAAGGCAGTATCATCCCTTATGTTATCGTGGTATACTTCTTCTATCTGTTTTTTTAGGAGGATATCATGTTAGAACGTATTAAAGAAGGATGGCTGAGTGGTGGCTGGGCCAATATTCTGGCCGGGATTGTTGTAGCATTGGCACTGATTCCTGAAGTCATTGCTTTTTCAGTGATTGCAGGCGTCGATCCTATGGTCGGGTTATATGCTTCGTTCATCATTGCTGTGACAATAGCATTCACAGGAGGTCGGCCGGCGATGATATCAGCAGCTGCCGGGGCAATTGCACTGCTGGTCTATCCGCTCGTCAAAACTTATGGAGTGGATTATTTGCTGGCTGCGACCATACTGATGGGAGTCATTCAAATCATATTGGGCCTGTTAAAGGTCGGACATTTAATGAAATATATTCCGAACACCGTTATGATCGGGTTCGTTGATGCATTAGCCATATTAATTTTTCACTCTCAGCTGCAGCACATCTTCGGTCTGTCGTGGGAGACGTATGTCTTTACAGGTATGACGATACTCATTGTCTCTATCATGCCGAAATTTTACACAAGAATACCCGCACCACTCGTTGCTGTCGTATTGTTGACGATTATCTCAATGATGACAGATGCAAATGTCAGAACGGTCGGCGATTTAGGAGAGATTACAAGAACACTGCCTCATTTTCTTATCCCGGATGTTCCGTGGAACTTCGAAACATTGAAAATCATCTTCCCGTACTCGTTATCAATGGCTGTCGTCGGTCTTGTAGAAAGTCTGCTGACCGCTCGTATTGTTGATGAGACTCTCAATTCTGACAGCGACAAAAATCGTGAATCAAGAGGGCAGGGTATCGCCAATATTCTGTCAGGGTTGTTCGGCGGCATCGGAGGCTGTGCGATGATTGGTCAGTCAGTGATGAATTTGCAGTCTGGCGGTACATCTAGGTTATCGTCACTGACAGCAGGAACATTTCTCATGTTCATGATTATCGTGCTCGGTGATTATCTTGTCCAAATTCCGATGTCTATATTAGCGGGCATTATGGTCGTCGTTGCATGGACCACGTTTGAGTTCAAGACATTCCCATTGATGAGAACAGCACCGAAAGCAGATAGCGCCGTCATCTTACTGACTATCATCTTAGTGCTGATCACCCATAACCTAGCAGTCGGCGTTATTGCGGGCAGCCTGTTGAATGTCATCTTGAAAAGAAATCATCAGTCAGCTGATAGAGTTGCGGATCAATAAAAAGACGCATCTATTTCTAGTGATTGGTGTGCCATCAAAAAAATAGGTTGACTTGTTCGTTGATAGTTTTGTTATAANNAATAATGTTAGAGGACAGCAGAATCTCGCCTCTATAGTTAAGTGGTATAACCCATCAATGGTAATGATGAATCCTCAGTTCGATTCTGGGTGGAGGCATCCGGCACTTCTCGGTAATGAGAAGTGCCTTTTTTGTGCCGTATTGCTGGAATCAATAGACCATGAATTCTATTTGGCACAGTTAATTCCTCTTTGTAGTTGATTGCTCATTCAAAATGTTATGATGAGAACGTCAATAGGTAATGAATAACGAATTAAAGGGGGATCATGATGGAAACAGTATATTTTGCAGGAGGATGTCTCTGGGGCGTGCAGGCGTTTATGAAGACAATTCCAGGTGTTGTCATGACTGAAGCAGGTAGAGCGAATGGCAGCAGTCATATGCTGGACGGTGATTATGACGGTTATGCAGAATGTGTTAAGACTGTGTTTGACAGTCAGATCATCTCTCTCCACCAGCTGCTTGATGAGTTTTTTGAAATCATCGATCCATACAG
This sequence comes from Staphylococcaceae bacterium UBA6286, assembly GCA_002438305.1. Taxonomy (GTDB): domain Bacteria; phylum Bacillota; class Bacilli; order Staphylococcales; family Staphylococcaceae; genus Macrococcus. The sequence goes on along the minus strand of DJUI01000039.1, from coordinate 89 downwards.
TGTCAACAGACAGGGGAATGATATCGGTGAGAAATATCGAACAGGAGTCTATAGTGAGAACAAAGAACATCTTGAGCTGACCGCAGCCT
>DJUI01000086.1:16364-42193 GCA_002438305.1 Staphylococcaceae bacterium UBA6286 | reverse complement strand
CCAAACCTTTCGGATTTAATATAATTTCTTTACTAAGTCATTTTACCATATAACTGTAGCAGTGTTAAATAAAAAAAATTGAATGAGCAAAACTACAAACGACAACTGTTTCATTAACTGTATTAGTATTTATTTCACTGCTGTTATATATCAAAATGTCGTTTTTATTTTTCGTTTAATATATCAACGACATCTTGCTTTTCTTTTTCAAGGGCTTTTGAATTTTCAGTATATGAATTCGTTAACGTTTGGAAGTCTGCTGTAATTTTATTCAGCTGATCGATTTTTTGATTGACAACTTTGCCAGAAGGTTTCTTCTTCTGCAAATAAGTAAAAATCTCTTTTTCCTTCGTTAAAATCTTCTCGTATGATGTCATCAATTTGTCATGAGTTTCATATTTAATTTCCATTTTATCTACAATATCTTCTGCTTCGTTCTTGTTGTTCTGATCGTCAATCTCCTTAGCAAGCGACAAAGCTTTTTTAAACTCTGCTCCAGATTGTGCAATGGCATCTTTTTCTTCTTCTATAACTGTCTTTCTTTCATCTGCGTTGGCATCTAATTTCTTAGCCGTCGCATGAATAGTCTTGATACTGCCTTGATTAATTTTATCGAACATCTCAACCTTTTCGCTTTCAAGTTGACCTAGTTTGTCACTTGTCTGCACGATAGATTTTTCCTGTTCATTTNNATACAGACAAGCACATGGCAGCAATTTTATACTTTGGCATCGTGTTACCTCCTTATGATTTCTTTATCATAGTAGCGGTTTTTATCGATTGATTCAATCATTTGGTGGAAGCAGCATATGCTCTCTGTTATATTAATACCAAGGAGTGATAATATGTTGACAATGAAAGATATAATAAAGGACGGTCATCCTGGACTGCGTCAAAAAGCACAGGAGGTCAGCCTTCCTCTCAGCAGTGAAGATCGAGAGACGATTGACGCTATGCTCGAATTCATCAAAAACAGCCAAGATGACGAGATTGCAGCAAAGTACAAGCTGCGAAGTGGTGTCGGTCTTGCCGCACCACAATTGAACATTAACAAAAGAATGCTGGTCATTCATTTCTTTGATGACAAAAAACAAGATTATATTACCCATCAATTAATTAACCCTAAAATTGTCAGTCACAGTGTCGAGAAAAGTCATTTACCTCAAGGCGAAGGGTGCCTGAGTGTTGATGAGAATATACCAGGCCTCGTCCACCGTTACGCTAGAATCACTGTCAAAGGATTTACTCCTGAAGGCAAGGAAGTGAAACTGCGGTTAAACAGTTTTGCAGCCATCGTCGCACAACATGAGATCGATCATCTGAACGGGGTCATGTTTTATGATCACATTAATCATGACGACCCATTCTCGCCCGAACCTCATTCAATGCCTGTTGAATAAAATCAGTCCCTCTTTAGCAGAGGGACTGATTTATTATATAAAGATATCTGTTCGTTCGTGAAACGACCAGTGGTGGTCATCCAAATATTTTTTCAAGGTGTTCATTTCTTCAATCGTCAGCCATTCCGGATCTTTATCATGCGGAGCGAGGTGCGGTTCTTTATGCTCATGTGTCTCCGAAAAATACACATAGGTCATAACCACTTCTTGACCTCTTCTATTAAATTCTAAATGGCTTAATGATTTCGTAGGATGATGAAACTCGTTTTGAATGTCCTGCTTGATCTTTTCTAAGTTTGCCATATTGACCACCCTTATATCAGTTCTAAATTTTTGAATGCTTGAAAGAGTCCGTCCTCATCTACATGGCCGGTCACATAATCTGCGACTGTTTTTAATTCTGCGACTGCATTTCCCATCGCAATGCCAGTCCCGGCCCACTGTATCATTTCGAAGTCATTGTTTCCGTCTCCGATTGCAATACAGTCTTCACGGCTGAAACCCAGTTTGTCAGCAAACTGCTTAATTCCTTCAGCTTTTGAGCCGTTGCTTGGTACGACATCCCGACTGACTTCGTGCCAGCGATAAAATTTCAGTTTGTCATACTGATTGTCATAGAGATGATCTTCCTTGCTCTCATGAAATAACAGCGCTTGATAAATAGCATTATCATCGAAATATTTATCCGCATAGCGCGGGTGTGCTAATTTGATGGATGATAAGCTTTCCTCAATGTGTTGATGATAATCAACATTTGACACCATTTCATGATGTGAGAAGAATACCATTGGATGATGATGGTCCACTGCCTGCTGTTCCAGCTGACGGAGCGATTCAATATCCATCGGGTTTTTAAAAATGACTTCATCATTATAGACGACATATTGACCATTAAATGCTACATAATTCGGGATATCGGTATCTGCACATACTTTCTCAAGCGTAAACGGTGCTCTTCCGCTTGCAATTGCCAGTATATGTCCATTATCTTTCAACTTATTGATTGCTGTATGTGTTGCTTCAGGTATTTCAAGATGACTATTATAGATTGTTCCATCGACATCAAAAAAGATTAATTTACGTGTCACACTACCGCCTCCATTTTTTTAATCATACAAAAGATTGTAACTAAACTCTAGTTTTTAAGTTAAAGGCTTTACACTCACTCTCAACATCATGTAAAATAACAGTACTCATACATTTATTATAAATGTCTTGTACGGTTTGAATTAGCCCTAGACTACCTAGGGCATTCTTTATGTAGTTTAAATTTATTAGGAGGCTATACCATGGCAATTTTTAAAGTATTTTACCAAGAAGACAGAAGTGAAGTAATTATCCGTGAAAATACACAAGTGAAATATGTAGAAGCAGAAACAGAAGAACAAGTGAGAAAATATTTATCAGATCGCCCTTACAATATCGAATTTGTTCAAAAACTGGAAGGTGCTCATCTTGAATATGAAGAAAAAGCATCGAACTACCAAGTGGAGACTATTTAATGAATCTTCTTCAAAAAAATGAAGTAGGTGTTTTTGCTTTAGGTGGAATGGGCGAAATCGGTAAAAACACTTATGCTATTGAATATCAGGATGAGATTGTCGTCATTGATGCAGGAATCAAATTCCCTGAAGATGAACTTCTAGGCATTGACTATGTGATACCTGACTATTCATATTTAGTTGAAAACCAAGATAAAATCAAAGGACTTTTTATTACCCATGGACACGAAGACCATATCGGCGGCGTCCCGTTTTTATTGAAACAGCTGAACGTCCCTATTTACGGTGGTCCACTTGCTCTAGGTCTGATTAGAAATAAGCTGGAAGAACATCACTTATTAAGAACAGCATCACTTAATCCAATCAACGAAGACAGCGTCTTTGAATTTAATCATCTAAAAGTATCCTTTTATTTAACAACACATTCTATTCCAGAGGCATACGGTGTGGTTGTGGAAACGCCGGAAGGAAAAATTGTTCATACGGGTGATTTCAAGTTTGACTTCACACCAGTAGGCGAACCGGCGAACATTGCCCGGATGGCTTCGCTCGGTGATGAAGGTGTACTGTGCTTATTATCAGACTCAACGAACGCTGAAGTACCGAACTTCACTATTAGTGAACGAGAGGTCGGACAGAATGTCGAACAGATTTTCAGAAAGTGTACGGGCAGAATTATTTTTGCTACTTTCGCTTCAAACATCTATCGCGTTCAGCAGGCCATAGAAGCTGCTGTTAAATTCGACCGTAAAATCGTTATCTTCGGTCGTTCAATGGAAAACAACATTAAGATTGGCACTGAACTCGGCTATATCAAAGTACCCCCTGAAACCTTTGTGGAAGCTAACAAGATCAACAGTATTCCTAAACATAAACTGTTGATTCTATGTACCGGTTCACAAGGAGAACCGATGGCTGCACTTTCGCGTATCGCTAACGGGACTCATCGTCAAATCAGCATCATTCCAGAAGATACAGTCATCTTTTCATCTTCACCAATCCCAGGTAACATACGCAGCGTCAACCGCACAATCAATGCATTGTATAAAGCTGGTGCGGATGTTATTCATGGCAAGCTGTCCAACATCCATACATCTGGGCATGGTTCACAAGAAGAGCAGAAGTTAATGCTGCGTCTCATTAAACCAAAATTTTTCATGCCGATTCACGGTGAATATCGCATGCAGAAACTGCATGGTCAGTTAGGGATCGACTGTGGTGTCGATCCTGACAATGTCTTTATCCATGAAAACGGTGAAGTTTTAGCATTGACTAGAGATTCTGCGAGAAGTGCAGGCAAAGTTCAGTCCGGCGATATTCTAGTAGATGGAAGTGGCATTGGTGATATCGGTAATGTCGTTATTAAAGACCGTAAAATCTTATCTGAAGATGGTCTTGTCATCGTCGTTGTCAGCATTGACTTGAAAACAAAGCAGCTGCTGGCTGGCCCGGATATCATCTCAAGAGGATTTGTCTATATGCGTGAGTCAGGTCACCTCATTTACGATGCACAGCGCCGCTTAAAACGTGTTGTCATTGAAAAATTGAATAGCTCTGACCATGTGGAATGGCACCATATTAAAACTGCTATATCCGAGGAACTCTCACCTTATTTATACGAAAAAACGGAACGTAATCCGATGATTCTTCCAATGATCATGGACGTCAAACAATAAAAGCATCCCTGCTGCGCAGGGATGCTTTTTAATCGTTTGCTATTTTTTTCTCGAAGCGGTTCAAATCATTATCATGTCCGATGACGATTAAAATATCGCCTCGTTCAATGACTTCGTAAGGATCAGGAGAAACCAGTATTTCTTTTCCTCTTTTTAATGCGATAATATTCAATCCATAATTTGCACGGACATCAAGATCAAGAATAGTATTACCTTGGAGCATCTCTCCGGCACGTATTTCGACAATAGAATACTGATCAGCAAGTTCAAGATAATCAAGGACTGATGCACTTGCCAAATTATGGGCGATACGACGTCCCATATCACGCTCCGGATGTACGACTGTATCAGCACCAATTTTATTCAGAACTTTGGCGTGATAATCATTTTGAGCTTTAGTAGTTACTTTCTTAACCCCTAGATCTTTAAGGATTAAAGTGGTCAATATACTTGCCTGGATATTATCACCGATTGCTACAATGACATGATCGAAATTCCGTATTCCTAGACTTTTCAGCACTGCTTCATCTGTTGTATCTGCTATCACAGCATGTGTTGCAATATCAGCATATTCATTGACCCGGGCTTCATCATTATCAATGGCCATTACATCTACGCCGAGTGCATTTAATTCACGGACAATGCTGCCGCCAAATCGACCAAGTCCAATTACTACAAATTCTTTATCCATATGTCCCTCCGCTACTTCTTATTACCTTTAACATAATCTGCATCAAAGATAAATAATCTCAATAACAATAGTAAAGAAGGAACAAGTAAAAGTAAACCTAAAATAAACACTACGACTAAGGCGAATGCCATGTTATCATTGACGACTGCTGTATCAATATTGACATAAGGATACAAAATATACGGCAGTTTACTTAATCCATATCCATAGAATGCCAGAGCAAATTGCACCATGATCATGATAAATGCTAAGCCATGATTCTTTTTCATCCAGATCAGCACGACAGCAATAATGAAAAATACAATACTTAGTCCGAACATCCACCAGTAATGTGTCACAGCCTCATTAAAGTGCTGTTCATTATGTTGTCTTAAGCTCAAGAAGACAAACTGGCAGATAATCAGCATTGGACCGGCCCAAATCAGGAACCATTGACGCATTAACTGATACGCTGCCTTATCTCCTGCTTTATCCGCATAATAAGTAAGAAATCCGGATGAAATATATAGGACAGAAATCACTGCTAAAAACACGACTGCCCATGCATAAGGACTCATTAACAGCTCCAGCCAGTCCAGAGCTACTCCTTCCGACGTCTTCTCAATAAATCCACCTTCAGAGATAGATAGAACTGTTGAAAATGCAGCTGGTATCAACAGACCTGTCATCCCGTATAAAAATATCCATGCAAACTTAGAATCCTTACCGTAAGTTTCAAACGCATAAAATGCCCCACGAATAGATAACAGCAGCAATGCGATTGTTCCTGGTATCAGTAATGTTGATCCAAAGTAATACGCTGTATCAGGAAAAAATCCTACTATTCCAACAAAGAAGAACACGAGGAAAACATTCGTAACTTCCCATACCGGATTCAAATATCTTGAAACAAGGCTGCTGATCAAGTGGTCTTTCTTAGTAAATTTAGCATAGAGCATGAAAAAACCTGCCCCGAAGTCTATCGCTCCGACAATGATGTATCCGTATAGGAAGGTCCATAATACAGCAATACCAATATGTTGATAATCCATTATCATTTCCCTCCTACAAGTGCTTCGTTTTGTTTAACATCCAGTTCAGCAGGTTTATCTCTGAACATTCTAATAAGCACATAAGCGCACGAGTACCCTAATACAGCATAGAGTAAAGCAAATGCTATGAGTGCAAGTGATAAGCCATCAGCATGAGTGGCACCTTCAGCTACTTTCAAGTATCCTCGTAACAGCCATGGTTGTCTTCCCATTTCAGCGAGGAACCAGCCGAATTCAATGGACAGCATACACATTGGACCTGTCAGTGCAATCATATAAAGAATAAATGGATGTTCCGCAATACCCGGCTTAAATTTCTTCAGTATAAAGTAGAGAATGGAAATTGAAAAGGCAAACATTCCGAAGAACACCATTAAATCAAAGAAATAATGAATGATGAGCGGTGGGCGTTCATCTTCAGGAATTTCATTTAATCCTTTGACTTCAGTATCAAAACTGTTATCTGCAAGGAAGCTTAAGACTCCAGGAATTTTAACTGCGCCTTTAACTTCCTGTGTTTCGGGATCCAGTATACCGAACAGAACAAGATCCGCTTGACTTTCCGTCTCAAAGTGCCATTCCATTGCTGCCAATTTCTCCGGTTGTTCGTTGTGAAGGAATTTGGCAGATAAGTCTCCAGCAGCAATCGTTAAAATACTAAATAACAGACCGGTCAGCATCGTTATCTTCAAGCCTTTAAGATGATAATTTCTATCTCCAGGAAACTTATTGCGAAGTATTTTGACAGCAGCAATACTTGCCAGAATAAAAGCTATAGTCATTCCACCTGTTGCTACTACGTGAAACGCCCGCACAAAGAATGATGGGTTCAACATCGCAGCAATAGGATCGACACCTGTCATTTTACCATTGACGATTTCAAAACCTTGTGGTGTATTCATAAATGAATTGACACTTGTAATAAACAATGCGCTCATAGTCGATCCGATGATAATCGGAATATTTAGCAGCCAGTGGAGCCATCTATTTTTAAATCGATCCCATGTATATAAGTAAATACTTAGGAAAATGGCTTCAAAGAAAAATGCAAATGTTTCCATAAAGAGTGGCAGCGCAATTACTTGTCCACCAAGTCTCATAAAGGTCGGCCAAAGCAGNNCCAACAGTAATCGTAAATCCTTTTGCCCAACGTTTAGACATCGCTAAATAACGTGCATCTTTTTTGTAGAGCCCAAGACCTTCCGCTATCATGAACATGACAGGAAGTGCGACCCCGATTGTTGCAAATATTATATGAAACGCAAGCGTCATTGCTGTTAACAGACGACTTAAAACAACTGCATCCATCGCTTTCCTCCTAATTGTGATTTTTATCACAAATTGATATAAATCTATTATAACGAATTTCACATGTGATTTCTATTGATAAACTCGCTGAAAATGTGACAATAAAATTGCGAATTTGTCATTACTTCATTTGTATTCTCTATTAATAAAGGGTATATTATTAACATTCTAAAAAGGAGTTACAACGATGAACATTACACTATATACTCAGAATCAATGCCCTCCGTGTGAATATATCAAACATTATTTCACCGAAAGATCAATTAAATATACGGAGAAAAATATCAGCCATCCAGCATTTCGTCGAGAAATGACAGCACATGATGCATTCAGCACCCCGCTTATCATTATAAACGATGAAGTCATTCGGACTGTAGATATTGCGGAAATTGAACGTGTGCTGCAGGAGGATTGTCATGATTAATCAGGCTGTCCGGCTGTTCCTTAAAATAAAACCTCGTTTTCTTTATTCTGATGCAGAGGATGTTAAGATTCGGAATTATCGTCTCCCACTGTTGAATCAACCGCATGAGCGCCCGTTAAGAATCGTTCATATTTCCGATCTGCATATTGGATTTAACTATACCTATGAAGATTTGATCTATCATATTAAAATCATCAATCAACTTCAGCCCGATATCGTTTTGATAACAGGAGATCTATTTGATAAGATCGATATTTATAAAGGTAAATCAAAAGCATTTTCACCGTTGCTGAGAACCATTAAAGCACCACTTGGCGTTTATTTCACTTACGGCAATCATGACCAGCGGAGCAATCACACGCACAAAATTCAATCGGTCATTGAAAATAGTGGAATCCATCTTTTGAACAATTTTGGTCGAACCATTGATTACGATGGTGAAGCTATCTATTTAGGTGGGACTGACGATATATTAAGTAGTAAAGGCAATGTGATTCAAGCACTGAAAAACAGAATCAACGATGAGCAGGTCACTCTCATGATGGTCCATGAACCTGACTATGCAGACTATGTTAATCGCTTCAAAGTAGATTTACAGCTATCTGGACATACACATGGCGGTCAGATCAGAATCCCCTTTATAGGTGCGCCGGTTCTTCCAAAACTCGGCAAGAACTATGTCAAAGGGTTATATGAGCTCAACCAAATGCTGCTCCATGTCTCTCCGGGGCTCGGTACCACCCATCTGCCGGTCCGCTTCTTCTGTCCTGCTGAAATTACTTTACTGGAGCTGGAAACAAAAAAAGATATTAAGTGAACTCACAGTTCACTTAATATCTTTTATTTTACACGGTTTACCAGTTCAATGACTTCTTCCTGTGTCGCACAGTTCAAAGCCTGTTCTGCTAATTTTTTCATTTCAGTCTGATTTAAGTTTTTAATTTGACGACGTGCTTTAAGGATACTTGTCGCACTCATAGAAAATTCATCTAATCCTAAACCAAGTAATAATGGAATAGCAGTTGTGTCGCCCGCCATTTCACCACACATCCCTGTCCATTTACCTTCTTTATGACTCGCGTCAATGACTTGTTTCACAAGACGAAGGATGGCCGGATTATAGGGTTGGTATAGATACGATACACGTTCTGACATGCGGTCTGCTGCCATTGTGTATTGAATCAGATCATTAGTACCGATACTGAAGAAATCTACTTCTTTAGCAAAGATATCCGCCATAGCAGCAGTTGATGGTATTTCAACCATGATACCTAACTCAATATCATCAGATACTTTAACTTTATTATCTATGAGTTTACCTTTTTCTTCTTCAAGAATCGCTTTTGCTTCACGGAACTCATTGATTGTCGCAATCATCGGGAACATGATGCTTAAGTTGCCGTGAGCAGAGGCACGTAATAAGGCACGCAATTGTGTTCTGAATATGTCCTGCTGATCAAGACATAGACGAATTGCACGATATCCTAAGAAAGGATTCATTTCATGCGGCAAGTTTAAATACGGCAGTTCTTTATCGCCACCAATATCAAGCGTACGAACAACCACACGTTTATCCTTCATCTCCGACAGAACGCGTTTGTAAGCTTCATACTGTTCATCTTCTGAAGGCATATTATCTCTGCCCATATAAAGGAATTCTGTACGATATAGACCGATACCTTCAGCACCATTATTGATGACACCTTCTAAATCATTAGGTGTTCCAATATTAGCTGCAAGTTCGACGTGTAAACCATCTTTTGAAGTCGTTTTGTCATTGACTAACTGTTTAAGCTCTTCTTTTTCCTGAATAAAGTTCGCCTGCTTCTGTTTGTAAGCGATAATAGTTGTCTCATCAGGATTGATAAGGACTTCACCTGTTGAACCGTCAACAATGACCATATCGCCGTGCTTGACAACATCAGTAATGTTTTTAGTCCCTACTACTGCCGGGATTTCAAGAGAGCGGCTCATAATAGCCGAGTGGCTTGTCCGGCCACCGATATTAGTCGCAAATCCTTTGACAAATTCTTTGTTCAGCTGTGCCGTATCAGATGGTGTCAAGTCATCCGCGATGATGACTACACTTTCATTGATTGTCGTTGGATTCGGCAGTGTCACACCTAATATATGAGCCAGCACACGTTTGGACACATCACGAATGTCCGCCGCACGTTCTCTCATATACTCATTATCCATTGATTCAAAGATCGTCACAAAATTATTTGATACCGTCATCAATGCCGCTGCAGCATTAGATTGGTTCGTACGAATATCTTCTTCGATAGGTTGGATCAATTCTGGGTCTTCCAATACTAATAAGTGAGCATCAAAAATAGCTGCTTTATCCGGGCCAAGAGCAACTTCTGCATTATTTCTGATTTGCGTCAATTCAACTTTTGATTGATTGATGGCCGCTTTAAATTTAACAACTTCTGCTTCACTATCAGTGACAGTATCGTTAGTGTAAGATAAGTCCGGTTCTACTAAAAGATAGGCCTTCGCAATGGCAACGCCATCAGAAGCACCTATACCGTTTAACATATTAGACATTACTCAGTTAAACCTTCTTTAGTTAATACGTCTGAAATTGCTTGAAGGGCTTCTTTTTCATCGCTACCTTCAGCATAAATAGTAATTTCAGCATTTTTACCTACACCAAGACTCATAACACCCATAATTGATTTTAAGTTTACTTTTTTACCGTTGTATTCTAATTGAACATCTGAATCGAACTTGCTTGCTGTTTGTACAAGCATCGTTGCAGGACGTGCGTGAATACCAGTTTCATCAATAATTACATAAGATTTTTGTTCCATAGTTATATTTCTCCTTTGGCCGCATAATTATGCACTTTTTTTTATATATAAACTGAAACGGTCTATACAGTGAATAGAATAACAAATTATAGCGTTAACTTCAATTGTTTGATACTTAAACTTAAAATGTCTATCGATAATGTGATGCACGATTATGCTGCAGCATCTTTAATCAAAGTACGGGCCACTCGTTCACACTTTTCGATATGTGCAAGTCCCATACGTTTCATCATATAATAACTGATGGAAGCAGATATAGCTTGTCCAACGATAGGAACCCACTTAGACTGTTTGGCGAGCTCTCGTCTTGCCATCGCTTTGAAGATCACTGCAATCAGTGATTTTGAAATTCTTTTGCCGATGAACTCGCTGCCCTGCTTAGCTGCAGTTACCATAACTTTTTGTTTCAGCTCATCCGTCATACCGCTGACCTGCTTATAACTGAGTCCATACGTCCGGTTAATCTGCTCAATCAAGTCAGTCATCAACTTCATATCAATACCTACATCAAGTCCAGGAATAGGAACAACTGCCCCGGCTGAACTCATCAATGATTTATTTCTGATTAAATTTTCTGCCGCTTCGCGGCGCTCAATCAGTTCAGTCTCATTGATCGGTAAATCATTTTTCTCCATCTCTATCTTTTTGGCACGATTTAACTTTTTGGAAACATTATTAATCACCATATCCATTATACCCATGTCGTCACTCCTCGATAATTGTTTTCATGAGTTAATTCCCTGAATCAGCGATCATTAATCCAAAAACTTTACGAGAACCACTTTTAAATATTTAGAAGGTTTGTAGTGATTAGTAGTCTTAAAATCTTTAGGGAGGCCCATCACTTCAACGAATTTAAAATCACGGCTCTGCTTGTCAAGTGCAGCTTCTATCATCTTCTTGAATTGCGGCAGCGTATAGTCACTGGCATTCGTACTGAGCAGCAGGTAGCCATTTGCGCTGACGATCGGCTCTGCTCCCGAAACTAATTCATGATAATCTTTTTTGACACTGAAGCGCCGTTTTTTAGATCTGGAAAAGCTCGGTGGATCAATGACAATTAAATCATATGACAGTTTTTTTCGGTAGCAGTATTTGAACATATCAAAAACATCGAGTGTATATCTGTAGTGATCATCGAGCGTCAACTCATTCAATGCAAAATTCTGTTCAATGAGTTCAAGCGATCGTTTAGCAATATCTACACTTGTTGTCAGCATGCCATTTTTAGCAGCTGCAACACTGAAGCCTCCTGAATAAGCAAACAGATTTAACATGGTCCCTTCCTCTAACGGTAACGACTNNAAGAAAAATACCTGTCATCGGGCCATCTTCAAAATGAATCGTGTAAAAGAGATTGTTTTCTTTCACAATGATCGGAAATTCAACTGCTTTATCTGACAGTAGAAATGTCGGTACATCTTTTTCAAATCTTAATTTTTCATAGATGGAGTTAAAATCAAAAATTGCTCTGACAGCTGTCAGCACTTCCTGCTGATAACGATAAATGCCTTTTGAATACCACTGAATCAGCAGATTGCCATCATAGTTATCGATAGTGAAACCGCCAAGGCCGTCCCCTTCTCCATTATAGAGACGAAACGCATTTGTATGTTCGGCCTGGAAAAGTGAAACACGTTCTGACTTAGCCTGTTCCATCAGATTCGTAAAGTAGCTCTGAGTCAGCTTCACTGTTAAATCATTACTGACTTTGTATCCGATTCCTCTATTTTGACGTCCAAAATAAAACAATCCTAAATCTTCAGATGATGCATTCTTCAAAATAAATAAGTCACCCTCATTAAGGGCGTCCATATCAAATACATCTGATTCCTCAACAACTAGATACCCGTCTCGATATTTCTTATCCTGCCGTTCTTTTAGCGTTACTGTCTTCACACACTTCACCTCATTTAGTTATACTCCACTATAACACAAAAAGAGCGTCCTAAAGACACTCTTCTCCTTCATTTTATCACTGTACTTTCCCCAAAGTACATTTCTCCCACCGATATGAAAACGTTTTCTAACCCATTATAGATTACTTGCTTTATAATGACAACCCCTAAATTGATTACTGATTTAATATTTTTTTCTTAGATGATAAAGAAATAGCGGTGTAATCATCAACAGCAGCAGAATCATGACCGGCGGAATAAACAGCGACAAATTAATCCCTTTAAACAGCATTAAATAAAAGGCTGTCACTATTTTTACAAATAGAACTGTAACAGTAAACAGCTGACCGATATAGCCTCTTTTACTAGTGTATATGGTAATCGTAAAGAATAAGTAGGCCGCAATGACAATCAGCATTCCGGTAAGGTTAATCCATTCATAGAAATACTGCATTTTGACAACGTTAAACTTGCTGACTTGAAACAACGTACTTCTATTGTTAAGTTCAATCAATGTAAGGATCAGCATCAATATGCCGAAAAGAAGTTCGATATGAAAAAACTTAAACCACTTTGGTTTTTTCATCCATCCTGGTATATCTTCCTCTTTTAAATCAATCCACTGGACGATTTTTAATTTAAGTTGTTTTAAGGCTAGTGCTAGACGTTCATCAATTTTTAATGATTGTCTTGAAAATTGTTCTACTGCTTCATTGGTCTGATGATTGATCATTTCACTCACTTGTCGATCTCTTTTATTGCGATTGACCCGAGACATTTCCTGTTGGACAGCTGTCAGCTTTTTAGCGCGATGAAGAAATATATAATTACCGAGTGCCGTTAATCCCATCAGTGTAATGAACATGAAGAAGAAATTCAAACTCATGACATCAAGCGGGGTAACAGAATGATCAACAAGATAATCATAAATTCTATTTTGCGTCAATAAGTAAGCCAATGAAAAAAAGAATAACAGAACGCTATAGTGAATTTTGCGGTAATCCTGATTCAGACGCTTTCTATTCAACACATAGAATACTAGTATGACAAATGCAATGATATAGAAGATAGTAAATATGTCATAGACGCCGTACATTAAAACAGCTGTGAAAAGAAATAGGAAAACTGCACTTAACAAGTAAAATATAGCAATCGACTGATCAAATTGCGTTGTTTTTTTCAGCGTCCGGCTCATATATATAAATCCAAGTCCATAGATGATCAATGCTGAACCATAAACGACAGCATAGCTGTTAATATAGTTACTCAATATTTTGATGAATGCATACGTGTAAATATTAATAAAGTCCATAAAATGAGACATATGCAGTTTATTAACTGCAATCTCTTTGAAGTCAACGATTTCCTTACCTTGAACTATAATAAACAGACCGATTGCTATAAAAATCAGACCGAGTACATAGCCTATGAAGACCTCTATATTATTTTTAAACCATCTCATAGTTTCACCTCAACCTTATTATAAGGAATGGACGACCCAATGTCCTATGAATACGAAAATTTCAGTCTTAAGTATGAGATGTTTCAATCCGGCAGTAACCGGGAATATAGTTGATAAGATTAAATGAGGAGGAATGAACAATGGCTCAAGATAAAATCGAAGAATTTAAAGATGATGCTAAAAAAGCACAGGAATCTACAGAAAAGAATGTAGAAGAAAAAGTGGATTCACTGGAAAATGATAATTCCGGTGAAGAAGAAACAAAAGAAGATATACAGGAAACTTTTGAATAGAACCTAAACAATAAGGTAACTGATGAATCTAGTGAAAAGATTCATCAGTTACCTTATTTGTATGATGAATTAAGAGTTCATCGCCCGATGAGCAATATCATTTCTATAGAACAATCCATCACTAGTAATCCGACTGACACGTTCATAACTCGCATTGACTGCTTCTGTTAATGTTTTCCCTCTACCGACTGCCAGCATGACACGGCCCCCATCAGTTTTCCAGCCGTCATCCTGTTTCAGGCCGCTGACATAATAATCGAGCTCTCCGTGATAGCCATGAACAGGCATTCCTGCAACGTATGAAGCGGGATATCCTTTTGAAGCAAGAACTACGCCGACTACCGTGTCTTCAGACCATGACAATGTAATGGCCTCTTTGTTCTCAAGTGCCATTATGATTTCAATCAAATCAGTTTCGAGACGTGTCAGGAGCACTTGACATTCCGGATCTCCGAACCGTGCATTGAATTCAATTACTTTAGGACCTTGTTGTGTCATGATAGCACCAACATAAAGCAGTCCGAAATAATCAAGGCCTTCCTTATGCATCGCTTCAGCAATAGGGTATGAAATGAGCTGATTGGTTAATTCGACGATTGACCCATCAATATGCGACACAGGGCAGTAGGCTCCCATGCCCCCGGTATTAGGTCCATGATCACCATCAAAAGCACGTTTATGGTCCTGTGCTATACAATCAAATGGAATGATAAAATCATCATTGACAAATACCATCAATGAAAACTCTTCTCCTTCAAGGTATTCCTCAAATACAACAGGATTGTCTCCGTGCACATACAATTCATTGATGGCTTCTAATGCTTCCTGCTTTGTCATCGCTACAACGACACCTTTACCGGCTGCAAGTCCGTCCTGTTTCAAAACAATCGGTGCGGGGTGTTCTTCAATATAAGCAAGTGCGTCATCTCTTGATGAGATAAGGTCATAAGCTGCGGTTGGAATATTATATTTTTTCATCAGCTGCTTGGCAAAAGATTTGGATCCTTCTACCTGTGCCGCCTGTCGATTCGGCCCAAAGACTTTAATCCCTTGCGCCGTCAATATATCTGCAAGCCCCTCAGTCAATGGTTGTTCCGGGCCAATAATCACCCAGTCAATTCTGTGGTCACGCGCGAATTCAACGATGCGTTCGTGCTCATTTTCAGCAATGGTACCGACCACAGTGGCAACATTAGTCATGGCATCATTGCCAGGTATTACATAAACTTCTTTGACGTGGTCAGACTGGCTGACTTTATGCGCAACTGCATGCTCTCTTCCCCCTGAACCGATCACTAGTATGTTCATCATCTACCTCCTAATGTTTGAAATGACGCATGCCTGTCATCACCATGGCTATTCCATGCTGATCTGCCATATTTATGGACTCCTGGTCTTTGATGANNGGGCTGAACAATACATTTAATGCCTGCACGTGCTGCTGTTTCCACCGTATCACTCATCGGAAAGAACCCATCAGACGCCATTACGATATTATCATCGATACCGATTGCACGCTCTATTGCTATTTTAGCTGAGCCTACTCTATTCATCTGACCAGCACCGATTCCAACAGTCTGATGTTGATTGGCAAGTACAATAGCATTACTCTTTACACTTTTTACAACGGTCCATGCAAATTCTATCGCCTGCCACTGTTGTTCTGTCGGCTGTACTTTGGTGACAACAGTCATCTCATCAACTGTGCGTTCTCCATTATCTTTATCTTGAATTAAATAGCCACCTGATACAGAAACAAACTCTTCTGATTCTGAATCATCGTCCATCTGAATTTCAAGAAGACGTATATTTTTCTTTTGCGTCAATAATTTAATGGCGTCATCAGAATAGGAAGGTGCAATAATGACTTCGAGAAATATGTCTTTAAGTTGTTCTGCTGTCAGACGATCCACTTCCCGGTTCAGACTGACAATTCCACCGAAAATAGACTGATCATCCGCCTCGTAAGCATGACGAAAGGCTTCGTTGATTGATGTTCCCGTACCAACACCGCAAGGATTCATATGTTTCACTGCAACTGCTGCTGGTGTACTGAACTTCTTAACAAGCTGCAGCGCCGCATCCGCATCCTTTATATTATTGTAGCTCAGTGCTTTCCCGTGCAGCTGCTTCGCTCCAGCAATAGTATTCGCTGCTTGAGATGTTTTGACGAACCGTGCTTTTTGCTGTGGATTTTCACCATATCTAAGCGGTGTCTCCTGATTGCCAAAGAATTTGACGATAGCTGCATCATATCGGTAAGTATGGGTGAATACTTTGATCATCAACTCTTTCCTAAAATTCTCATCGAGTTGCTGCTGTTTGATCTTTTCGACGATCACTGCGTAGTCATTAGGATCGACAATCGTCAATACATGCTTGAAATTTTTAGCACTTGCTCTCAGCATCGATGGTCCACCAATCNNNCAATATCGATATTTTCAATAGCCTCTCGTTCTGTAACATCAGGATTGGCAACAGTCTGTTCAAATGGATAGAGATTGACTGCGACTAAATCAATCAGTTCAATATGATGTTCCTGCAATGCAGCTAAGTGTTCTGCATTATCTCTATCGGCGAGGATGCCTCCGTGAATATTCGGATGAAGCGTCTTCAGACGACCATCCATTATTTCAGGAAACTGCGTCAGTTCACTCACTGAGTGCACCGGCACTTGCTGTTCCTCTAATGCTTGTTTTGTTCCACCTGTGGAGTAGAGCTCATAACCGAGTTGAATCAGTTCTTCAGCAAACTCAACAATACCCGTTTTATCTGACACGCTTAATAATGCTTTTTTCATTATAAACTCCTTAAGAAATAATTTTCTTGATAACCCTTGGGTATAATTCATACTCAAGATTCTGAATGCGCAGCTGCAGCGTTTCCTCCGTATCATCCTCATATATTGGGCAGCTCATCTGATCAATGATGCGACCCGTATCTATCCCACTATCGACATAATGGACAGTAGCACCACTGACCCGGCAGCCGTAATTCAAGGCTTGACCCACAGCATTTTTACCAGGAAAACTTGGTAGAATTGACGGATGGATGTTGATGATTCGTCCGGTATACGCATTCAATATAGTAGGGCCGATCAGTTTCATATATCCTGCAAGTATGATCCACTCTACTTGATCGCGATGCAGCTGCTTTAAAATAGCAGATTCATAATGTTCTTTGTCGTCAAAACTGCTTCTATTAAAAATATGGACCGGCAGGCTGAATCTCCGCGCACGTTCAATCGCAAACGCTTGATTTTGGTCAGTATATAGCCCTGTGACATGAATATGATTCAAATAACCCACTTGAATGTTCTCCATAATTTTTTCGAAGTTCGATCCATTGCCGGAAGCAAAGACAGCGATATTTCTCATATCAAATACCCACCAATTCTATTCCAGACTCATCCGCTTCGATAGTACCGATAACATATGCTTCTTCGCCCGCATCCGCAATTGTTTGAATGATTGCTCTGCTATGCTGTTCATCAACAATCAAACAATAGCCAATTCCCATATTGAATATATTGTACATCTCGTTCCATTCAAGGTTTCCCTGCTCTTTCAACCAATCAAACACAGCCTGGCGAGGAAAAGATGTGACGTCAATCACAGCAGTCATCTTGTCGGGCAGTATTCTCGGAATGTTTTCGATGAAACCACCGCCTGTAATATGACACATACCTTTGATGGTATACTTCTCAAGCAAAACTTTGACAGATTTTACATAAATACGTGTCGGTTCAATTAATACATCTAGCAGTGAGCGGTCACCGAAGCTTTTTGTCAGCTCTGTATGGTTATCTTTAATAATCTTGCGTACAAGGCTGTATCCGTTTGAATGAATGCCGCTTGACGGCAGACCTATGATGACATCACCTGCAGCAATAGCTTCACCTGTAACATAGCTGCTTTTTTCAACTGCGCCTACTGCAAAACCTGCGATATCATAATCCCCCGGATAATACATTTCCCCCATTTCAGCTGTTTCACCACCGATTAATGCACACTCTGCCTGTTGACAACCGTCTGCCACCCCTTTGACAATTTGTTCGACGATGATTGGATCCACTTGATGTACAGCCAGGTAATCGAGAAAATATATGGGCAGTGCACCTGTTGTCAATATATCGTTGACACACATGGCAACGGCATCTATGCCGATGGTATCGTGTCTATTATGATCAATAGCAAGTTTCAGCTTCGTACCCACACCGTCCGTACCCGAAACGAGGACAGGTGCAGTCATATTCAACGCTGACAGATCAAATGCTGCACCGAATCCACCAAGCCCTCCCAGTACTTCAGGACGCATCGTACGTGCCACGTGTTTTTTCATCCGTTCCACTGCTTCGTAACCTGCATGGATATCGACTCCTGATGCTTTATATGCTTCAGACATCTTTAAACCCCTTTCGTTTTCTTTTCTTTTTCCTGTGGCAGTAAATGATCAACAATTTCAACCGGATAATTACCCGTAAAGCAAGCATCACATTCTCCGTGAGAACCATGTCTTCTATATACGTCATGCATCCCTTCGACAGTGAGATAGCTTAACGAGTCTACTTCTATTTCAGCTCTTATATCTTCCACTGACTGATAAGCGGCAATCAGCTCTGCATGACTAGATACATCAATGCCGTAATAGCAAGGATGTTTAAGCGGAGGTGAGGAGATGCCCATATGAACTTCCTTCGCTCCTGCACTTCTCAATGCTTTGACAATATATTTACTCGTTGTTCCGCGAACAATAGAGTCATCGATAACTATCACTCGTTTCCCTTCAATAACATCTCGAATCGGAGCATGTTTCATCTTTACGGCACGCTCACGCATTTCCTGATTCGGCGTAATAAAGGTTCTTCCGACATATCTATTTTTTAATAACCCCTGCTCATTCGGAATGCCGGAGTAACTTGAAAATCCCATGGCAGCCTGCAGTGAAGAATCGGGTACACCGATAACGATATCGGCTTCCACATTCATTTCCTTTGCCAGCTGTTNNACATACTCCATCGAACACAGCTTACTGTCTCTGTACTGAGCATAATTATCTTCATGGATGCCGTCATTGTTAAATGTCAGCACTTCACCCGGTCTAATATCTCTTATATAGGTTGCTCCTATCGCATTGAACGCACAAGTTTCACTCGCAACACAATAGGCACCATCAACGACACCAAGCATCAGTGGTCTAACCCCATGATTATCAAGCGCAGTTGATAGACTATCTTTTCTGAGCACTAAAAAAGCAAAGGCTCCTTTGATCATATTGAGAGATGCTTTTAAGTTTGCCAGCTCATTTGACGAGCGTGCTTTAAGCAGCAGATGTCCAAGCACTTCAGAATCGCTTGATGTCTGGAAAATAGATCCTGCTTCTTCAAGCGCCAGTCTGATTTGCCGAGCGTTAGTCAAATTACCGTTATGCGCGAGTCCTATATCACCTTTGGAATGTTTAAAGATAAAAGGCTGAACATTCGACAGCTCAGAAGCAGCGGTCGTCGCATAACGTACATGTCCGATGGCATTCGTATAGCCTGCCAGTGAATCCAGCTGCCTTTGACTGATAGCCTCAGGAAGAAGGCCCATGCCACGCGCACCAAAAATATTTTCGCCATTTGAACAGACAATACCCGCGCCTTCCTGTCCACGGTGCTGCAGACTATGAAGGGCCATATAAGTGAGTTCAGCTGCCTGCGGATGATTCCATATACCGAATACACCACATTCCTCGTTTAAACCGCGGATGTCATACATGTCGGTATAGCTCCTTTCCAAGTGTTCTTTATCATTTCAACGTCGTGATTCAGCTGCCCATTATGATAGTGCAGCGTCCAACGCTCACCACCGAACGTTCCGATTTTTACAGCACCTTGAACAGGTAATTCTTTGGCGATCAAAATATATCGTCCTGGTGTTTCTGAAAATAATTCAGCTGCTGTTAATGCGACCTTAACATCTAATCCCGTTTCAAAATAAGCTGCTATCTGTGCCAGTTTAACTGCAACGCCTCCTTTGCCGATTGCCTGTGCATGAGACACTTTGCCGGAACGGATAGCATCAAGCACCTGCTGACCTCGTACGACTTCCTGCTCCAGATCAATATCTACCTGCTGATGGGCTACGTTATCATATAACAATTTCTCAAGCTGCGAGCCACCAAAGTCCTGCTTTGTCTCTCCAACTACATAAATGGATTCACCGGCAGTAGGATGGTATTTATGTAAATAGCTTATATCATCAATCAGTCCGACCATGCCGACTACTGGTGTCGGGAAAATAGACTCACCAGTCGTTTCGTTATAGAGGCTGACGTTGCCTGAAACAACAGGGGTGTTCAATACGTTACATGCTTCTGCCATTCCTCGTGTTGATTCAGCAAGCTGATGGTAAATTTCAGGTTTTTCCGGACTACCGTAGTTCAGACAGTCTGTCATTGCCAGCGGTTCGCTGCCGACTGCTATTAAGTTACGGTACGCTTCAGCCACCACCATTTTCCCACCATTGTAAGGATCATTGAATACATAACGTGCCTCACCGTCAATCGTCGAAGCGATGGCTTTGTTTGTTCCTTCTACACGGGTTACTCCAGCAGATAACCCTGGTCTAATAATCGTATTAGCACCCACCTGATGATCGTATTGTCAGTACGCCCAGTATTTAGATGCCATTGTCGGATGACCCAATAGCTTAAGCAATGTGTCTTCAGCATTGATCGTACTGTAGTCATGCTCTTCTTTTTCATAGTCCGCTGATTGTCCTTCAAGAATATAGACAGGTGCTTCGTCAGACAAAGGTTGTACAGGAATATCTGCAAATACTTCTCCATCGTAAGTCAGTACGAAACGATCTGTGTTTGTGACTTCTCCGATGACTGCTGAATCCAGTTCATGGTGTTCGAACAGATCGAGAAACTTCTGTTCTGCTCCTTTTTCGACAACGAGCAGCATACGTTCCTGCGTCTCTGATAGCATCATTTCATATGGAGAGATCCCCCTCTCTCTCACCGGAACCTTTTCGAGCGTCAAATGAATACCGGAACCTCCTTTTGCAGCCATTTCTGATGAAGATGAGGTCAAGCCTGCCGCTCCCATATCTTGTATACCGACAAGCTCTGGATAAGTAATCGCTTCCAGAGTTGCTTCCATCAGCTTCTTACCGACAAATGGATCACCAATCTGTACAGAAGGTCGTTTAGATTCTGATGATTCATTCAATTCCTCAGAAGCAAATGTTGCACCGTGAATCCCATCTCTTCCTGTTTTCAGCCCGACATATATCACCGGATTGCCTATGCCTTTAGCGGTCCCCTTTTGAATTCTGTCATGATCAATAATACCGACACACATCGCATTGACGAGCGGATTGCCATCATAATGCGTATCGAACTCGATTTCTCCCGCAACAGTCGGAATACCGATGCAGTTGCCGTAACCGCTGATTCCAGCTACAACCCCTTTGAACAATAGTTGATTCTGTCTGCTGTCCAGTTCTCCAAAACGCAGGCTGTTTAACAGCTGAATAGGACGTGCACCAATAGACACGATATCACGAATAATACCTCCGACACCTGTAGCCGCTCCTTGGTATGGTTCAATGGCACTAGGGTGGTTGTGGGATTCCACTTTGAAGACGACCGCTTGATTATCACCGATATCCACCACTCCTGCCCCTTCCCCGGGTCCCATCAATACTCGAGCTCCCGTTGCAGGGAACTGCTTTAAAAATGGTTTGGAATGTTTATACGAACAATGTTCACTCCACATCACTGAAAATATGCCGATTTCGGTATAGATCGGCTGCCGTCCGAGAATGTGACATACTTTTTGATATTCATCATCTGACAAAGNNTGGCAGTCGGTTCTAAAAACTTTGCCATGTTATCTCCCCCAGCTTTCTAGAATGGATTGAAATAATCGCTTACCATCATCAGAACCGAGGAGGGTCTCCATCGCGCGTTCTGGATGAGGCATCATTCCTAAAACATTGCCTTCTCGACTGATAATGCCTGCAATATCGTCAACAGAACCATTGGGATTGTCCGTATAAGTTAATACAATCTGCTGGTTTTGCTGTAATTCTGATAAAGTGTTGTCGGAACAGTAATAACTTCCTTGTCCATGAGCAATAGGAAATATCACTTGTTCATTATCATCATAGAGCTGGGTGAACTTCGTATGATTGCGGATTGTCAGTTGTTCATCCTTGCAAATGAACTGATGGCTTTCATTGTGCAGCAGCGCACCAGGCAGGAGCCCAATCTCAGTTAAAATTTGAAACCCATTACATACCCCGAGTACAGGCTTTCCTTCTGCAGCAAACCGCTTCACTTCACTGACGACAGGAGCCACTCTTGCCATCGCACCACAGCGCAAGTAATCTCCGAATGAAAATCCTCCCGGTATTAATACACCGTCATACGCATATAAAGAGGTCTCTCTATAGTCTACGTATACGGCTGTTATTCCTGTATTCATTGCTGCATTCAACATATCTCGATCACAATTGGATCCTGGAAATTCAATAACCGCTAATTTCATCAGCTATTCTCCTTTGCCTCAACAATATTATATGAATACTCCTCTATCACTGTATTGGCAAATAACTTTTCACTGAGTGTTCTAACTACTTTATCTACTGCTTCATCTGTCGCTTCGTCTACAGTCATATACAATACTTTTCCGACCCGGATATCATTGACCTGTGGATAACCTAAATCATGAACAGCTCGTGTTAATGCCTGACCTTGTGTATCCAGTACTTGCTGCTGCAAAGTGATGTACAGTTCAATAGTTTTCATTACTTAAGATCCTCCAGTTTATTATAAAATGCTGTATACGTATCAATCAGCGAGGCTGTCTCTTCACGGTATACATCTTTGTCGAAGTTTTCCTCTGTCACCTTATCCCATATTCTGCAAGTGTCCGGTGAAATTTCATCGGCTAGTATGATATGACCCTCTTTATCCTTGCCGAATTCAACTTTAAAATCGACGAGTGACATATTCAACTTATCCATGATACTTGTTAAGATGTTATTGATGATAAGTGCCTGTTCTTTTAACTGCTGAATATCATCATCATCTGCAATATGCAGCAGCTTAATATGATCTTCTGTGATGAGCGGGTCGTTTAAAGCATCATTTTTGTAATAAAATTCTACAAGCGGATGTTCAAGCGTTTCACCCTTAGCTAGTCCGAGCCGTTTGACAATGGACCCTGCTGCTTTGTTTCTGACAACTACTTCAAGCGGGATAATATCGACCGTTTTGACCAACTGTTCCGTTTCAGATAATCGTCTGATGAAATGTGACTGATAACCAGCGTCATTCAGTTTTTCAAAAAACAGAGAAGTAATCATATTGTTCAGTCGCGCTTTACCGGCCATATAATCTTTTTTCGTCCCATTACCCGCTGTCACTTCATCTTTATATTCAATGCGATAGACGTCAGCTTCATCTGTACTGAAGACACGTTTCGCTTTACCTTCATAGACTAAAGTCATCATTTTCGCTCCTCATAAATGGTTTCGTAGTCATTAGCCAGCTCTAATATCGTCACATGCCCCATCTTTCGATCACGCTTTCTTACTTCCTTACCGTAAATATGCACATGCCATTGTGAATGTTCATTCAAAACATTTTCCATAACGTCAAGATCTTGTCCGAGCAGATTGTACATCACTGCCGGTTTATGCAAAGTAATATGCTGCGGTAGTGTCCATCCTGCGACAGCCAATATATGTGTGTCGAACTGCGAATAATCACATGCTTCAATAGAGTAGTGTCCGGAGTTATGAGGTCTCGGTGCTATTTCGTTGACATATAGTTCACAGTTTTTATCTACAAAAAATTCCACAGTGAATGTGCCGATCAATGGAATCTGCTTCATTATCTTTTTTACTTCACTGATTGCTTGTTGTTCTAAAGGATGATTTCCTGTAACTGTTGTACGGTATAAGATCTGGTGACGATGTACATTTTCCTGAACAGGAAAAAACACAGTAGTGCCATCGCTTGATGCAGTAGCGGTAATAGAAATCTCTGAGTCAAGCTCAATCATCTGTTCAGCCACACAACTCGTGTTGTTAATAAATACTGCTGCTCCTTCAAGCTGCTCCTTGTCATTGATAACGAGTTGACCTTTTCCATCATAGCCGCCGAATATTGTCTTTAAAATAAAAGGATAGCCCAATGTTGTGACAGCTGATTCTAAGTCGTTTTCGCTCTCCACTGGTACATAAGGAACTACTTTAGCACGAGCTGCTGAAATCGCACGTTTCTCTGCCAGTCTGTTCTGAGTTATAACAACAGCTTCCACGCCTTGAGGGACAGTATATTTTTCAGCAATCACAGCAAGTGCTTCACCGTTAATATTTTCAAATTCATAAGTGATTGAATCTGACAATTCACCAAGCTCCATCAATGCTTCAACATCGTTGTATGCTGCATGAATAAAGTGATGGGCTGTAAATCTTGCCGGACATGTCTCATCCGGATCTAATATCACTACTTTAAAACCCATTCTCTGTGCTGACTGTGCCATCATTTTACCAAGCTGACCACCACCGATAATTCCAATAGTGCTGCCTATCGGAAGCTTAGATAAGTTCATGCTGCATCTCCTCAACTTTCAACATGAGTGATCGTTCGTAGTTTTCCAGTGCTTCAATCAGCTTCCTATCTTTCAGACTCAGCATACGCGCTGCAAGAATTGCAGCATTTTTAGCACCTGCTTGACCGATCGCTGTGGTCGCTACTGGTATCCCAGCCGGCATCTGTACGATAGATAACAATGAATCGATTCCTTTTAGAATCTTAGTCTCAATAGGAACCCCGATTACCGGCAATGTTGTAAGTGAGGCAATCATGCCTGGTAAGTGAGCTGCTCCTCCTGCTCCTGCAATAATGATATCGATATTATTTTTTCGAGCGTCTGCAGCAAAATTCATCATCGCTGCAGGTGTACGGTGTGCTGAAACGACAGATTTCTCATATGGAATTTTAAAGNNTTCTCTCATCGTCTCCCAATCGGATGATGAGCCCATTACAACAGCTACTTTCATGAGTTACTACCCCCGCAAATATTTGATGTGACAAATTGATAAGGTGTATATTACTTGTATAGCATATCAATTAAAAGATAGAATTTCAATTCAATATACGGACATTTTTTAAAAAATGATTTAATTTGTTGATTTTTGTTCGGATTTTTAGTTGAATTATATATGAGGAAAACAATAATGTTCGATTAAAGGGAGGATTATTCATGACAGCTATTATTTTAGACGGAAAGAAAATTGCTCAGGATTATAGAGCTGAGTT
>DJUI01000086.1:15914-16281 GCA_002438305.1 Staphylococcaceae bacterium UBA6286 | reverse complement strand
TTGAAGCAGACAGTGAGCAGACTCAAAGAAGAAGGAATCACCCCTAAACTGACTGTAGTTCTTGTTGGTAACGACGGCGCAAGTTTAAGCTATGTCACTTCCAAGCAAAAGGCAGCAGAAAATATTGGGATGGCATCAGAAATCGTGAAGTTAGAAGAAGATACAACAGAGGAGGCCCTCCTGGAAGTCATCAGTCAGTTGAACATAGATAGTGACGTACATGGCATCCTGGTTCAAGTCCCCCTGCCATCTCACATCAATGAAATTCATGTATTAGAAGCTATTGCACCTGAAAAAGACGTGGACGGATTCAATCCAGTCAACATCGGCCGCCTATATGCAGGTGTCGACACATTTGTCCCTTGTA
>DJUI01000086.1:6899-15769 GCA_002438305.1 Staphylococcaceae bacterium UBA6286 | reverse complement strand
GTAACTTTGCTGCATTCAAAAAGCCAATCACTGAAAGAAACACTAAAACGTTCGGATGTTATTGTGTCAGCTGTCGGAAGACCAGGGCTTGTTACCAAAGAGGATATCAAAGCCGGCGCTGTAGTTATAGATGTCGGTAATACAGTAGTAGAAGGTAAATTACAAGGCGATGTTGCTTATGATGAGGTAAAAGAAGTAGCTGGAGCGATTACACCAGTCCCGGGCGGCGTCGGCCCGATGACCATCACGATGGTTCTTAACAACACACTCATTGCTGCACAGCGATCAGTAGAAAAGAAATAGGNNATGCTATTAAACTGTAATACTCATTTTCGGTCCGAACGGTTCAAAATGAATGCGAGTCCGCTCAATCCCCATGTCATCAAAAATCTCCAGCATCGCTTCCATAAATGCTACGCTACCGCACATATAGATTTCTTCATCACCTTGAATGACTTTGCTCAGCTTCTCTTTATTGAGTCTGCCCGCTTCATCGGAATAATTAAAATAAAACTGAATGTTCTCTTTATCATGAAACACAGTAATTTCATCCTTGAAAGGCACAGCAGAACGATTATAGGCTGAATGAACAAATGTAATTTGCTGATCAGCAGCTGATTCCAGCATACACATTAGTGGAGTCATACCGACTCCACCACTTAAAAATAATAAGGGCTGTTCAGTTTTTTGGAGCGTGAAGTCACCTGCTGGAGCAGACAATAGGAGCTGATCGCCAACTACAATCGTATCATGCAGATAATTTGAAACCACCCCTCTATGACTGTCCATCACGTCTCTTTTCACAGCAAATTTAAGTCCTTTTGTCAGGTCGGTAGAGCAGATTGAATAATGACGTAAAGCATCGTTATCTTCATCTTCTGGATGAACTTTCACTGTAATGTACTGCCCGGGTACTATCGGTTTCAACTCGATGTTATTTTCAGGTGTTACAGTAAATGTTTTAATATGTTCAGACTCCTGTTTGACGTCCGTCACTTTAAATGGTTGAAAACCATGCCATTCTTCCGCTTCATACAATCCTTTCTCCATTTGAATAAAAACATCTGCGATAACACCATATGCTTCAGTCCAGGCATTGATAATTTCAGGGGTTGCCGCTTCACCTAGAACTTTTTTAATGGCATAAATTAAATGCTTCCCAACAATAGGATAGTGTTCTGGTTTAACTTGAAGCGCACGATGCTTATGCGCAATTTGATTGACGTTTGGCACTATTGCTTCCAGATGATCTATGTGTTTTGCTGCCGCTAGAACAGTCTGAGCCAATGCTGTCTGTTGTTTTCCTTGCTTCTGATTAATTTTGTTGAAAATATTCAGCAACTCCGGGTGTTCTTCAAACATATGGTCATAAAATACTGTAGTGATTTCTATGCCATGTTGCTCTAAAACTGGAACAGTAGCTTTGACAATAGCTTTTGTCTCTTGAGATAACATGTAGGAGCCCTCCAAAGATATATTTTAAATACATCTTTAATATAGTTTAATTTTTCTCTAAAGACAATAGCTTTGCAATTTGTTTGTTAATCTGTAACAATTAATAACACAGTATTGATAAGGAGTCAGATTCTATGAAGTTAACTCTGTATTCAGATTATTCATTAAGAGTTTTAATGTTTCTAGCAACGAGACATCACTTGACTCAAATAGATGAGATTGCAGTATTTTATCGTATCTCTAAAAATCATCTGACGAAAGTAGTTCATCATTTAGCCACTTTAGGATATATCACTACAGTGCGTTGACGTGGTGGCGGTATCATGCTTAAATTAAAACCGGAAGAGATTAATGTGGGCTCTTTAATCAGAAAGACTGAAGAAAACTTCACGTTAGTCGAATGTTTCAATCCTGAAACCAATACATGTCCCTTGATTGGTCACTGCGGCCTGGAGCGGGTGTTAGGAGAGGCACTGTTTGCATATATCAATGTACTGGATCAATATACACTAGCAGATGTAACACCAGGATACCGTATACAGGCATTAGATCATACACAGGACAATTAACCACATGCTTTAAAAAGCGGCCTACCTTATATAATAAGGTATGCCGCTTTTTAAAATTTATTAATCAAGCATATTGCATTATAAATCAATAACTTTGTATAGTCCTAACCAGTATGCTAGTAACTTCACTGCTTCTCTTCTAGCCTGTTGTTTACCAATTTCAGTCTCATTCCAATACTCACCATTTTTATCACTGATACCTACAACCGTTATATCAAACTTATTGTCTTTGTCAGCTCGATTATAGGCAAGTTTTGTACGGGCTGTATGATAATCACTCGTCACAACAATAGCTGATTTCAAATGGTTCTTCTTCATCAGTGCTAAAGTATTAGTTGCATTGATCCATGTCGAAGTGGCTTTTGTTTCAAGAATCAAATCCTTTTTAGGGACTCCAGCATCAATCATTGATTGAATATTATCAATCCCCGGTTCCTTTATCACTGGTGAGACGATTACTTTCGGAGCATAATTTTCCTGATACAGTTTACCAGCCTGAGTCCACCGATTTGTATCTCCACCATCAATCATAATAATGACATCAGACTTAACAGGAGCTACACCTTGAGATACATGATTATAACAATACACAAAAATGCCGACCACTATTAAAATCAATAAACTAATTAAACCAGCTGCAATCATTAACGTCCGTTTGATTCGGTTCATAGAACACCTCTTCTCATTATCACACAAAAAATTTAAGTATTGCTAGATTAATCATACATGAATATAGAAAATATGTGTAATTATAAGAAAAAAGCTGAAAATAAATTTTCAGCTTTTTTACTTAGATAAAAATGTTTTAATATGATCAGCAACAAAATGTACATCTTCATCAGTCATCACTGTGGCTGACGGGATACATAGACCATTTTCAAATAAATCTTTAGCTACATCTTCTTCATGAGGATAATATTTGCATCCTTCAAATAAAGGCTGCATATGAAGTGGTTTCCATACAGGACGTGCTTCAATGTTATGCTCAGCTAAATAGTTAATCAATTCAACAGGTGTCACTTTGATCTTGTCACTATTTAATGTCAGTGCAGTCAACCAGCGATTCGACTTCGTTTTTTCTAGTTCAGGCATAAAGTCAACACCCGGAATATCTCCCAGCACTTCTTTATATATATTGAAGATTTCACGTCTTCTCGTCACGCGATCTTCCAGTACTTCCATCTGTCCGCGGCCGATACCTGCCAGCACATTGCTTAATCGGTAATTATAACCGGCGACACTATGCTGATAATGCAGAGCTTTATCTCTCGCCTGAGTCGCTAAAAACCTAGCTTTAGTAATCAGCTCCTCATCATCTGCCAGCAGCATACCGCCGCCACTCGTCGTAATAATTTTGTTACCATTGAACGAGAAGATTGAAAACTTACCGAACGACCCCGATTTACGACCTTTATACAATGCACCGAGACTTTCTGCTGCATCTTCAATGACAGGAACATTATATTCGTCACAAAGCGCAAGCAGTTCGTCCATTTTTGCAGGTTGTCCATATAGATTGACGATAATCACTGCTTTTGGTAATTGACTATTTTCATTAGCTTCCTTTAACGCTCTTTCCAATGCTTGTGGTGACATATTCCAAGTATCACGGTCTGAGTCAATAAAAACAGGTTGCGCTTTCTCGTATACTATAGGATTAGCACTCGCAATAAATGTTAATGATGAACAGAAAACAGTATCACCTTGTTTAATGTCTAACAGTTTGACAGCTAGATGCAGTGCTGCAGTACCTGAAGATAGTGCTGCAGCTGCTGCTCTATCACTGTAGTCGGCTACTACTTCTTCAAATGCATCCACATTGGGTCCTAACGGAGCCACCCAGTTCTGTTCAAAAGCTTCATTAGTATATTTCTGTTCGTTACCACCCATATGGGCAATTGATAAATGGATTCTCTTATTCATAGGTTTTGCCTTCCCTCTATTATCTTATTATTGATTTCCTTTAAATACAGAAGTCGTTGCATGTCCATCCTGACTGATATTTGACCGCTTAAATACCTTAAATACTGTTAACAACAAGATATACATATCAAGTATAAAACTTTGATGGTCAACGTACCACACATCAAGATTGAATTTATCTTCCCAGTTAATATTATTACGGCCGTTTACTTGTGCCCAGCCAGTAATTCCGGGTCGGACTTCCATCCTTCTCTGCTGATGCTCATTATATAATGGGACGTACTGCATTAATAATGGCCGAGGGCCTACAAGACTGATATCTCCTTTCAAGACATTAAATAATTGAGGGAGTTCATCGATACTTAATTTCCGAATCGTTTCACCAAATGGAGTTAGCCGAGCATCATCGGGAAGTAGCGCTCCTTTCTCATCACGTGCATCGGTCATCGTGCGAAATTTGTATATTTCAAAAGGTTCACCATCTTTACCGGGACGAGTCTGTTTGAATAGTACAGGAGAGCCGAGTTTTTTCTTTATTAACACGGCAGACGTTACAATGACTGGACTCAATGCTACAATAGCTGTTGCTGCGATGGTCACATCAAATAGTCTTTTTAACATTATTTCTGCTCCTTTATAGCTTCATTAACAAGCCTGATTTTCTCGATATCTTCATGGGTGAGTTCCTCTTTTCGTTTCACACCACCAATACCATTAGCAGCACCGATGACTCGCTGCGGTTTGACAATCCTGTCAACAATGATATCACCGTTTTGTCCAATGATACCTCCAGAAACAATATGCACTGTATTCAGTGTCCGTTCTCCTTTGATTTCAGTAAAGAATGTAGAATTGAATGATTGATCAATTCCGTTCAATACATCATTGGAGATACGTACGTCCAATCTAATAATATTATATCCTTCAGCCAGTGCACGTTTAATAAATGATTTTTTGAAGTTTCCAATGCCGCCGTCGATTGCAAGTGCACCTTCATTGAAAAAGTCTAAATAGTGCTCATCAATCACTTCAGTTGCAGATATCATCGTACATAGCACATCAATCGGTTCCTCTTCCCAAACTTTTATTCTTTTCGTATATCTAGGAAGCATTTTATTAATCATCTGGACAAATAGATCCACTTTTTCTTTATTTCGCCCATGAAGAAACACATTGTAATTTCTTTCCGCAAGTCTGATCGCAAGTTTAATTCCAATATTACCCGTACCGACAATAATGATATTTTTTTCTTTATCTTTGACAGATTTATAAATCAATATGTCAGCCGCATCCATGGCGAGGTCATTAGGTTTGATTTCTCTTAACTTTGAATGTCGACTATACTCTCTGACGATTCTATATAAGTCAATATTCTGCTTACGTTCAACATCCACATATATATAAAAAGCAAGATCATCAAATACAGTGATGATGTCTTTGGCAATATCTTCACTCGCCACAGAGAAACTCATACATTTCTGACTGTTGATCAACTTATCAGGTAACCGCAGAAAGTCAGAGTTGTGATTTGATGTGGTTGCTAACATGATTGAGTCATAGTGTTCTTCTATAAATTCTTCTTTCAATTGATGCGTATCCATTAATTACACCTCATTCTTTTTAATAACATGATGTCTTTTCAGTCGGGCATCTTCTTTATCATCGATTGAATTACCCCATTTCGTCATATAGAAAACTTTGATAAATACTAGGAGAATAAACAAATAGCCTGAAATTCTAAGTCTAGAGCCCGTTCCCAAATTATCATTTGTAATACCGATAAATAAAAACCAGATTAAACTTTGAGTAAGAAGCATCTTATCTAAATATTCCAGTGAACTTCTATGTTTCCATAAATAATAAAAAATACAGGCCATGGGAATGGTTTCAGTGACAAAGAGGACTAGTGTACTGAATCCTCTTACTTGAAATGGTAATGGTCCAAGGGCATTGCTCATTAAACTGTAAATATAATTAAAGAGGAAAAACAGATAATTAGGCTGGTCCAGTGAAATATTCAGTTGACTGGCACCGGCATACAATTCCTGACCATTTTTACGGTAGTTCAATGCGTCACTTAATGACAAACCAACAAAGGGAATTTCAAAGTTTTTCAATAATGTATAGTAGATTCCAAGTACGATGATGATAGCTGAGATGACTAATACACTATTTGCAGATTTATTTTTTCTGTTGAAGAAAAGAAAAAATAATGCTGCTCCCAGAAAACTTGCTGCAGCGTAATCACGATAACTGAAGAGAAGAATCATAGAAATTACAATAGGTATAATATATAGAACTTTCAGTGGACTTTTCGATTTTAAATACAGTGCAAAGAATAAAACTGTCAGTAAGAAAAAGTCAAAGATCCAGACATCACGTATAATTGATATGGTAGATACATATACAAAACTGACAAACAGCATCATCATTCCTAGAAACAAACTATAGACGTTCAATACATGTCTACGGCCAGCGAGCAGTCTAACTAAGAAATAACTCACTATTGCAAATAAAATAACGCCTGTAAAATTAAACATTTTCAAAGCAAAGACATATTCTGTATCGAATAACTTTAAAATGTAGCCTAATACAACAACATGCACTGAAGTAAGAATGGCATTTCCGCCATTCTTGATTTCAAGTGCATTTTCAAAATAGAACACGCCATCGTCGCTCCCGCCAAGAATGGGGATTGCCAGTCCATGATATCCAGTTGCCAGACTTACATAATACAAACCGATTGTTATTAAAAACATCAATGTTATAAAAATAGTAAAGATGAATAGTGTTCTTAAGTAACCTTTGTCCATATTAGATGTACTCCTAATTCTTATTTACGGCTGTTAAATGGCAGGATAATCAAAATTTTTATTTGCTTCTCCAATGACTAGTTCCTTGATTTCCTCATCAGTTAAATATGGTAAGCGCTCAATATCAGCCATCAATGACTCATAATCTTTAGGCACTGCTTTACCGACATAAATCATTTCATGAACTTGAGCTTCAGAAACTTCATTTTCATTTAATAGCTCTTCATACATTTTTTCACCAGGTCTAAGACCTGTAAATTCTATACCGATTTCATCAATACTGTAACCTGCAAGTTCAATTACATTCTTTGCTAAGTCTACAATTTTAACTGGTTTACCCATATCCAGGACGAACACTTCTCCCCCTTTAGCAAGAACACCTGCTTGGATAACAAGACGGCTCGCCTCAGGGATAGTCATAAAGTAACGCGTAATATCTGGATGAGTTACAGTGACCGGACCACCTTTTTCAATCTGCTGTTTGAACAATGGGATGACAGAACCTCTGCTGCCAAGCACATTACCGAAACGCACAGCAACAAATTTTGTATTTGAACGGCTGGCTAGATTCTGTACAATCATCTCCGCCCAACGCTTAGTTGCGCCCATAATATTCGGCGGGTTGACTGCTTTATCAGNNAATCATTACAAATGAACCGACACCATATTCAGCACTTGCTTCAGCTACATTTTTTGTACCAAAAATATTATTTTTAATGGCTTCAGAAGGATTAGCTTCCATCAGCGGTACATGCTTATGTGCTGCAGCATGATAGACTACATCCGGTTTGTATTTTTCAAATATTTTTAAGATACGTTCCCGGTCCTGAATATCAGCGATAATCGGAACAAAGGTAATATGTCCATCTTTAAATTTATTTTTCATTTCATTATTAATAGTGTAAATACTGTTTTCACCATGTCCAAGCAATAGTACCGTACTTGGTCCAAAACTACTAATCTGTCTTACGATTTCTGAACCTATAGAACCACCAGCCCCAGTAATTAAAATCGTTTTACTGTTTATGGTGTCTCTAATTCCTTTTGAATCGAGCCTAACAGGTTCTCTTCCTAATAAATCTTCAAGATCAATATTTTTTAAATATGATACTTGCTTTTTACCAGTCAATACATCATCAATATTAGGCATGATCTGCACATCTACGCCACTTTCGATAGAAATATCATAAAGCTCTTTTAGTTTGTTCTGAGCAAGCGATGGAATAGCAATTACCACTTTATCAATATCATATTTGGCGATTGCTTCTTTTAAAATCGAACGACTGCCCTGTACTTTGACGCCGTTAATAACTTGTTTTTGTTTAGCAGGATCATCATCGAGAAATAGTATAGGTTTCATTTTCATAGTCGGCACATTTTCCATCTGTCTGGCAAGCATCGTACCACCTCGACCTGCACCGAAGATAAGGGCTCGTTCGAAATCTGACGTGTCTTCTTTATCGTTATTCAAAATACGACCGAGTAACCGTATTCCACCTATAAAGACAATCATGAACAACCAGCTTATTAACAACATACCGACTTCAGGAGTATTGTCCAGTTTCATGAATTTTAGAATCAGTGATGACACTAATAAACTTGTAATGACTGCACATGTCACGGCAAAGAATACTGACATTAATTCTCTTACAGAGGCGTAACGCCATATTCTATTATAAAGATTAAACACAAAAGCAAATAAATGATAAGTAGCAAGTAGTGTTACTGCTTTTGCAAAAAAGTACGTTCTATCATGAACAGTCACATCTTTAATGATGTACCATGACAAAAATACAGCCATTAAAACAATTAATGAATCCAGTAACACAAGTAACAGCGTTTTAAATTTCTTTCCCATAATCTTACCTCACTCAATCATTATTGATAAACATAATATTTCTCTGTGTCATACTCGTCATTGTTAAAAACAATACCGAGTAACTTCGATTTCTCACTTACTGTAAGTAATTCTTTAGCTTCTTTTACAAATGACTTGTTATTATCTTGTTTATCTACGACGAGTACGATACCGTCAACTTTAGAGGAAATAATCTGTGAGTCTGTCACTGATAATACCGGAGGACTGTCAAATATAATAAGGTCATATTCT